>NZ_JBSFDD010000011.1:0-241418 GCF_053593715.1 Streptomyces sp. NPDC002125 | reverse complement strand
GTACTCCGGCGTGAAGGAACGGCGAGGGCGGCGAGGCTTCTTCTTCCCCATGCTCTCCATGATGGACATCCTCCCGGGGCTGAACCCCTGATCTCTCGAATGTCCGTCAAAGCGGATCAAGCCCAGTCCGAGGCTCGTACGCCCGGACGATCTACTCCAACGTTCGGGCGGCTCTCAGCGCGGCCGTGGACGACGGGCACCTTCCGCGAAACCCTTGCGCTGCCCGTTCGGTACGGCCGCCGACCGTGGACACGAAGCGCGTCACGCCTTGGACGACGGAACGGCTCTTCGCGGTGCGTGCGGGCATGCCGGAGCGGTCTCAGGCGATGGTCGACCTGGGCGGCGGCGGCGGCCTCCGGCAAGGCGAGATCCTGGGTGTCGCGGTGGACGCGATCGACTTCCGGTCGGACACGTTGCACGTCGTCCAGCAGCTCAAGCTGAGCCGTAGCAAGCCCGTCTTCGCTCCGCCCAAGGGCGGCTAGCTGCGGGACGTGCCGCTCCCCGGCCCGGTCGCCGACGCACTGAGGGCCCACATGAAGCAATTCCCGCCGGTCGAGATCACGTTGCCGTGGAAGGTCGCGGGCGGACCGCTGGTGACCAAGCAGCTCATCTTCATGGGACCGCTCGGTGGGACTGGACACGCCCGCGAACGATCGAATCGGTGCGGTAGGACCGGTTTGACGCCGGCCCTGCTACGCAGCGCAGCCGAAAATCTCTTGCGGAGTCGTCCAAGTACTCGATACCCAGCATTGAGACGACAAGGAGCACAGGATGACGACCCGTCTGGGTTCATCGAACGAGTTCTGCTGGATGGATCTCAAAACCCGTGACTTGGCCGGCACCGCCACCTTCTTCTCGAAGACGCTGGGCTGGCGCTTCGAGGTGGACGAGAAGGACTGGCGAAAGGCCACCAAGATAGCCATCGACGGCCACCTGATCGGTGGCGTGAGCGACCTGGCGAACCCGGTCTACCCACCGGGAACACCCGCCCACATCGCCTACTACTTGGCAGTCGACAACGTCGACCGTCGCGCCGAAGTGGCGACGGTGAACGGCGCTCGTCTTGTCGTACCTCCCTTCGACGCGGGCGATCAGGGGCGCATGGCGACATTGATCGATCCGGTAGGTGCCGCTTTCTCCCTGTGGCAGCCGCGCAACTTCACCGGATGGCAGTTCCCGCCCCACTTGGCGGGTGCCCCGCACGGCATGGTCCTGACGTGCGACCAGCCTGAGAAAGCCCGGCACTTCTACGAAAAGACGACGGGGACCCCTCTGAACTGCGCCGATTTCATCGCTACACGTGGACCCAGCGCATCCCTTCCGCAGTGGGAACTTGCGGTCGACGTCGAGGATTTGGACAGCGTCGTCGTACGCGCACACGAACACGGCCATGACTTGGCCACCTGGTCCGAGAGAACCGGTCGTCGTGTTGTGCGGTTGAGTAGCCCGGAGGGACTGGCATTCCTGGTTCGCTGCCTTGAGAGTGACTCGGCCGTCGATCAGGCGGTGGTCGCAGCCTGGACCAACCCGGCGGACCTATGCGGTCACAGCACTAGTCAGGAACGCACTCGAAAGGCAATCGAGCACGCATACGAAAATTCAGGGCGTAGAAACTGAACTTTGGCAGTCCAGCAAGGCTCACAAGATGAGCACACGGCTTGAATCAACGTACAGAAACTCGGCAACCTTCCATGGGTGGGCAGTTCCATCCATGGAAGGAAGCTTACGGTTTATCGAAAAGAACCCTGGGAAGCGGTAGGTGACTCGAACACCCCTCCCTGACCAGCGAGGATCTCTCCCTACCCAGGGATGATTCCTACCTGGGTAGGGAGGTTCGAGCCGTCCAAGCTGTACAACAAGGCGTTCATCCAGTGAAATGAATCAGCGTCGACGTGCAGCAGTCTGTGACTTTTCTACTGTCGCGGTAAAAGCCCGCTTCTAGCTGCACGTTTGTCTGTGAAGCCGAGCTGTGCGAAAGTCTCAACACGCGCGAATGCCGCCCGTGCGTGGGCGGCATTCGTTTCCATTTCCGCACCCGGAATCCCTAGCCAGGAACCGACCACAGATGGAGACATCATGGTCCCACGCACAGGTGTCACCGTCGACATCTGTCCTCGCGACTTGCCGCTCGCGCTCACCGGCAGTGCCGGTGGCGCACTCGCCCTCTGGGCTGACGCCCCCGCAGAGATCGCCGTACCCGTGGCACTGCTGATCGTCCTCGACATCCGCATCCGCCGCTGGAGCCGTCCCGCCTGACGGCCCGTTGAGCACGCGACGGCCCACAGACGGCCCAGCGCACCAAAAAGCCCCCCACCACGCGGAAAACCCGCAGGTGGGGGGGCCGGTTCAGCTCTGCTTACTTCTTCTTGCCCTGGTTCTTCACGGCCTCGATCGCGGCCTTCGCCGCGTCCGGGTCGAGGTACGTGCCGCCCGGCTTCAGGGGGCGGAAGTCGGCGTCCAGTTCGTAGGCGAGCGGGATGCCGGTGGGGATGTTGAGGCCCGAGATGGCGTCGTCGGAGATGCCGTCCAGGTGCTTCACCAGGCCGCGCAGGCTGTTGCCGTGGGCGGCGACCAGGACGGTCTTGCCGTCGAGGAGGTCCGGGACGATGCCGTCGTACCAGTACGGCAGCATGCGGATGACGACGTCCTTGAGGCACTCCGTGCGCGGGCGCAGCTCCGGCGGGATCGTCGCGTAGCGCGGGTCGGCGCTCTGCGAGAACTCGGTGCCGTCCTCGAGGGCGGGCGGCGGGGTGTCGTAGGAACGGCGCCAGAGCATGAACTGCTCCTCGCCGAACTCGGCGAGCGTCTGGGCCTTGTCCTTGCCCTGGAGGGCGCCGTAGTGGCGCTCGTTCAGGCGCCAGGAGCGGTGGACGGGGATCCAGTGGCGGTCCGCGGCCTCCAGCCCGAGCTGGGCCGTGCGGATCGCGCGCTTCTGGAGGGAGGTGTGCACGACGTCGGGGAGCAGGCCGGCGTCCTTGAGCAGCTCACCGCCGCGGACCGCCTCCTTCTCGCCCTTGTCGGTGAGGTCTACGTCCACCCATCCGGTGAACAGGTTCTTCGCGTTCCATTCGCTCTCGCCGTGGCGGAGGAGGATCAGCTTGTACGGTGCGTCGGCCATGGGTCCGAGCGTAATCGAACCCGTGCGAGCTCCGCGCGCTCGGTCACAGGGCGGACGGAGGCGGGGCGGAGAACCTCCGATTGACGGGCGGCGTCAATTGAGTGGCGGCCGGGGAATCCGCCTTCGTAATGTTCGGACAGCAGCAGGGACGCTTACATGAAGGCCTGCTCGCATCCATTCCGTACGTACGCCCCCAGGGGGAAGCCCTATGTCTGTCGCCGGTCTCAGAAAGGCGGCACACGAGACGGTCGCCGGTCTCCCCAGGGAGTTCTGGTGGCTGTGGACCAGCACGCTGGTCAACCGCCTCGGGGCGTTCGTCGCCACCTTCATGGCCCTCTATCTGACCCTGGACCGGGGCTACTCGGCCTCGTACGCGGGTCTCGTCGCCGCGCTCCACGGGCTCGGCGGGGTCGTCTCGTCGCTCGGGGCCGGGGTGATGACGGACCGGCTGGGCCGTCGCCCGACCATGCTGATCGCGCAGCTCTCGACCGCCGTCTCGGTGGCCGTGCTCGGCTTCATGGTGCATCCGGTGGCCATCGCGGGCGTCGCCTTCGTCGTGGGGATGGCGAGCAACGCGTCCCGGCCCGCCGTGCAGGCGATGATGGCCGACATCGTCAGGCCCGAGGACCGGGTGCGGGCCTTCTCGCTCAACTACTGGGCGATCAACCTCGGGTTCGCGGTCTCCTCGGCGGGGGCCGGCTTCATCGCCGAGTACAGCTATCTGGCCGGCTTCATGGGCGAGGCCGCGCTGACGCTGCTCTGCGCCGTCGTGGTCTTCCTCAAGGTGCCCGAGTCCCGCCCCGAGGCGAAGCCGCAGCCCGCCGGGGTCCGCGCGCCGGACGACGTGCGGCTGAGCACCGTGCTGCGCGACGGGCGCTACATGGGTGTCGTCGGGCTGTCCTTCCTGGTCGCGTTGATCTTCCAGCAGGGATACGTGGGACTGCCGGTCGCCATGGGCACGGACGGGCTGTCCAGCTCGGACTTCGGTACGGCCATCGCCGTCAACGGCGTGATGATCGTGGCCCTGCAGATTCCCGTCACCCGCTTCATCCAGCACCGGGACCCCCGGCGGCTGCTGATCATCTCGTCCCTGGTCGCGGGGTACGGGTTTGGGCTGACCGCCTTCGCGGGGTCGGTCGGGGTGTACGCGCTGACGGTGTGCGTCTGGACCCTCGCCGAGATCGTCAACGCGCCGACGCAGACCGGCATCGTGGTGCAGCTGTCCCCGGCGCACGGCAGGGGCCGCTACCAGGGGGTGTACTCGATGTCCTGGTCGGTGGCGGCGCTCGTCGCGCCGCTGATGTCCGGCTTCGTGATCGACCACTACGGCGCGGCCTGGCTGTGGGGGACCTGCGCGGTGCTGGGCACGGTCACCGCGTTCGGCTACTGGCTGCTCATGCGGAACCTGGACCTGCCGGAGCCGGTGGTCGCAGGCTCGCCGGCCCTCGAGGGCCAGGCGGTCACGGAGCCCGTGGTGCGGGAGGTGCGCCACGGTGAGGGCCAGGCGGTCACGGAGCCCGCGGTGCGGGAAGCGCGCCACGGCGAGGACCGGGCGGTCACGGAGCCGACGGTCTGAGGAGCGCGCCACGGCGGGGCCCCGGGAGCGGACACGCGTCCGTCACGGGGCCCTGCCGCGAGGTTCGGTCCGGCCCTCAGCCGCCGCACTGGCACGGCGCGCCGGACTGGCAGCCGCACCCGCAGCCCGAGCCGCAACCGCAGGCTCCCAGCACGGGCAGGTGCACCACTTCGGTCGGGCTCTCCTGCTGGGGTTCGGTCACGGGGGAATCGGCCATGGTCCCTCCTCAGGGCGTACGACTCGACGGCGTACGGCACATGCGTGGGCACACATGCCGACGAGGGGGCGCAGGCATGCCGCGCCGCCCCCGCACCCATTGCATGCCCAGTCCGGAGGGCGCATCAACGGCGCACAAGTGCTGGAACGGACGTGCGAATGCGGTGAGGTCCGCGCCCCTCTACGCCCCCTCCACCGGCGTCGCCGCCTGGATCTCGTCCGCGTGCTCGCCCGTGACCAGGTAGACGACGCGCTTGGCGACCGACACGGCGTGGTCGGCGAAGCGCTCGTAGTAGCGGCCGAGCAGGGTCACGTCGACGGCGGTCTCGATGCCGTGCTTCCAGCGGTCGTCCATCAGGTGCTGGAACAGCGTGCGGTGCAGCAGGTCCATCTCGTCGTCGTCCTGCTCCAGCTGGAGCGCCAGGTCGACGTCCTTCGTGATGATGACCTCGGCGGCCTTCGCCATCAGCCGCTGCGCCAGCTGACCCATCTCCAGGATGGTGGCGTGCAGGTCGTGCGGTACCGCCGACTCGGGGAAGCGCAGCCGCGCCAGCTTGGCGACGTGCTGGGCGAGGTCGCCCGAGCGCTCCAGGTCGGCGCTCATCCGCAGGGAGGTGACCACTATCCGCAGATCCGTCGCGACCGGCTGCTGGCGGGCCAGCAGCGCGATGGCGCGGGCCTCCAGGTCGTGCTGGAGGTCGTCGACCTTTTGGTCCGCGGCGATCACGCTCTCGGCGAGCTTGAGATCGGCGTCGAGCATGGACGTCGTGGCCCGCCCGATCGCCGAGCCGACGAGCCTGGCCATCTCGACCAGGTCCTCGCCGATCGAATCGAGTTCCTCGTGATAAGCGTCGCGCATGGAAGTCCCTCTCCAGATCCTTTGTTGAGGCCGGGGTCTAGGGCCGACCCCCACGTTGCCACGGTGCGGGTGCAACGCGTCGGGATCCGACCGCCCAAGTGAACCGGCACTATCCCCTCGGTGAACTCTGGGCGACGAGTGTTCGAGATGGCACCCGGATGGCTGGGAGAGTGTCGGCGCGCCCGCATAACCTTGAAGCATGGACGTGAACGCGGCGGTCGCCGCAGCTGCCGCGATCGCCGGGCTGTGCACCGGTGTGATCGCCGTGCTGGCGTTCCGCTGGAGTGAACGCGAGCAGAAGCGCCCCACGCGTACGTCCCTGCGGCCCGACGGCAACGCCGCGCTGCCGCCGGGGGTGGACACGGTCCTGTCCGTGCTCAGTTCCTCGGCCGTCGTGCTCGACGAGAGCGACAGCGTCGTCAAGGCCAGCTCCGCCGCCTATGCGCTGGGCCTGGTCAGGGGTGGCCGCCTGGCGGTGGAGCCCATGCTCCACATGGCCAGGGACACCCGGCGTGACGGTGAGATACGACAGGTGGAGCTGGACCTCCCGCGCCGGGGCACGGGCCGGGGCGAGGCCCTCGCGGTCTCGGCCAGGGTGGCCCCGCTGGGCTCACGCCTGGTCCTGCTGCTGGTCGAGGACCTCACGGAGGCCCGCCGCATAGAAGCGGTACGGCGCGACTTCGTCGCCAACGTCAGCCATGAGCTCAAGACCCCGGTCGGCGCGCTCTCGCTGCTCTCCGAGGCCGTCATGGGAGCGTCCGACGACCCGGAGGCGGTGGAGCGGTTCGCCGGGCGCATGGAGATCGAGGCGACCCGGCTGACCAACCTCGTCCAGGAGCTCATCGACCTCTCCCGGGTGCAGAACGACGACCCGCTGGAGGACGCCGAACCCGTTCGGGTGGAACAGCTGGTCGCGGAGGCCATCGACCGGTGCCGCCAGCAGGCCGGATCCAAGCAGATCACCATGGCCTCGGGCGGTACCGCGGACCTCACCGTCTGGGGAAACCGCAGTCAGCTCGCGGCCGCCCTCGGCAATCTCGTGGAGAATGCCGTCAACTACAGCCCCGCCCGTACACGCGTCGGCATCGCGGCCCGGAAGCTGGCCGCGCCCGGCGGGGATCTGATCGAGATAGCCGTGACCGACCAGGGCATCGGCATCTCCGAGAAGGACCGCGAGCGCGTGTTCGAGCGGTTCTACCGAGTCGACCCGGCCCGCTCACGGGCCACCGGTGGCACCGGTCTCGGCCTCGCCATCGTCAAGCATGTGGCCGCCTCGCACGGCGGGGAGGTCACCGTATGGAGCTCGGAAGGCCAGGGCTCCACCTTCACCCTGCGACTGCCCGAATCGGGCGTCGTACGGGGTCGTCCCACCGGCGGGCCCTTCTCCGTCAACGGTGCTGTTGACGCGGAGCGACCGTACGAGACCGATTCTTTTGATCCATTTCCTGCCCCGGAGGCCCTTCCGTGACCCGAGTGCTTGTCGTCGAGGATGAGGAATCCTTCAGCGACGCCCTGTCCTACATGCTTCGCAAGGAAGGCTTCGAGGTGGCCATCGCGGCCACCGGCCCCGACGGCCTCGACGAGTTCGAGCGCAACGGCGCCGATCTCGTACTGCTCGACCTGATGCTCCCCGGCCTGCCGGGCACGGAGGTCTGCCGGCAGCTGCGCGTGCGGTCCAACGTTCCGGTGATCATGGTCACCGCCAAGGACAGCGAGATCGACAAGGTCGTCGGCCTGGAAATAGGAGCCGACGACTATGTGACCAAGCCCTTCTCCTCGCGGGAGCTCGTGGCCCGCATCCGCGCGGTCCTGCGCCGCCGCGGTGAGCCGGAGGAGGTCACCCCGGCCGCTCTGGAGGCGGGCCCGGTCCGCATGGACGTGGACCGCCACGTCGTGACGGTCTCCGGCGGGAAGGTCGACCTCCCGCTGAAGGAGTTCGACCTGCTGGAGATGCTCCTGCGCAACGCGGGGCGTGTGCTGACGCGTATGCAGCTGATCGACCGGGTCTGGGGCGCGGACTACGTCGGCGACACCAAGACCCTCGACGTCCACGTCAAGCGGCTCCGCGCCAAGATCGAGCCCGACCCCGGTGCGCCGCGCTATCTGGTGACGGTGCGCGGCCTGGGCTACAAGTTCGAGCCGTAAACCGCGGTGGTCTGCCGTGCACGGCGTTGACCCGGTGACATCGGGCTGAGCGGGGGTGCCTCCGGCCGGAGACACCCCCGCCCGCCTGTGATCAGTGGGTGGCGGACGCGTCCTCGTCCGTGGGCGAGGCGGAGTCGGTCGGAGAGGCGGAGCCGTCAGCCGATGGGCTCTCGGAGCCCGCGTCCGTCGGCTCGCCCGCCGACTCGGAGGCGGACGCCTCGGGCGTGGGCTGCTTCGTCGCGGGCAGCGTGCCCGGGCCGAAGGACTCGAAGAAGCTCGTCGCCGGGACGACCGCGGCACCGAGCTGGATGTCGCCGGTCTCGCTGAAGCTGAAGACGACCGACTGCACGCTGCCGTCGGCCCCGACCTGACGGCCGTTCTCGATCACGGCCGAGGCGTTGTCCTTGCCGCCGATGATGACCCGCCCGCCGGCCGGGACCACGAGCGGTCCCTTGCCCTTGGCGGGCTTCAGCTCCACCGTGGCGTTGCTGCCCGGCAGCGTGATCTTCTCCAGGACCTCACGCTTGGTGCCGTCGTTGAACAGGGTGCCCGCGATGACGGCGGGGCCCTCGGCCTCGTGGTCGGGCTGTGTGATGACGTTCAGGTTCTGGATCTTGAGGGATCCGACAGCGGTGGCTGCGTTGTCCGGCCTGACCTGGAGCGTCTGCGCGTTGTTGCCGGCACTGCACGCGGACAGCGAGGCGATCGAGAACACGAGGGCAGTGGCGGCGAGGGCGCCGTGTCGAAGGCTGCGGCTCACGGCGGCGGCAACTCCTTGAACGTTCGGACTGCGGACTTCGGACTCTGCGGACAGGAAGGCCCGAGCGGCCGTAAAGCCGCCCTAAGTGTGTGTCAGCGGGCTCAGGTTACCGAGCCGTCCTCCCGGGCCCGCACCCGACCCGCCCCTGTGGCCGACCTACCTGTGGACGGAGGAGCCTCGCCGCGCCCGGGGGACCGTCCGTGCGTCTTCTGTCCGCCCGGGGGCCGTCTCCCGCTCGATGGCGTTTCGCACGCTGTTCACATAACCCGGCTGATCAGCATGTTGATCGGAGAGTGATCGATTTTCCCGGCCCTGGCGCATTTCCCGTGCATAATCCACGCGGCCACCGGCCGGTGATCAATTTCAATGGCCACGGACGCTAAGGCCCGTACGGGTGATCGATGTCCGAACGGAGTACGGAAAGTTCACCATCTGGAATCCGGCAAAACGGGACGTTCGACCCCTTCTGGAGGGCTTCCGGCCCGTGTGACGCGAACGTTTCCGGTCGGTCGTACGCCCGCTCCGACCTGCGAATATCGCCTTCCGGAAGCCTCGCGCAGCACGTTCGTGTCTCAGTTGTCAAGCCCCGAGATATGCCCTGACCTGCGAAAACGCCATTCAGGAGAAGCCGTTCTCGTGTTACTCTGGATAGCCACGGAAGGGGTACCTGTCACATGACGTTCAAGGTTGGCGACACCGTGGTCTATCCCCATCACGGGGCCGCGCTGATCGAGGCTATCGAAACTCGCCAGATCAAAGGCGTGGACAAGACCTACTTGGTGCTCAAGGTCGCCCAGGGCGACTTGACGGTTCGTGTGCCGGCGGACAATGCGGAGTTCGTCGGAGTGCGCGACGTTGTCGGGCAGGAAGGGCTGGACCGGGTCTTCGAGGTGCTGCGCGCGCCGTACGCCGAAGAGCCGACGAACTGGTCCCGACGCTACAAGGCAAATCTCGAGAAGCTCGCCTCCGGCGATGTCATCAAGGTCGCCGAAGTGGTGCGTGACCTGTGGCGTCGTGAGCGCGAGCGAGGACTCTCCGCAGGTGAGAAGCGCATGCTCGCCAAGGCCCGCCAGATCCTGGTGAGCGAGCTTGCTCTCGCGGAGAACACGAACGAGGACAAGGCCGAGGCCCTGCTCGACGAGGTTCTCGCGTCCTGAACCGGACGACACCGGCGACCGGTGCCACCGGTAGACGAATCCGGTCGTAAGTAAATGTGCCGCGGTGCCCGCTGACCAGCCGTTTTTACGGTAAGTCGTCGGGCGCTGCGGCATGCTCGGATCCGAAAGATCCGGCCTGATCCGGCTGTCCTGTCCGGAAATGGTCCCTGTCCGGAAGTCCGAGCCGTCCTGCCCGGAGCCTGTCCAGCCTGTCTCCGGGGTCTTCATCGAGCGGTCCTGCGCCGAGCCCGCCGCGGCTTGGCCGACCGGGGGTCACGGAAGGGTTCCCGGTCGAGTCAAGGCGTCGCGCCCGGCTCTCCCCCAACCTACGGCCGGGGTACGCCCAGGCCATACCCATGTCGGCCGTGGAAACAAACCTGCCGAAGCTTCGGAGTGCAACCGATGTCATCGATGTCACCGACGCCCGCTGAATCGAGCCCCTCCCGCACCGCCGCGGTGATCCCGGCCGCGGGCCGCGGCGTCCGGCTCGGCCCCGGTACCCCCAAGGCGCTGCGCGCGCTCGGCGGTACCCCCATGCTGATCCACGCCGTACGGGCCATGGCGGCCTCCCGCGCCGTCAGCCTCGTCGTCGTGGTCGCGCCGCCCGACGGCGCGCCCGAGGTCAAGAACCTCATCGACGGGCATGCGCTGCCCGAGCGCACCGACTACGTCATCGTCCCCGGTGGTGCGACACGCCAGGAGTCCGTGAAGCTCGGCCTCGACGCCCTGCCCGACGACGTATCCGTCGTGCTCGTCCATGACGCGGCCCGGCCGCTCGTGCCGGTCGAGACCGTGGACGCCGTCATCGAGGCCGTGCGGGACGGGGCTCCCGCCGTCGTTCCCGCGCTTCCGCTCGCCGACACCGTCAAGGAGGTCGAGCCGGCCGAGGGCGGTCTGCCCGAGCCGGTGCTCTCGACGCCCGTGCGCGCGAGGCTCCGGGCCGTGCAGACGCCCCAGGGCTTCGACCGGGACACGCTGGTCGGGGCGCACGAGAGGGTCGCCGTCGACGGCGAGGGCGCGACCGACGACGCGGGCATGGTCGAACGGCTGGGCTCGCCCGTCGTCGTCGTACCCGGGCACGAAGAGGCCTTCAAGGTGACCAGGCCGCTCGACCTCGTGCTGGCCGAGGCCGTTCTCGCACGCCGGAGGGCGAACGATGGATTCTGAGGCGCCCCTGCGGCACACCGCTCCCGTGATTCCGCTCGTCGGCATCGGGACCGACATCCACGCCTTCGAGGAGGGCCGCGAACTCTGGTGCGGGGGACTGCTCTGGGAGGGCGAGGGGCCCGGTCTGGCCGGGCACTCCGACGCCGATGTGGTGGCGCACGCCGCCTGCAACGCGCTGTTCTCGGCCGCCGGGCTCGGTGACCTGGGGCAGCACTTCGGCACCGGCCGGCCCGAGTGGTCGGGGGCCTCCGGGGTCACCCTGCTCACCGAGGCCGCCCGGATCGTGCGCGCCGAGGGCTTCGAGATCGGCAACGTGGCGGTGCAGGTCGTCGGCCTGCGTCCCAAGATCGGCAAGCGGCGCGACGAGGCCCAGAAGGTGCTGTCCGCCGCGGTCGGCGCTCCCGTCTCGCTCTCCGCCGCCACGTCGGACGGGCTCGGGTTCACCGGCCGGGGCGAGGGAATCGCGGGCATCGCGACAGCCCTGGTGTACCGCGCCGGAGGCTGACGTACGGCTCCGTGCGCCGGGCCGGGGCTGACCCGAGGCTCGGTTCGGCACTCGGAGCCGGGCCCCCGGGAGGGCAGGAGTGCGGCCCCGCCGCCTTATTGCACATCACTCGCACGTACGCTGGTACGGCAAGTGATGTGCCGTGAGCCGGAACGGGCCGAGAGCGAGGGTGGGCGTCAATGGTGAGCGTGATCGCCGGGGCGACGACGACGCGAGAGGCGCCGGCCCGGCGCGTCCCGGCCGGCTACACGCTGCGGACCGCCACCGCCCAGGACATCGGTGGTGCGCGGGCCGTGATGCTGGACACCGTCTACCGCGACCTGCGCTCGGGCTACGTGCCGCGCTGGCACGCCGACATCATCGACCCGGAGGGCCACTACCTCCTGCCCGAACGCTGCACGCTCCTGGTCGTCCTGCATGACGGCGAGGTCGTGGCGACGGGCGCGGTGCGGGACCGGGGGCCGCAGGCGCCGCCCAATCCACAGTGGGTCGCGGACCGCTTCCCCTCCGGTACGACCGCCCAGCTGTGCCGGATCTACGTACGCCCGGAGCACCGCAGGCACGGTCTGGCCCGGGTGCTCGTGCGGGAGCTCGGCGAGTTCGCCGCGCGGGCGGGCGGCTACACCTCGCTCTATCTGCACACCGACCCCTCCGTGCCGGGCGCCGAGCCGTTCTGGCGGTCGATGGCCCGGGAGGTCTGCGACGAGCGCACCCTGCCGGGCGGCGGGCAGGGCATCGTCCACTTCGAGCTGCCGATGCCCGGCCCCGGGGGCGCCTCCGCCCCGAATGTCAGATGATAATCGTTTCCATATAGGGTTCCCGTTATGCCTACGTCCCGAAACCGCCGCACCACGCTGCCGGTGATCGCCGCCGCCCTGCTGCTCCCGCTCGCCGCCTGTTCCTCGTCGGGCGGGTCCGGGTCGTCCGACGGCGCGCAGCGGCTCCGGGTCGTCATGGCCTTTCCGCCCGCCCAGGCCATGTCCCCGTACGGCGATGACGCGGTGACCCTCAGCCGGCTCGCCGTCGTCGAGGGCCTCACCGCCCTCGACAAGAACGGCACCGCGAAGCCCGCCCTGGCCGCGTCGTGGAAGCAGGACAACCCCACCACCTGGACGTTCACCCTCCGCGACGCCGTCTTCCAGGACGGCGCGAAGGTCGACGCCGACGCCGTCGTACGGTCCCTCACCGCGGCGGGCAAGGCATCCCCGCTGCCCCGGGTCCTGTCGGACACCGTCATTGAGGCGACGGCCGCGGGCGCGGACACCGTACGGATCGTCACCGATGAGGCCGACCCGCTGCTCCCGCAGCGGCTTGCCAACCCGTCCCTCACGATCCTGTCCGCCGGTGCCTACGAGAACGGCAAGGTGAACCCGGCCGGGCACGCCACCGGCCCGTTCACCCTCACCGACGTCAAGGGCGCGGTCGCCGCGACCCTGGAGCGCAACACCGACTACTGGGGCGGCAAGGCGAAGGCCCCCGGTGTGGACGTCACCTTCGTCGCCGACGGGACCGCCCGCGCCAACGCGCTGCGGACGAAGGCCGTCGACGTCGCCGAGTACGTGCCGATATCGCAGGCCTCGCTGCTCGGCGACGCGTACGTCCACGAGTTCCCCTCCGCGCGGACCAACGGCCTCTCCCTCAACACCGAACGCGGAGTCTTCGCCGACCCCGCCATGCGCGCCGCCGCCCGTGAGGCGATCGACTCGAAGGCGCTGGTCGACGGGGTGTACGAGGGCCGGGCCGACACCGCGCAGGGCCTCCTCGGTCCCGGAGTGGCCTGGGCCGCCGACAAGCGCACCGCACCCACCGGGCGGACCCCCGCCGCGAGCCGCGCCGAGGTGGCGAGGACGAAGGAGATCGTCCTCGCCACCTACACCAACCGGCCCGAACTCCCCGAGGTCGCCACGCTCGTCCAGCAGCAGCTGGAGAAGCGCGGATTCACCGTCAGGCAGGTCGTCCGCGACTACGCCCAGATGGAGGCCGACGCCTTCGCGGGGAAGTACGACGGGTTCATCCAGGCCCGCAACACCCTGCTCGACGCCGCCGACCCGGTCTCCTACCTCGCCTCGGACTTCACCTGCGACGGCAGCTCCAACATCTCCCAGCTCTGCGACGAGCGGGTCGACACCGCCGTGGGCAAGGCCGCGGCGCTGACCGGCACCGATGCCCGGCACAGCGCCGAGATGACCGCCGAGGCGGCCGTTCTCGGCACGGACGCCCTCGTGCCGCTCGTCCACGAGCGCTTCGTGCAGGGCTACGACGAGGCACGCGTCGAAGGCGTCGCACTCGACCCGATGGAACGCACCCTGATCACCGCCGACACCCGCGTCGGGTGAACGGGTGAAGTACCTGGCCGGACGGCTCGGTGCGCTCCTGGCCGTCGTCGCCGTCATCGGCCTGCTGCCCAGGCTGACCCGCACCGATCCGGCGCTGACGATCCTGCACGCCAGATACGCGGACCGGCCGGCGACGCCGGAGGTGCTCGACGCGATCCGCGCCGAGACCGGACTCGACGGCGGCCCGCTGCACGTGCTCGGCGGCTGGGCGGCCGGTGTGCTACGTGGCGACCTGGGCGAGTCATGGGTCTCCGGGCAGCCGGTCGGCCCCGACGTGACCTCGGCGTTCGGGGTCTCCCTCACCCTCATGGGCGTCTCGCTCGCCGTGGCCGTCCTCCTCGCGCTCGCCCTCGCCGCCGGGACGCTGAGGCGCGGTGCCCGCCGCACGCTGGTCACCACCCGCTCGGGCGTCGGAGGGGCCGTGCTCGCCGCGCTGCCGGAGTTCCTCCTCGCCGCGGTCCTGGCCACCGTCCTCGCCGTACAGCTGGGCTGGTTCCCCGCTCTCGGCTGGGGCGGCCCCGAGCAGATCGTCCTGCCCGCCCTCGCCATGGGCGTCCCCGCCGGTGCGCTGCTCGGGCGGCTGCTGGACGACGCGCTGCCCGCCGCCTTCGCCGAGCCCTGGGCGCGCGCGGCCACCGCGCACGGGGTGCCCGCCCGCCGGATCGCCGGTCAGGCACTGCGCCGCGTGCTGCCCACCCTGCTGCCCCAGCTCGGCCTGGTCGTCGTGGGCCTCACCGGGGGCGCCGTCGCCGTCGAGACGCTCTACGCCATTCCCGGCCTCGGAGGTACGGCGCTGGCCGCCGCCCTGGCCCAGGACCTGCCCGTACTCCAGGCCTGCGTGCTGCTCCTGCTCCTGCTGGGCGTCGCCGCCGGACTCGCGGCCCGGCTCGGCTCCAGGGCGCTGCTCGGGCCCGCCCGCGCGGACGGCGCGCTGCCTCCGCTGGTCGCGCCGGTCCGTCCCGCCCGGCGCGCTGTGGCCGTCGTCGCGGTGGTCCTGTCGGCGCTGTTCGCCGCCCTCGTCCTCGCCGGCCTCACCCGCGACCCCCTGTACGCCGACGCCGCGGCCCGGCTCGCGTCTCCGTCGGCGGCCCACCCGCTGGGCGCCGACTCCCTCGGCCGTGACGTCCTCGCCCGCCTCGCGCACGGCGCGGCCAGGACCGTGCTCACCGCCGTCGCCGTCAGCGCCGTCACCCTGGTCCTGGGCCTGCTCGCCGGAGCCCTCCCCGCCGGGGCCCTCACCGAGACCGCGAACGCGCTGCCCGCCGTGCTGGCCGGGCTCGTCGTCGCGGGCGTCGTGGGGCCCGGCCCCTGGGGCGCGGCGGGCGCGGTCGCCGCCGTCGCATGGGCCCCGCTCGCCGCCCACACCTCCGCGCTGTACGCACAGGAGCGGGCGGCCCCGCACGTCGCCGTGGCCCGCGCGCTCGGCGCAGGGCGGTGGCACCGATTGCGCCGGCACGTCCTGCCGGGTGTCGTCCCCCCGGTCGTGCGCCACGCCGTGCTGCGCGTCCCGGCCATCGCCCTGGCGCTCGCCTCCCTGGGCTTCCTCGGGCTCGGCACCCCGGCCCCCGCGCCGGAGTGGGGCCGCATGCTCTCGGAGAACATGCCCTACGCCGAACGCGCCCCCTGGGCCGTCCTCGCCCCCGCCGCGGCCCTCGCCGCCCTCGGCGCGCTCGCGGTCCTGACCGCGGCGGCCGTGCGGGGCAAGGGGCGCGGATGACGGCGTACCCGGAGAGCGTGACGGGCACGGACGCCCCGGGGCCGACCTCGTACATCCGGCTCCTGACCACCACCCAGTTCGCGTTCAACATCGGCTTCTACGCGGTCCTGCCCTACCTCGCCGCCCATCTCGGCGAGGGGCTCGGGATGGCGGGCTGGCTCGTCGGACTCGTGCTGGGGCTGCGCACCTTCAGCCAGCAGGGCCTGTTCGTCGTCGGCGGCGCCCTCACCGACCGCTACGGCCCCCGGCCGGTCGTCCTGGCCGGCTGCGTCCTGCGGATCGCGGGCTTCTGCTGGCTCGCGGTCGCGGGCTCCACCGCCACCGTGATCGGCGCGGTCCTCCTCATCGGCTTCGCCGCCGCGCTCTTCTCACCGGCCGTCGAATCCGAGACCGCCCGGGCCGCCGTCGCCGGCGAGAGCGCCACCGGCACCCCGCGCGCCCAGGTGCTGGCCGTGTTCTCCGCCGCAGGACAGGCCGGAGCCTTCATCGGACCGCTGCTCGGCAGCCTGCTGCTGCTCCTGGGCGGGGGGTTCCGGTCGGCCTGTCTCGCGGGGGCGCTGGTCTTCGTCGGCGTACTGGTGGGACACGCCCGGCTCATGCCGCGCGGGCCGCGCCGGGCAACCGCCGCCGCCGGGCCGGGCGCGCGTGTTCCCCGCCGGCTCCTGGCCAACCGGCCCTTCCTGCTGCTGTGCCTCGCGTACAGCTGCTATCTCGTCTCGTACAACCAGCTCTATCTCGCCCTGCCCGTGGAGGTGGAGCGTGCCACCGGCTCCCAGGGCGCGCTCGGGGTGCTGTTCGCGCTCTCCTCGCTGCTCGTCGTCGTGGCACAGCTGCCACTGACCCGCTGGTCCGTGCGTCGCATGGCGCCCAGGACGGCCCTGGTGGCGGGGCTCGCGGTCGTCGCCACCGGGTTCGCGGCGGTGCCCCTCGCGCCCGGCGGGCCCGCCGGGCTGCTGCCAGGTGCCGTGCTCGTCGTGCTGCTCACACTCGGCCAGATGCTGCTGGTCCCGGCCACGCGGGGGCTCGTGCCCGACCTGGTCGACGACCGCAGGCTGGGGCTCGCGACGGGGGCGCTGTCCTCGGTGTCCGGCCTCGCCGTACTCGTCGGCAGCGCGGCCAGCGGGACACTGCTCGACACACCCGGGCCGGTCCTGTGGACCGTGCTCGCGGCCGTGCCCCTGGCCGGTGCCGGAGTCGCCCTGGCACTGCCCTCCGGACGGCGCGCGCCGGGGCCGGATACCACCGTCACCGATTAGTTGTGACACGTTTTCCACAGGGGGCGCTGGGCACTGGTGCGGGCCCACTACCCTTGAGGGGTGACTATTCGCCTGCATGACACCAACGCCCGGCAGATCCGTGACTTCGTCCCGCTCACAGCGGGCTGTGTCTCGATCTACCTCTGTGGCGCGACTGTCCAGGCCGCCCCGCACATCGGGCACATCAGGTCCGGGCTGAACTTCGACATCATGCGCCGCTGGTTCGAATACCGCGGTTACGACGTGACGTTCATCCGGAATGTCACCGACATCGACGACAAGATCATCAAGAAGGCCGCCGAGCAGAACCGCCCCTGGTGGTCCATCGGCTACGAGAACGAGCGCGCCTTCAACGACGGCTACGACGCCCTGGGCTGCCTCCCGCCCACGTACGAACCGCGCGCCACCGGGCACGTCCCGGAGATGATCGAGATGATGCGCGGCCTCATCGAGCGCGGTCACGCCTACGAGGCCGACGGCAACGTCTACTTCGACGTCCGCTCGTACGAGGGATACCTCGAGCTCTCCAACCAGGACCTCGACGACCTGCGCCAGCCCTCCGGCGACGGCGAGACCGGCAAGCGCGACCAGCGCGACTTCGCCATGTGGAAGTCGGCGAAGCCCGGTGAGCCCAGCTGGGAGACCCCGTGGGGCCGCGGCCGTCCCGGCTGGCACCTTGAGTGCTCCGCGATGGCGCACAAGTACCTCGGTACCGCCTTCGACATCCACGGCGGCGGCATCGACCTGATCTTCCCGCACCACGAGAACGAGATCGCCCAGGCCAAGGCCTTCGGCGACGACTTCGCGAAGTACTGGGTGCACAACGGCTGGGTCACCATGTCCGGCGAGAAGATGTCGAAGTCCCTCGGCAACTCCGTGCTGGTCAGCGAGATGGTCAAGGCCTGGCGCCCGATCGTCCTGCGCTACTACCTCGGCACCCCGCACTACCGCTCCATGATCGAGTACAGCGAAGAGGCCCTGCGTGAGGCCGAGTCCGCGTTCGCGCGGATCGAGGGCTTCATCCAGCGCGTGGTGGAGAAGACCGGCGGGCCGGTCGAGGCCGCCGCCGAGGTGCCGCCCGCGTTCGCCGAGGCCATGGACGACGACCTCGGGGTCCCGCAGGCGCTCGCGGTCCTGCACACCACGGTCAGGCAGGGCAATTCCGCCCTCGCCGCCGACGACAAGGAAGCCGCCGTCGCCCGCCTCGCCGAGGTGCGCGCGATGCTCGGCGTCCTGGGGCTGGACCCGCTCGACCCGCACTGGGCGGGCGAGAGCGACCGCGGCGAGGATCTGCACGGCGTCGTCGACACCCTCGTACGGCTCGTCCTCGACCAGCGCCAGTCGGCCCGCGAGCGCAAGGACTGGCCCGCGGCCGACGCGATCCGCGATCAGCTCAACCAGTCCGGCCTCGTCATCGAGGACAGCGCCAGCGGACCCAGGTGGACGCTCGGACCGCGCTGAGCGGATTCGCACCATGCGTGAGCAGCGCAAATGTGCCGCCCGGCGGTCCGGGCGGCACACTTTCACTTGACGACGTTTTTCTGAAGCAACGAAACAGGTAGGTCATGGCCGGGAACAGCCAGCGCAGGAACCGCCGCACGTCCAACAAGAAGGGCATGCAGGTCGGCAGCGGCGGTAACCGACGCCGTGGTCTCGAAGGCAAGGGACCGACGCCGCCCGCCTCCGCCCGCAAGGGACACAAGAAGAACAGGGTGGCGAACGCCCAGGCCAAGCAGGCCGCGGCCCGCCGTCCCGCCCCGCGCCGTGGTGGCGTCAAGGGCACGTCGGAGATGGTCGTCGGCCGCAACCCGGTCTTCGAGGCACTGCGTGACGGCGTGCCCGCGACGACGCTCTACGTCCAGCAGTACATCGACAACGACGAGCGGGTCCGCGAGGCACTCCAGCTCGCCGGTGAGCGCGGCAACATCCACCTGATGGAGGCGCCGCGCCCCGAGCTCGACCGGATGACGAACGGCCTGAACCACCAGGGCCTCGTCCTCCAGGTCCCGCCGTACGAGTACGCGCACCCGGAGGACCTCACCGCCGCCGCGTACGACAACAACGAGGACCCGCTGATCGTCGCCCTCGACGGCGTCACGGACCCCCGCAACCTCGGCGCGATCGTCCGCTCGGTCTCCGCGTTCGGCGGGCACGGTGTCGTCGTGCCCGAGCGGCGTGCGGCCGGTATGACCGCCGGGGCCTGGAAGTCGTCGGCGGGCACCGCCGCGCGGACCCCCGTCTCGCGGGTCACCAACCTGACGCGCGCCCTGGAGGGCTACCAGAAGGCCGGCCTCACGGTCGTCGGCCTCGCCGCCGACGGTGAGCACACCGTCGAGGACCTGGAGGCCCTGGACGGCCCGGTCGTCATCGTGATCGGCAGCGAGGGCAAGGGCCTGGGCCGCCTCGTCGGCGAGACCTGCGACTACCGCGTCCGCATCTCCATGCCGGGTGGCGCGGAGTCCCTGAACGCCGGTGTCGCCGCGGGCATCGTGCTCTACGAGGTGGCGCGCCGCAGGGCGTGACCCCGTACGCCCCGGGGACCCGGAGGCCGGGTCCCCGGGGCGGGCAGCGTGCTCGAACGACGAGGCCGGGTCCCCGGGGCGGGCAGCGCACAGGAACAACGGGGCCGGGTCCCCGGGGCGGGCAGCGCACAGGAACAACGGGGCCGGGGACGTCCGGCGCTGAGCCGCCCACCGGTATGCCCGGCGCTGAGCCGCCCACCGGGATGTCCGGCGCGCAGCCACCCACCGGTATGCCCGGCGCTGAGCCGCCCACCGGAATGTCAGGCGCTTCCCCACCGCCATGCACGCCGTGCGCTGTCGCTGGTCCTCCCCACCGCCCTGCGCTCCGTGCACCTGTCGCCGGCCCGTCTCCCGGCGTGCGGTGCTACGCGCAATCCACTACGCCGAAGTGCCGCCCGGCCAGGCGGAGTACGCCACCTGTCTGCGCGGTGTCACACCCGATGCGGCAATCGATCTCCGCACCGGCCGGCTCCCGTGGGGACACCGCGAAGAGGTCCGACGGGACGCGCGGAACCGTGCTCCCTCCCCCCGGCCGAGGGTCCGGGCCACGCGTTCCCGGCCCTGGAGGACCGCACCACCGGCGTGCGCCCCCTCCGCGACGCGGCCGAAGCAGGGGCGACGCCCTCCCGCTCCGCGTGCCTCGCGTCCACGGACTCGTCGCGCACGGCAGAGTGTTGACGGGTCTCGGACACTTCGGACGCGTCAAGGCAGTGTCCTAATCACACATCACTCGGTTAGATGAGTGTGGACACCAGAACGCCTCGGTTCGACGACCAACCCGCCCTGAGCATGACAAAGGTGGACAGCGACCCCGCGCAGGTCATCGTCAGCCACGCCAGCTTCCGGGTACAGCTCGCCCCGGGCCAGCGCACCCGTCTGCGCCCCGTGGGCGGCCCCGCCGGACCGCTCAGGATTCCCGCCATGAGCGGCGCGGGCGGCCGGAGGCGGGCTCCCGTCGTCTGGAGCGGCAGGTCCGAACCGGGCGACCCCGGAGCGACCGGACTCCTGCAGGCCGTACGGAACTCCACCGCCGGCCACCTCGACACCCGCCCCGGCGGCGACTTCGGCGCGGGCGGCGGCACCCAGGTCATCCCCCGCCTCGACGAGACCCAGCCCAACCCCGTGGTCCAGCCCGGCGGCGGCCGTGGCGGCCCGCTGCTGCCGCCCATGCGCCAGGCGGTCGGGGCCTACGACGCGGTCGACACGCCCCGCCACGACACCCCGTACGACGAGGGCCCCGACACCGACGCCCAGGGCGCCGCCGGTGAGCGGCGCCACGCCGACACCGTCCGGCACGCGTACTACCCGGGCCGCCGGATGAACCTCGGCGTCGTGCTCCTCCCGCTGCGCGTCATCCTCGGCTTCCTCTCCATCTACGCCGGCATGGGCAAGCTCTGCGACCCCGCCTACTTCGACGGCGGCGACCGCGGCTCCATGGTCAAGTACCTGACCTCGCTGCATCCCTGGGCCCTCGCCGAACCCCTGCGCGACTTCGCGCTCTCCCACCCCGTCGGTGCCGGACTCTCCGTCGCCTTCCTCCAGGTCATCGTCGGCGTCCTCACCGTCCTCGGCCTCTGGCAGCGCGTCGCCGCGGCCTTCGGGGCCCTGCTCTCCGCCGCCCTCCTGGTGACGGTCAGCTGGCGCGCCACCGCCGCGTACGACACCCCCGACATCATCCTGCTGGCCGCGTGGAGCCCTCTCGTCATCGCGGGCGCTCCCGTCTACTCCCTGGACGGACGCCTCGCGGGCGAGGCCTGGCGCACGCTCGGCCCGCGCTCCGAGATCTGGGACCTCCGCCGCCGGGTGCTGCGTCGTGGCGCGGCGGTCGCCACCGTGGTCGTGGGGCTGACCCTGCTGGTCGGCTCGATGCTCGGCGGGGCGGTCCGCTCCACCGAGGTCGTCACAGTGCCGGGCCCGGACAGCTATCCGACCAACCAGCTGCCCGGCTCCCCGCTCCCCGACAAGACCAAGAGCGAGAAGCGCAAGCCCTCCAGGACCCCGGACGGCCGCACTCCCGAGGCGGCCCCCTCGAGCGCTCCGGGCACCCCGTCGGCCGAGGAGTCCACCCAGGGTTCCGACGCCACGGGCGAATCGGCCCCGACGGCCGGTGCGAGCACGGGCGCGCCCAGCCAGACCCAGGGCACCGGACAGGAGACTCCGCAGGAGCCGGCCCCGCAGGAGCCCCCGTCGGGCGACGCGGGCCCCAGCTCCTCCGGGTCCACCGGCTCGGACGGTACGACCAGCGGCTCGGACGGCGGTGAGCCCGAGGACGGCTCCTCCGGCGGCGCCGGGCAGAACCCCATCGGCGGCCTGCTCGGCTGACCCGGGCACCCCACACCGCGAGGGCGGCCACCGGACATCCGGTGGCCGCCCTCGCTCACGTATATCCCCGCGTGCGGCTACGTGCCCGGGTGGGCGCCCAGCTCCTTCGCCGCCTCGGTGAGGTCCTTCGCGGTGTCGATCGCCCGCCAGTAGGCCCCGTGCGGCAGCGGGAAGCCGGCCAGCCGGCGTTCGCGGGCCAGCCGGGGGAACGTCGTCCGCTCGTGGTCACCGCGGTCCGGCAGCAGCGACGTGAAGGCGGGCGCGAAGACGTACACGCCCGCGTTGATCAGGTACGGCGAGGGCGGCGACTCGATGAAGTCGGTGATGTGCCCGAAGGCGTCGGTCTCCACGGCGCCCCACGGAATCCGGGGGCGGGCGAGCGCGAGCGTCGCGGTGGCGTCCCGCTCGGCGTGGAAGGCGGCCATCTCCCGCAGCGAGAAGCGGGTCCAGATGTCGCCGTTGGTCGCGTACCAGGGCTCGGACGGCTCGGGGAGCCGCGCCGCGGCATGCTTCAGACCGCCGCCCCGGCCCAGAGGCTCGGTCTCGACGACGGTCGTGACGCGCAACGGAAGATCGGCGGAGGCCAGCCAGTCCTGCAGCACATCGGCGAGATGGCCGCACGAGACCACGGCGTCGGTGACGCCCTCGGCGGCCAGCCAGGACAGCTGATGGCCGATGATCGGGGTCCCGGTTCCGGGGATCTCGACCATCGGCTTGGGGCGGTCATCGGTGTACGGGCGCAGCCGCGAGCCCTGACCACCCGCCAGGATCACGGCCTGCGTCGGATACGTATGCATGCCAGGCACGATATGCCGTGCCGGGACACGCCCGGCTCAGCTGAACTGCGCGACGCCCGAGGCGAAGGAGGTGTCGCAGACCGGACGGGAGAAGCGGTGGGCGCGCGTCGGACCGTACTGGTCGACGGCGGCCTTGCCCAGCGCCTTGGCGATCGACATGCAGTGCTTCGCCAGGGACGGACGCCCCTCGACGGTGCGCTGGAGGCTCGTCAGCGCGACACCCGGGTCCTTCTCGCGGAGCTCCAGCAGGAGCTTGTCGCGCAGGACGTCGTGCGGGGCGCGGGCCTTCGCCTGCTTGGACACGGTCTCCGAGGCGGCGGTCAGCAACTGGGTCTCGGTGTCCTGCCCCGACCACTGCACACGGGTGACCGCGAGGGTCCCGGACAGCACCATGACGACGGGCAGTACGAGGGCGAGGGTTCGGCCGATTCGGCGCGCGGTGTGGGTCACGCAGGCGAGCGTAGCGGCCAGTGATGACTTGGCGACATTTCGTCACCCCTCCGGGGGATGGTTCGAGGGGTCTTTTCGAATAGCGGGTTGACGCTCGGGGTGAATTGACCGGTGTGCCGGGGTATTTGGGCTCCCGCCGCCCCAAAACCCGATCCGCTCCGCACCACGCAAACGGCCCCGCCACGCGGACGGTCCCGCGCCGTGCCAACCGTACCGCCACGCACGCGGTCCCACGGCACGCGAACGGCCCCGCACCCTCGAAAGGGCGCGGGGCCGAAGCGACAGGCTGGGGAGGCCGGGCGGATCAGGCGGTCAGGCGCTCACCGGTCGACGTCGCGAAGACGTGCAGCTCGTCCGGGCGCGGCACGACGTGCAGCTCGGTGCCCTTCTCCGGGACGGCACGGCCGCCGACGCGGACGACCAGGTCCTTGTGCTCGCCACCGACCTGCGCGGCACCGTAGACGAAACCGTCGGCGCCGAGCTCCTCGACGACGTTGACGGAGACGGCCAGACCGGCCGGGGCGTCCGAGGAGGCCTTGGAGAGGCCGGTCGCGGCGGCGCCACCGTGCTCGACGATGTCGAAGTGCTCCGGGCGGATACCGACCGTGACGGTGGTGTCACCACGGTTCGCGGCGGCGGTGAGCGCCTCGCGGGAGACCGGGACGACGCTGTTGCCGAACTTCACGCCGCCGTCGGTGATCGGGACCTCGACGAGGTTCATCGCCGGGGAGCCGATGAAGCCGGCCACGAAGAGGTTCGCCGGGCGGTCGTACATGTTGCGCGGCGAGTCGACCTGCTGGAGCAGACCGTCCTTGAGGACCGCGACGCGGTCACCCATGGTGAGGGCCTCGACCTGGTCGTGGGTGACGTAGACGGTGGTGATGCCGAGACGGCGCTGGAGCGAGGCGATCTGCGTACGCGTCGACACACGGAGCTTGGCGTCGAGGTTCGACAGCGGCTCGTCCATGAGGAAGACCTGCGGCTCACGCACGATCGCGCGGCCCATCGCCACACGCTGACGCTGACCACCGGAGAGCGCCTTCGGCTTGCGGTCCAGGTAGTCGGTGAGGTCCAGCATCTTGGCGGCCTCTTCGACCTTCGCCCGGATCTCGGTCTTGTTCACACCGGCGATCTTGAGCGCGAAGCCCATGTTGTCCGCGACGGACATGTGCGGGTAGAGCGCGTAGTTCTGGAACACCATGGCGATGTCCCGGTCCTTCGGGGGCAGGTGCGTGACGTCGCGGTCACCGATGCGGATCGCGCCGCCGTTGACGTCCTCGAGACCCGCGAGCATGCGCAGGGAGGTCGACTTGCCACAACCGGAAGGACCGACGAGGACGAGGAACTCGCCGTCCTCGATGTCGATCTCGAGCTGGTCCACGGCCGGCTTCGTGGAGCCGGGGTAGACGCGGGAAGCCTTGTCGAACGTAACACTGGCCATGACGGTTCTTCTCCTCCACCGGCAGGAACGTGCCGGACGATCCGAGTAAGGGAGTGGTGGGACCACTTGAGTGGGCCTGCCGTGACGCTACCTGGCGTTTTCGGTTCTGTCAGTAGGTCCGAGGTCACGAATATGGCGCGGGTTCCGGTCCCGGTGTTGGTTACAATGCTCCCCGATGCCTCCTTAGCTCAGTCCGGCCAGAGCAACGCACTTGTAATGCGTAGGTCGTCGGTTCGAATCCGACAGGGGGCTCTACCGGAACCCCAGGTCACATAGCCTGTGACCTGGGGTTTTTGCTGCTCGGGGCATGGCAGGTCACACGGCCAGGGCGCCGTGACTATGCCTGCGTGAGCTGTCTGCCGCGGCGGGCACACTGCCGCGCGAACTCGGCGACGCCAGGTATGACCCGAGGTGCCACGGTCGGCTCCATCAGCACAGATCGGTTCTCAAGCTCACTCGCTCGGGACAGCTGCCCTGGCCGAAGCCTGCTTGCCGGCGTCGGAGAAGAGGAGAGTGGGCTCGGCCAGGATGTCCCTGCCGGATTCGCCCTTGTAGATCTCATCGACGCTGCCGAAACGCGCTGCGGAGTAGTCGAGGTCGAGCAGGGCGGCTGCCTGGCGGACCGATGCCTCGTCGGGGCCCTCGATCTCGACGAAGGTGGGGAGGTCCGGCCAGGTGTCGAAGTCGAAGGCGACCTCTCCGAGGCGCCATTCCTCGCGGTAGTTCTCCTGATTCCGGACCTCGCGCATGCCGAGGCTGCGCAGGATCTCGGCCATGGCGTGCAGGTCCGTGACCTCGGTCTCGATCTCGGTGGTGCCGTTGATCGTGGTGGCGTCGGTGACCTGCTTGAGCGTGAGCGTCGATCGGGTGCCCTCGTCCCGCAGCCGCACCCAGGCTCCTCCTTCGAGTGCGTCGTTCTCGAAGATCTTGCGAGTCAAAAGGGTGCGCGGGAAGGCTTGGGTGGCGCCCAGGGCGGTCAGCTGGGTCTGGAGGCCGGTGACGTCGATGGCGAGGAACTTGGCCTCGTACTCATGCTTCACAGGTTCGTCCTTCGTGCTAGGAGGGGGTGCGGGCCGCGAGAAGCCGGCCCATCCGGTGTGTGGTCCTGGAGCCGGCATCGCTGTGGCCGAGAGTGTCGGACACGATCGTGACGTCGATGCCGACGGCGAGCCTGAGGGGGCCGCTCCGTGGCGGTCGAGCGGCGGTCGCCATCAGGCGTGGTCCGAGGCGAGCCTCTGCATGATCGTGGCCAACTCCTGCGGGCCGAGTGCCGCCAATGCCCCGAGCGAACTGAGAGTTCGGCCGGAGGCCCAGATGTCGGTCGTCGGCGGCCGGAACGGCGTGACGGCGATGTCCTCGGCGGCGAACGGTGTTGGGTCGAGGTATGTCATGCCGCCGGCCCCGCAGAGATAGGAGCGGGCACCGGTTATGGCGGAGAGATCGGCGAGCCGCTGGGAGCGGCCGGGCCGGGATGACAGATCGCTGCTGGTGAGGATCTTGCCCTGCCAGCCGAGCAGTCCGATCAGAGCACGGGTTGAGGTTTCGGCGACTGCGGCGGTCCGGCCCGTACCGAAGGCATCCAGTGCCGGGGCCAGGGCACGTGAGAGTGCGGGCCAGTGAGGGCTCGAACCGTAGTACTGCCGCAGCATTCCCGCAGTTCTGCGGCACGCCCGGTCGGAACCGTCGATCAACGTGTCCCGGATCAATATGTCAGCACCAGACCGGGGCGCGGAGCGTGGCCAGCGCCTTCATGGGCAACTTTTGACTGCGTGTCGAGGGCCAGTTCCAGGCAGCTCTGCAGCCGTTGTTCACGGCAGGGTCGGCGTCCGCACCGCTGTCGTCGGGGCCGCCGAACCCTGCGCGGATTTCGTAGCAGCTGATCGCTCGCCGGGGGGAGCCTCTATGTCGTTCGTCAAGGCATCCCTGCCGGGTGGTGCGGTTATGCGGCGAGTTCGATGTCTGTCGGTGCGACTCGTCCGCGCCGTTTCATCCCCCTGGCCTGAGGTTATGTTCTGGAGACCAGAGGCGGTCCGCGCCCTTGGCCGCGCGGGTATGCCTGCAAGGGGCGCGCGGATTTACGGTGCACTCGACGCCCACACTCGTCGAGTGCACCGTGATGACGGGGCACAGCCACCCTGCGTCCGGCGGCACGCTCTACCCTTGCCGCTGCGCCTCAAGTCCGGGCAGCCCCGACCCGTCATGGGTCAACGAAGCGCGCGTGCAACCCGCCTCACCAGTTGCTCGTCAGCCAGGCTCTCCATAGTGCGCCAAGCGGCATCCGTGACCTCTTCGGTCTGCAGTTCGCCGATGTCGGCAGTGGTATGGAACAGGAACCGGAAGTCGAAGTGCTGGTGGGCGGGTTCGCCCTTTGCGGGGTTGGCGTCGATGGGGTGGACGTCGATGTGCAGAAACGGGATGAGTTGCATTGGATGCAACATTCCGTCTAGTGGTGAGGACGCCATTTTGGCTGCTCCGGCGCGTCGATGGAAAGGGAACGGTTGAAGCGGCACGGCCTTGACCTGGGCTGCTGCGTATTGATTCAACAATGTTGCACCTGATACAACAGCGGCGTGAGTGCGACAGCGCCGGGTTCGGCCTCCCTTGTCCTCGCCCGGAATGTGGTTCATCTGGACCCGGCGGCCGCGGTGTTCAAGGCCATGCTCGATGGGTGGGCGAGGCAGCAGTCGGCTCGCTTTCTGAAGAGCTCGACGATCGACCCGCGGCGGCGGCTGATCGAGCGGTTCGAGGAGTTAACCGGGCTCTATCCGTGGCAGTGGACGCCAGCGGAGGGCGAGGCATTCATCGCAGACTTGCGAGGTGGCCAGACGCCGATCCAGATGTCGACCGCCCGCGGCTACGAAGTCATCATCAGTCTCTTCGTCGAGTACCTGAGGGACAGTCGCTACGACTGGCTCAAGGTCTGCGAAGAGCGGTTCGGTGAGGTGCCTCAAGAGGTCTTCCACGAAGGCAACTCGGTGATGCACACGGTCGAGTACGAGGGAGACCCTCGGCGTCGGCCGCTGACCTACGACGAGGTCCAGGCCCTGTTCGACGCCGCTGACGCCCTGCCGTCAAGATCCGGGGACAGGGACGCAAGGGCGCCCTGACAGCGATGCGGGACGCAGCCGTCATCAAAACCGTCTACGCCTTCGGCATACGGCGAACCGAAGCGTCGCGTCTGGACCTCGTGGACCTGCGGTGCAACAGACAAGCGCCGGACTTCGGGAACTTCGGCTCGATGATGGTGCGCTTCGGCAAGTCGTCGAAGGGTGCTCCGCCGAAGCGACGGATGGTCCTGACCGTCCCGGAGATGGACTGGGTGGTCGAGGTCCTGAAGCACTGGCAGGCCGAGATACGCCCACATCTGGTCCCGGGACGCCACCCGGCACTGTGGGTCACCGAGCGCGCGGGACGCCTGTCGCCTCGGTCGATCAACTCCGCCTTCACCGCCGCGCGCGAGGCGGCCGGGCTGGATCCGGATCTGGACCTGCACTGCCTTCGCCACAGCTACATCACCCATCTCACCGAGTTCGGATACCCAGCACGATTCGTCCAAGAGCAGGTCGGGCACTCTCACGCATCCACGACGGCGATCTATATGGGAGTGTCGAACGAGTACCGCAACAACCTGCTGGAGGCGGCGTTGAAGAACCGGCTGGGCGACGTCTGGGACGTGACCGCGTGATCAAGAAGATGGGATACCACTGGCAGCTGCGTCAGCTGATGGCCGAACGCGGCATGTTCCAGACCACCGACCTGGTTCCCCTGCTCGCCGAACGCGGAATCCAGCTCTCGCGCGAACAGGTCTACCGCCTGGTCACCCAGGCCCCGCAGCGCATGAGCATGGACACCCTGGTGGCCCTCTGCGACATCCTCGACTGCACACCCAACGACCTCATCAAGCCCGAAGTCGTCAACGTTCAGGTCCGCAAGACAGCTGGCGGTGACTCCGACGTCGCCCCGCCCACGCAACCGCGCCGGACGGTCGTCCGCCGCCCAGGCACGTGAGCGCTCCAGTGAGTCGGCCCAGCCGGGCCAACACGAGGGTGCGCCGCAACCAGGCCGAACTGACAAGATGCAGAACCGACTTGATGGGCCGCGTCCAGGCCGTTGCCGGATCACAACTCACCTCCAGCGACGCTCAGCGCATCCTGGAGGCAGCCAACGCCTGGGAGCCTCGGCCGGCCCGAGCTTTGGCAGCCCACCTGGCCGAACACCCTGACGCGCTCACCGCACCGAAGTCTCACAGCCCGGCAGCCCTTCCCAGGCTCCTGCTGGAACTGGCCGCGGCAGGCTTCGCCGTCACCAGGCTCGCCTGCGCACGCTGCGGACGCACCGACGACCCGTTGCCTCGCAACTCGTCCGTCGGGCGTCTCTGCA
Organism: Streptomyces sp. NPDC002125; assembly: GCF_053593715.1. NCBI lineage: Bacteria > Bacillati > Actinomycetota > Actinomycetes > Kitasatosporales > Streptomycetaceae > Streptomyces > Streptomyces sp. NPDC002125. Next base: position 212,694 of record NZ_JBSFDD010000011.1, on the reverse strand, counting down.
ACTGGTGCGCCGAACGTGACCGCCTTCAGCAGTGCACCCGATGCGAACGCCAAATCCGCATCCACAGCCGTACGGCAGACGGCCCGGTCTGCCGCTCCTGCTTCCAGAAGGACCCCGTCAACCACCGTCAGTGCGACCGCTGCCAGCGAATTCGCCCCACCAGCCGGCGCCCGGACGGCACGAACCTCTGTTCCTCCTGCGTCCCTCGCCCTGAACGCTCCTGCGTCCACTGCGGCACCGTCGCCCGCGCCAGCACCATCACAGACGCCGGTCCGATCTGCCCCCGCTGCTACGAACGGCCGACGCGCCCATGCGGCGTCTGCGGACAGACCACCACCATCAAGATCCGAGCAACGGACACGAGCCCTGACATCTGCGAGCCGTGCTCGCGCCATCACATCGCGGTCTGTGAGGCGTGCGGCCATCAACGCCGAGGCGCCGTTCGCAGAGGCGGCACCTTCCTCTGTCACAGCTGCCAGCCTCGGACGCCAAGGACCTGCGCTGACTGCGGCGAGTCCAAGCCTGTGACCGCGACCTACCCGGTCGGCGTCCTCTGCAGCACCTGCTACCACCATCGCCGGCGCACCCCCCGAACCTGCGTCGAATGCGGCAACACCCGCATAGCCGCGGGACGCACCTCGGAGGGCGGGGACCTCTGCGGCCCCTGCAGCGGACGCCCTGACCTGCACACGACCTGCAGACAATGTGACTACCCCGGCGACATCTACGCCCACGGCCGATGCACCCGCTGTGCTATCACCGATCGAGTCGCCCAACTTCTCGCAGGACCCGATGGCACGATCGCCCCGCCGTTTCAGCCCCTTGCCGACGCGCTCACCCGAGCGGAGAAGCCCTGGTCGGTCATGAGCTGGCTGCGGACCAGCGCCGCGGCCGGACTCCTCGACGAACTCACCACGGAGTACACCGAGATCACCCATGGGCTCCTCGATCGGTTGCCTCAGAGCACCGTCACCCGCAACGTCCGGCACCACCTCGTCATGACCGGAGCCCTCCCCGAACGCCACGAGACCTTCGCCCGGCTCGAGCTCTGGGCGAGAGCCACCCTCGAGGCCCTGCCCCCGCCCCAGTCCCGGATCGTCAGCCCCTTCGCGGAATGGCACGTCATCAAGGACGCACGCCGCCGAGCGGAGCGCGGACGCTACACTCCCGGCGCCGCGAAGGCCGACCGTGGCAACATCCGAGCCGCAATCCTGTTGCTGAACTGGCTCGACCAGCACCAGCTCACCCTCCCGGACCTGCACCAAGAGGACCTGGATCTGTGGTTCACGCAGAACCCCACCCGACGGCAAGCTGTGCACTCCTTCGTCCGATGGCTCACGAAGCGAAAGCTGACCCGACCGCTCGATACACAACTCGCCCGCAAGGGATTCCCTGCGAACTTCCAGACGGACGACGAGCACGAGCAACAGCTGCGGAGATGCCTCACAGACGAGGCTCTGCCCCGAGAACTCCGCATCGTGGGAGCCCTGATCCGCCTCTACGCACTCCCCATCTCGCGCATCAAAGAGATCACCACCTCCCAGTTCCAACTGGACGACGCCGGCGCCTTCCTCACCATCGATCGCCACCCTGTGCTGCTGCCTCCGACGCTGGCCCGGCTCATCAAGGCCCACATAGCCAGCCCGCAGGCCAGCTCGATGCTCAAGCCCCGCGCGTCTTCCGGGCCCGACTACCTTCTCCCTGGTCGACACGCAGGTCGCCCCCTGAGCGCCAGCCACCTCATCAAACGACTGCGGAACCACGATCTCCCCACCCGTGCGGCACGCAACACGGCAATGATCACAGCCATCACCGAGCTGCCGCCGATCGTGGTCAGCGACCTCTTCGGCCTCTCGGCCTCCACCGCCTTCCAGTGGGCCAAATTCGCCCAACAGAACTGGACCGACTACCTCGCGCTCCAGGAATGATGCAGGCATCAGACCCTGCCCCCCTTCTCCCGGGCAAAAGGACCGACTCAAATTTCGATGCGCCGTTGCCACCAGGGAAGATCCTGTGGAGCGAACGGGTCGTTAACCGTTCTGCCGAGGATCCGGGCGTCGACGGGAGCCAGCGCGGCTCGCAGCTCTCGCCGCGCTCGTGAACGCAGGTTCCGAGCCGTCACTTCCAGCAGTGTGCGGATGTGCCCGGTTGGGACGTCGGAGTACCCGTAGCGCCACTCTTCAGCACTACGGGGTCGCCCGGCACGCAGAGCCCAGCGTTGGAAGGCGAGTGCGACATCGCCCCTCGGCAAGCCTCGCTCGCGCTCGAATGCAGCTATCTGTCGGTTCGCTGAAGCTGACAGCCCTCGTATGACGGTTCGCCTGGCGTGCCTTGTGTCCCGAAGCGGCAGCTGAGACCTGATCTCGCCCGGTGTTCGGCGAGGCATGTCGACTTCCTGAAGGTGCTGGTACTGGCAAGTCCTCGAACGCTAGCCCAGCCGCCAACGATCCTCAAGGCTCACCCGAGGCATAGGCAGTGAGCTTGTTCCGACCCGAATAGTGCAGGGTTGGAACACTGCCTCTTCCCCAGTCCGGGATCTCGCTGTGCGGAGTGACGACGTGGGACGGGATGCCGGTTTCCTCGGTCAGTTCACGGCCGGCGGCTTGCAGGAGCGTGTCGTCGGAAGGCTCGATGTGGCCGCCGGGCAGCAGCCATTTGCCGGTGGCGTTGTGGAGGATGTGCAGGACACGGCCGTCGCGGCCCACGAGGATCGCGCCTGCGGTGGCGTGGCCCGGCAGGGACTTGTGGCTGGTGAGGTCGTTACCGTCGTCGAGGAGGCCCTGGACGACGGCGATCTCGTGCTTGTCCTCGGGGTGCTGGTCGAGGTACGCGGTGATGGTCGCGCGGATGTGGTTCGCCGTGATGGGCATGGTGATCACCTGTTGAAGTAGGAGAGCCAGGTCGCCGCGATGGCCTCGCGGTCGGGTGCGGAGACCTCGTGGATGCCAGGGGTGAGGTCCCCGCGGGTGAGCATCCTGATCGCGGCGAGGATCTCGGCCTGGATCAGGAAGATGAACGGTCCAACGCTTGCGCCGTGGATGAAGTTGACGGCGTTGCCGCCGTTCGCCAGATAGAAGTAATGGCCGGTGGTCTGGTAGCGGGTGACGTGGTCCCCAACGACCGTGCGGGTGTAGACGTCCGGCAAGCCGGCGAGGTCGAGCTCGTCCTCGCTGGAGGTGACGGTGGCGATGTAGGCGCCGTTGCGCAGGTGGGAGAAGTCCTCGCCGCGCAAGGAGACCGCGCCGGTCGCGCAGAGCACCAGGCCGGCGCCGGTGAGCGCGGTCTCGCGGTCGCGTGCGACGGTGAAGCCCTGGGACAGGGCCTGGGTGCGGCGTACGGGGTTGATGTCGAAGACGGTGACCTGGACACCCTTGGCGTGAAGGAGTCGGGCGATGGAGGAGCCGAGTTTGCCGAAGCCGATCACGAGGGCGGGGCGGCCGTGGAGGATGTCGCCGCGCCCGCGCATGACGGCCTCGGTGGAGAACACGACGGATTGACCGACGAGGTAGTCCTCGGGGTCCTTGAGCGGGGAGCGGGCCACCGAGACGACGGGACAGGGCAATTTGTCGAGGGCCTCGTAGCGGCGGTGGCCGTTCTCGGTGTCCTCGACGACACCGACCAGGCGCCCGGTGAAGCGGCTGTGGAGGTCGGTGAGGGTGGGGGCGAAGTAGCCGCCGACATCGAGGAGGGAGACGGATTCTCCGGCGGCCCGGGATTCGAAGTAGTCCAGCGCGGTGTCCGGGTCGGTGAACAGTTCGCGGGTCAGGGTGTCGACGACAACGGTCCGCTCGGTCTCTCGCTGGGCAGCCGGGTGTACGGACTTCGGCTTGGGCAGCACCGCCGTCAGCCGGGTCATCGCGGCAACGGCGCGGACGAATGCGGGACGCTCAGCCAGCAGGTGGGTGATCAGGAACGACGAGGTCTGCTCGTCGGGGGCGAACTGGGCGGCGATCCGCGCGAAGTATGCATCCAGCTTGGCGCGTTCGAAGGTTTCCACGGTAGGTGCCTCTCATCCGTATAACCGGGACCGTGCAGGAAGTTCCCGGGCTTCAGCGGCTGCGGGCGAGTCCGACCAGCAGCCGGTCGGTCGCGCTGGCGAGATTCAGATAGGTGTCGAGCTGAGAAGCGTCGGCGGACTGCGACAGCGGTTCCAGACCGAGTAAGAGAACGGCTGTGCCGGTGCAAGCGACCAGCGCCGTCCAGTCAGGGAGGCTCGGCAGCCCGCATCCTGCGGGAGACGCCTGGGAAGTGCAGAAACACGTGGTGGCCGAGGATGTGCAGGCAGCGGCCGACACCACGGACCACGTCCCCCGCCCCGCCCAGTCCGCCAAGGCTGTCTGCGAGACGCCGCATGCGGGCTTCCGGCGCTTCAGTAGAGGCGGAAAGAGCGGAAGCAGGACTGTGGGCGATCAGGATGTGGGCGAGTTCACGGCCGTCCGGTCCGGTGCCCGGCCCAGGTCCAGGCGGAGAGCGAAACCAGTAGCCGAAGGTCAGGGCCGGCCGACGTGTGGATGGTGCTCACGTGGTCCTCCCTCCTGCGGCCTTGAAGCAGGACCAAACGATCTTTCCGAGCGGTGCACGGTCGCGCACTCCCCACTCGTCGGAGAGCTCGGCCACGAGGGTCAGACCACGGCCGGACAGGTCGGTGCTGGCGGCCTGGCGGGGCCGGAGGCGTCGACGGCGGCTGTCGTGCACCTCCAGGCACACGACGTCGTCCTCGATTTCGAGGCGGACCAGGAATCCGTGGTCGGAGACAGTGCCGTGGACCAGCGCGTTGGTCGCCAGCTCGGATACGCAGAGGCGAATGTCGTCGACCCGCTCCGCCAGGCCCCATTCGGTCAGGGTCTCGTGAGCGAATTTCCTTGCCTGTCCGACGGATTCGGGGTGGGCCCTGAAGAAGCGCTGTGCCGTCTCGATCATGGCTGTCCTCATGTCTCGGTCTCCAAGAGGCTCGCGGTTTCGGGGCTGTGGCGGCAGGCCACCAGGCTGGGGGCGGTTGGCTTGCATGCAGGGTGGGGTCGGCGGACCAGCAGCAGCCGGGAGCCGGCCGCCTTGATCCACCGGCCGCGTTCAGCGGCTATCGCTCTCGGGCCAAGGTGTGATGCGGCCGGGGCGAGTACGCCATAGACGTCCGGCAGGGCCAACACGTCCAGCAGGCCGGTGAAGGCCGCCGAGCCGGGGCCGGCACTCGCCTCGCGTTCGGTGAAGACGCCGGAAAGCTCCAGTTCGTGACTACGGCAGTACTCGGCGAGCGAGGCGGCAAGCGCCTCCTGTCGGGCTTCGGAGACCCGCACGAGCCGCAGAAAGCCGTAGACGACGGGGCCGCTGACCAGGCGATGCTCCGTGAGGGGTTCCATGCGGGGACCGTCCAAAGAGTCGACACGGGGTGATGATCCTGAGCATGGAGGACCCCGAACTCCGGGCCAATCACTTGCCGTTCTACTTCCGTTCCACTTCCGTCCCGCCACCCCCAGCCATCTGCTTCGATGACGGCGGAAGGGAGTGAGGCGTGGCAACCGTGCACCATTGGACCGGCTTGGAGGCCAGGGCTCTGCGTCTCGCCCTGCGTTTGAGCGTGCGGGCCTTTGCCGAGCACCTCGGCGTGGCCGTCGCAACGGTCTCGAAGTGGGAGAGCAAGCGCGCCGAAACCGAGCCCAGACCCGACACCCAGGCAATCCTCGACACCGCCCTCGGACGCGCCGACGCCCACGCCCACCTGCGCTTCGAGACACTCCTGTCCGAGATGGCCAGCACCGTGCCAGGCGCCGGCCGCCGGGTCACCACCTCCGGCCCCCGAGCCTGGGAGTACGAGTCGTGGACGGACGACCTGGACCGCGTCGTGGTCGCGCTCGCCCGCCAGAACTTCGCCTTCGCCGACAGCCTGCTCAACCGCTGGCTGGTGCGGTTCGACGCCCGGGAACTGGACGAAAAGGGCCTGTACCTCTTCGCCCGCTCGAACGCGCTGCTCGGTGACCTCAAACGCGACCAAGGCTCAGTGCTCGGCCCGCTCTCCGCCCACCACTCCTACGCCGGAGCCCGCGCGGTCTTCACCCAACTCGACATCCCACGTCGTGTCGCCCAGCTCGATCTCTCGCTCGCGGTGGTCACGGAGATGTCCGGCAAGTTGGAGATCGCTGCCCGCCAATACGAAACCCTCGCCGTCGACGACCGGCTTTCCCGCCGTGATCGTGCCAGGGCCCGCCTGTGGGTGGGTACCGCGCTGAGCAAGAACGGTCGGCACGACTACGCGACTCGCGTCATGCAGGCCGCGACCCGCGACTTCGAGGACCTCACCGAACCCGACGACTGGTCGGTGGCCCACCAGAAACTCGCCCTCGCCCGCCGTGGCGCCGGCGACCTCACCCAAGCCCTGCACTTCATCGACATCGCCCGCAGCAGTGGCGCCACCGACTCACCGATGCAACGCGTTCGGCTGGACACCGCCCATGGCCACATCCTGCTCTCCGACACAGCGACCCGAGATGATGGACTCCTCGTCCTCGATCGAGCCACCCGCACGGCCGCGCAGTACGGACTCGTGCACCAACTGCGCAGTATCGAGGGCATCAAGGCCATGAGCGAGGGGCCCACCGCCCCCCGGCGACGGTGACCAGGGAGAAATGCGTGAGCGACAACCAGCAGGCCATCACCGAGGACCAGCGGCGCCGGGCCGCGCTGATCTGGGACTACCACCAGATGCACCACCAACTGCGGCCGGTCGACGTGGCGATCGGGCTGGGCAGCCACGACCTCGGCGTCGCCACCCACTCCGCCGACCTGTACCGCGCCGGGCTCTTCCCGACCCTGGTCTTCACCGGCGGCAACAGCCCCACCACCGCCAAGGCCTTCCCGCGCGGCGAGGCCGTCCACTACCGCGAGCACGCCCTCGGTCTGGGCGTCCCCGCCGAAGCGATCCTGCTGGAACCGAAGGCCGGTAACACGGGGCAGAACATCACCCTCTCCCGCGAGGTCCTCACCGCCGCCGGCATCACCCCGACCACGGTGCTGTTGGTCTCCAAGCCCTATATGGAACGGCGGTCGTTCGCGACCGCCCGCAAGCTGTGGCCCGACGTCGAGATCCTCTGCGCGTCGGAGCCGCTGGAGTTCGACGACTACGTGAAGTCCATCGGCGACGAGAAGCTCGTCCTGGACATGCTCGTCGGTGACCTCCAGCGGGTCACCGAGTATCCGAAGCTCGGATTCGCCATCGAGCAGAAGGTCCCGGAGGGCGTGCATGGAGCGTACAAATCCCTCATCCACGACGGTTTCACCAGCCGCCTCATCGCTTCCTGACCTGCCGGAGCCGGGCGGACTGTGCGTTATCCACCAGCCCAACCTCTTTCCGAGACTGACTACGCTGGCCAAGCTGTTCGCGGCGGACTACTGAATCGTCCTCAACGACGTGCAGTTCGCCGCCGCGATCGCCAGCACCGAGCCCGCCTCGGGATCCTCGACGAACCGGGTGGTCGGCAGTGGCTCACCATCCCTACTCGCCTCCCCCACGGACGTCCGACGCTCGATCCGAAACGCATGAAGCTCCGGTGCGAAGAGCAGAAAGCGGACGCGATGCGGTGTCGCATCGAGGAGATGCAGAATCGGCTCACGTCAACTCCTGGCCTCGTGCGTAGGGTCGGGATTGCGCGAGCGATGCGTGAGCGGACGGGATAGCACCTGTTGGATTGCGTGGCACGTCAGCGAGATCGGCAAGTCCCTGACCTGGGATAATTGGACCGAGGGTGACCAAAGAGCAGCACCCGTCACGATCATGCAGGCCCTGGTAATGCGTAGGTCGTCGGTTCGAATCCGACAGGGGGCTCTACCGGAACCCCAGGACACATAGCCCGTGACCTGGGGTTTTCTGTTGTCCGGGTCACCGCACGGCCCCGGCCAAGGCTTCTACGACCTCCCCGCCCGGCCACAGTGCCCCACACGCCTTTATGATCCGTCGCGTTGTTCGGGTGCACGGGAGGTGTGCCCGGGGCGGAGGGGGCTCAGCATGAGAATGAACCGTGTTCTGACCGGGCGCAGATGGAGAGCCGCTGCCCTCCTGGTCGCCGGCCTGATAGGCGGCACCTTGCTGCCGGCCACTCCCGCGGCTGCCGTGCACGGGGCGGTACCCGGTGACTTCAACGGCGACGGCTACCGTGACGCCGTCCTGCCCGCCCCCGGCGCCGATGTGGCGGGCAAGGAGGCGGCCGGTGCGGTCGTCGTGATGTACGGGGCGAAGGCGGGACTGTCGACGGCCCAGCGGAAGATCATTACGCAGAACACCGCAGGAGTGCCGGGCGCCGCCGAGGCGTACGACCGGTTCGGTGCCGCCACCGCCACGGCGGACCTGAACCGCGACGGGTACGCGGACCTGATCGTGTCCTCGCCCTACGAGGACACGACCCAGGGGACCGATGCCGGGACGGTGACGGTGCTGTGGGGGAGCAGCACCGGTCTCACGGCAGGCACCAACCTGCCGACACCGGCGAGTGATCCGCTGTACTACGGTCTGGACCTGGCAGCTGTCAGCGCCGGCCCGGGAGTGAAGACCGAAGTCCTGGCGGGCGGCTGGCACGGGACCGTCCGCTTCAGCGGCCCCTTCGGTCGCACCGGATCGTTCGGCAACGCGGCCATGCCGGCGGACATGTCCTGGGGCGAGTCAGTGGCGCTCGGCGACTTCAACGGGGACGGAGCCCAGGACCATGTGAACGTCACCTACCGCTACGGTGGTCTCTCCGGTGGCCTGGTCTTCGTGAATCCCGAGAACCAGGTCCACAAGCCCGGTGTGTCACCCGGTCTCCAGAAGGGCAACGGCCTTATCTCCGCGACCGGCGACCTCAACGGTGATGGATTCGCCGATCTCGTGGTCGGCGACCCGGACGAACCCGAAGTCGCCGGGGTCGACGGCGCGCTGGGCGGTCGCGTCCTGGTCTGGTACGGCTCGGCGCTCGGCATCGCGGCCGACGCGGCCCCCGTCCAGGTAACGCAGGCGACCGCTGGTGTCCCCGGCGGGAGTGAGAAGTACGACGCCTTCGGCGGCGCCTTGGCGGTTGCCGACCTCAACCGTGACGGGCTCGCTGACATCGTGGTCGGGGCGCCGTACGAAGCCATCGGGAAGGTCGGACGGGCCGGGCAGGTGACCGTCGTCCCCGGGCGGCGCACGGGCGCCCTCGGCACCGGGGCGTACGCCTTCACGCAGGACACAGCAGGTGTCCCCGGCGGCTCGGAGGTCGACGACTTCTTCGGTACGACGGTCGCCGCGGGTGACGTGAACAAGGACGGCAAAGCCGAGTTGTTCGTCGGAGCGGCCGGCGAGAACAACTCCACGGGTGCCGTTTGGGTCTTCCCCGGCGGCACCTCCGGACCGACAGCCGCGGGCAGTCGCATGTTCACCGCGTCCTCCGTCGGCCTCACCCAGCAGAACGGCACTCTCCTGGGCGGCAACGGGCTGCTCTGGGTGATCTGACACGCCATACGGGTGGCAGTCCCCAGATGCCGTACCGCCCGTAGTTGCCCGGACGACGCCATGGATCAGGTACACGGCGCTCACAGGATCCGACAACTCGTCATGCGTACGTCGTCGGTCCGAGTCCGATTAGGGGCTCTACCGGAACCCCAGGTCACCTAGCCCGTGACCTGGGGTTTCTGCTGTTCCGGGTCCGGTGTGCCCGGTGGGGGCGTCAGACCGGCAGTTCCGTTCTCGGGTCGCCCCGGGTCACCTCGCCCGCCGCTGCTCGGGTCGCTCCGGCGAAGGCCTCCAGGGCGCGGGTGGTGTTCCCGGCCCGCCATACCAGGCCGTATCCGACGGGTTCCGCGTCGGCGAAGGGGAGGTACACGATGCCCGGGCGCGTGTAGTACGTCGTGGTGTGCGCGGCTGTGAGCAGGGCACCCCTGCCGCCCGCGACCAGCGTCAACGCCTCCTGCATCTGGGTCACGGCCGGCCCGCGTCCGATCGGCCGTCCTCCTGGTGTGTGCGTGGGGACGTGCTGCTCCAGCCAGTAGTCAGGCAGCTCGCCCTCGATCGTGAGCAGGGGCACGCCGGCGAGGTCCTCCATCGACACCGACTCCCGTGCGGCGAGCGGGTGCGACGAGGGGACGGCGAGGACGCGCTCCTCCGCGAGGAGCGCCGGGCCGCCGCTGAGGTCGTCCTCGCGCACCGGGTGCTCCTGGAGCTGGATGTCGAACGCGCCGCTGCGCAGCTGCCCGAACGGATCGGTCAGCGGGACCTCGCAGATCTCCACGGCGAGACCGGGGTGGCTGACCCGCAGGGCCTCCGCCGCCTTGAGCGCGATCTCGCCGGTCAGCGGGTTGGAGAACCCGACGTGCAGCACGGTGTCGATGCCGCGTGCGGTGGCGGCGGCACGCGCGAGGGCGGCCTCTATCGCGCGGTGGTGTGGTTCGAGGTCCGCTCGCAGCTGCCGGCCCAGCGAGGTGAGGGCGACGCGGCGGCTGGTGCGTACGAACAACGGTGCGCCGACGCGCCGCTCCAGGCGCTGCACCAGCTGGCTCACCCGCGCGCGGGAGAGCCGCATCCGGTCGGCGGTGCGGCCGAAGTGCAGCTCGTCGGCGAGCAGCAGGAAGCATTCGATCTCGTCGCGTTCCATCAGTTCCCCCAGATGAACCGGATCGGTAAGCCTGACTGAACGAACGTGCAGATCTTCGCCGTTGTTCCGGTCAGGTGCCCTGGCCGAGGGTGAAGGTGCCGCCGACGGAGGCCTCCGGCACCGCGGCGCCACCCTTCCACCATCCTCGTTTCCCAGGAGCTGAACCGACATGAGTGAGCAGAAAGCAGCGGTCGACGCCCCGCTCGGTGCCCGTGACTGGGGCGTGCTGCTCGTCCTGTGCGGCGCGATCTTCCTGGAAGGCATCGACGTGGCCATGCTCAATGTGGCCCTGCCCTCCATCCGCGCCGATCTCGGCCTGTCCACCGGTTCGTTGCAGTGGGTCATGAGCGCGTACGTCCTCGGATACGGCGGTTTCATGCTGGTCGGCGGACGTGCCGCCGACCTCTTCGGGCGGCGCCGGATGTTCGTCCTCTGGCTCGCCGTCTTCCTGGTCTTCTCGGGGCTCGGCGGACTCGCCACCGAGGGCTGGATGCTCGTCACGGCCCGGTTCGTCACCGGGGTCGCGGCCGCCTTCATGACCCCGGCCGGTCTGTCCATCATCACCACCGGCTTCGAGGAGGGCCCGCGCCGCAACAAGGCCCTGCTCATCTACTCCGGCACCGCGGCGGGCGGTTTCTCGATCGGGCTGGTCGTGGGCGGCCTGCTCGCCTCGGTCGACTGGCGCTGGGTGTTCTTCGCCCCGGTCGTGCTCTCGGCCCTGATCCTGCTCGCCGCGCTCGTCCTCGTACCCAGGTCGCCGCGGCCCGACCGTGCCGGCGGGCGTCTCGACCTCGCCGGGGGTCTCGCCATCACCGGGGCGATCCTGCTGCTGGTCGTCGGCGTCGAGCGCGCCGGTCACACGTCGCTCGCCTGGACCCTCGGCACGCTCGGGGCCGGTCTCGCCGCTCTCGGCGCGTTCGTCGTGGTCGAACGCCGCTCACCGGCTCCGCTGGTCCGCCTCGGCATCTTCCGCAGCGGTGCTCTCGTGCGCGCCAATGTGGCCGGACTGCTCTTCGCCGCAGGGTTCTTCGGCTTCCAGTTCCTGGTCGTCCTGTATCTCCAGGAGCTGCGCGGCTGGTCCACGCTGGAGACCAGCTTCGCGATGATCGTCATCGGGATCGACGCGATCCTCTCGCCGGTCCTCGTGCCCGGGCTGGTCGCCCGCTTCGGCAACGCCAGGCTGATCGTCGGCGGACTGCTCCTCGCCTCCCTGTCGTACGCCCTCTTCCTGCCCCTCGGCGCCGACCGGACCTACGCGGCGATGGTCCCGAGCCTGCTGCTGCTCGGTGTCGCCTTCTCGCTGGCGTACGGCCCGCTCACCATTGTCGCCACGGAAGGCGTGAAGGAGGAGGAGCAGGGGCTGGCCGGCGGGCTGCTCTACACCTCGTTCCAGTTCGGTGCGGCGCTGGGCCTCTCGGCCGCCGCTACCGTCAACGTCGCCGCCACCGCGTCGGATTCACCCGGCGCGCTGCTCGACGGATACCGGGCGGCGCTCTGGGTGCCGCTCGTCGCGGCCCTGCTCGCGACGCTCATCAGCGGTCTAGGACTGCGCTCCCGCCGGCCCGCCGGCGCTCAGGCGGTCGTCGCGAGTGAACCGCCGGCCGACGACCGGGCGTCGGAACTGCCGGCCGCCCGCTGACATCCGGGCCGTCGTCGGAAAGGGCGGCGTGACGCACCGATCGCTGTTGACGAATGCCCGGCCAGGTGAACTCTCCTGGCCGGGCTCCCTGGTGGGGAGGTCGCGGCACTTCGCGGTCATCACGGGGTGAACCCCGCTCTTCCGTGCCGATCATGGGGAAAACGTCACCGACCGGCCGAGAACCGGTGCCGCGGAGGGTCTTTCCTCACGGGGTGATGCCCCCCTTCCCTTTCGCTCCCTTGCGCACGCTCTGCGCCGCTGGTCCGGCTTGGTGGTTGGACCATGTGCCAAAGTTCCGGCCACCTGGGACTCGGCCCTTCCTTCATGCGGGAGCCCGCTTGATAGTTGACCATCAAGCGGAATTGGTATTTCGCATCATGGAACAAGAGCAGGAGGAGTAATCCATGACGAAGGTCGGTCCGTCCCTGACTCGTCGTCTCGCTCGAAGTCTTCGGACATCGATGTTCGTGCAGGTCCTCTGCGCGCTTCTCGTCGGCATCGCCGTCGGGGGGATCTGGCCCGACGCGGGTTCCGCGGTGCAGCCGCTCGGTGACGGGTTCATCCGGCTGATCAAGGCCGTCATCGCTCCCCTGGTCTTCTGCGTGGTGGTCACCGGGATCGCCAAGGCCGGTGACTTGAAGTCCTTCGGGAGGATCGGGCTCAAGGCCCTGATCTGGTTCGAGGTGGCCACGACCGTGGCTCTCGTGATCGGGCTGGTGGCCGGCAACCTCGTCCGCCCGGGGGACGGGATGAACGTGGATCCGGCCTCCCTGGACGCCTCGGCCGTCGACGAGAAGACCGGTGGCGGCGAACTGCCCTCCACGAGCGAGTTCCTGCTGCACTCGCTGCCCGACAGCGCGGTGGGCGCGTTCGCCGAGAACTCCCTGCTCCAGGTCCTCGTTCTGGCCTGCCTCGTGGGCGCCGCCCTGCTTCATCTGGGTCACACCAGGGTGCCGGCGATTCTCCCTGCCGTGGAACAGGCGCAAGAGGTGATCTTCGCCGTCGTCGGTTTTCTCATGAAGCTCGCTCCGCTGGCCGTGTTCGGGGCCACGGCTCATCTGGTCGGCGAGTACGGGCTCGGCGCGCTGACGACGTACGGAAAGCTGATCGGCGTCTGCTACGCGGTGGCGCTGGTCTTCCTGCTGCTGCTCGGCGCCGCCTTGAAGATGTTCACCGGTGTGAGTCTGTGGAAGTTCGTCCGTTACGCCCGAGAGGAACTCGTGCTGGCACTGGGCACGGGTTCGAGCGAGACGGTGATGCCGCGCATGATGCAGAAGCTCCGGCAGGCCGGCTGTCGCGACGACTCCGTGGGCCTCGTGCTGCCTACCGGGTACTCGTTCAACCTGGACGGCGCTTCCATCTATCTCTCGATCGCGACACTGTTCATCGCCCAGGCCGTCGGCGTCGACCTGACGCTCGGTCAGCAGGTCACGGTGGTGCTGGTCCTGATGCTGAGCAGCAAGGGGATGGCGGGCGTCCCCGGATCGGCGTTCCTCGCGCTGTCGGCGACGGTCTCGGCTCTCGGTGTCATCCCGGCGGGCGCCGTGGCGCTGCTGCTCGGAGTCGACCGGATCATGGACACCATGCGGGTGGCCACCAACCTGCTCGGCAACTGTGTCGCCGTGTTCGCCGTGTCCAAGTGGGAGCGAGCCCTCGACCACGACCGAGCCCGTCAGGTTCTTGACGGAGAGATCGTGTTCGTCCCCGAGGAGGAGGAAGCGGCGGCCACCCCGGCGGACCGGGCCGAGGGCGAGGCGACCGCGTCCGCTGCTGTGGCGGAGGCCGACGCCCGCCGGTGAAGGCGGCCCTCCCCGCACCATCGGCCGTACGCCCAGGCTCTGGGGGCCCGGCGGTGTGTGCGGGGGCCCGAGGGCGTCGGCGTCGGTGCCGGTGGGATCGGTGACGGCGCCCGGTTCGGTCGAGGGCGTCCGGTTCGGTCAGTGGCGGCCCGCGATGCGGTCCGCCACCCGGGCGATGCGGTCCGTGGTGGGGCGGGACGAGGCGGACTCGCGGCGGTCCGCCGCGCGGTAGGCGGCGTACAGGGTGTGGACGCCGAGCCAGCGGAGGGGTTCCGGTTCCCAGCGGCGGACCTTGTGGTTGACCCAGGGGAGAGCCGTCAGGTCGGTGGGGCCCGCCTGGCCGGAGTCCTGCTGGATCAGGTCGCGCAGGGTGCGGGCGGCGAGGTTGGCGGTGGCGACGCCCGAGCCGACGTAGCCGCCCGCCCAGCCGATGCCCGTGCTGCGGTCCAGGGTGACGGTGGCGCACCAGTCGCGGGGGACGCCGAGGACGCCGGACCAGGCGTGGTCGATGCGGGTGCCCGCGGTGGTGGGGAAGAAGCGGACGAGCAGGTCGCGCAGGGCCTCGATGGTGGCGGGCTGGGTGCGGCCGTCGTTGTCGGTGGCGGAGCCGTAGCGGTAGGGGACGCCCCGGCCGCCGAGGGCGATGCGGCCGTCGGCGGTGCGCTGGGCGTACATGTAGGCGTGGGCCATGTCGCCGAGGGTCTCGCGGCCGTCCCAGCCGATGGTCTCCCAGAGGGATTCGGGCAGCGGCTCGGTGACGATCATGGACGAGTTCATGGGGAGCCAGGTGCGTCTGTGGCCCTTGAGGCCTGCGGTGAAGCCTTCGGTGCAGCGCAGGACATAGGGGGCGCGCACCGTGCCGTACGGGGTGACGGCGTGCTTGGGCCTGATCTCGGTGACGGGGGTCGACTCGTGGATCGTGACGCCGAGCGCCTCCACGGCGTCGGCGAGGCCCTTGACCAGCTTGGCGGGGTGCAGGCGCGCGCCGTGCGGGGTCCAGCTGGAGCCGACGGCGCCGCTGACGCGGACGCGTTCGGCGGTCTCGCGGGCGCCGCGCAGCACGCGGTCGGTCTCGCCGAAGGCGATCTCGACGGAGTGGAAGTCCTTGAGGCGGGCCAACTGGGACGGGGTGTGGGCCACTTCGAGTACGCCGCCGTGGTGGATGTCGGCGTCGATGTTCTCCTCGTCCGCGATGCGGATGACCTCGCCGACGGTGTCGTTCATGGCCTGCTGGAGACGGACGGCGGCGTCGTGGCCGTGCAGCTTGGCGTAGCGGTCACGTCCCGCGATGCCGTTGTAGAGCCAGCCGCCGTTGCGGCCGGAGGCGCCGTAGCCGCAGAACTTGGCTTCCAGGACGGTGATGTTGAGGAAGGGGACGGCCTTCTTGAGGTAGTACGCCGTCCAGAGCCCCGTGTAGCCTCCGCCGACGATGCAGACGTCGGCGGTGCCGTCGCCGGGCAGGGGCTCGCGCGGGGTGGGGGTGCCCTCGCCCGCGTACCAGAACGATATGCCGCCGTTGACGGTGCTGACGGTGCTCATGTGTCCCCTGCTTGTCCGTGTGCGGCCCGGTCGCTGGAGGGACGTTACCTCTACACCTCTACGCTCGCGATGTGATCGACGTTCCGGATGAGCTGGTCGTGAGTCTGCGCACCCACAGCGGTGTGGAGGGGGCGGCGTTCGCCGAGGCGCTGCCCGGGATGGCGGGGAGGTTCCTTCAGGAGTGGGGGCTGAGGCCGGACGGGGCGGCGATGTACGGGATGTGCGCGCTGGTGCTTCCGGTGGTGCGCGGGGCGGACGGCCGGCCGGCGGCGCTGAAGCTCCAGATGGTGGACGAGGAGACGGCGGGGGAGCCGGTCGCGCTGCGGGCCTGGGGCGCGGCCGGGGCGGGCGCGGTGGCGCTGCTGGAGCACGATGCGGCGACCGGGGCGATGCTGCTGGAACGGCTCGACGAGCGGCGCCCGTTGGCCGGGGTGGCGGATGCCCGGGTGGCGGTGCGGGTGCTCGCGGAGTCGCTGGCGCGGCTGGTCCGCGTACCGGCCCCGCCGGGGATGCGGGGGCTGGGCGAGGCGGCGGAGCGGATGCTCCAGGCCGCGCCCGGGGCGGTCGAGGGGCTGGCGGACGAGGGGGAGCGGCGGTTGCTGCTGGACTGCGCGGCAGCGGTGCGGGAGGTGGTGGGGGAGCCGGGGGACCGGCTGCTGCACTGGGACCTGCACTACGACAACATCCTGGCCGGGCGCGCGGAGGAGGGCCGGGCGGGGGAGTGGGTCGCGCTCGACCCGAAGCCGCTCTCCGGGGACCCCGGTTTCGAGCTGTTCCCCGCGCTGCACAACCGGTTCGACGCCTCGGAGGTGCTGTGGAGGTTCGATCTGCTGTCCGGGACGCTGGGCCTCGACCGGGAGCGTGCGCGGGCGTGGACGCTGGGCCGGGTGCTGCAGAACGGGCTGTGGGGGGTCGGGGGCGGGGCGCGGCGGCTGCCGGCGGACCACGCGGAGATCGCCCGGCAGCTGCTGGGGCGGAACTGAGGGGCGCGGGGGACGGCCGGCTGTTTAGGCTGCTCCCATGATTCGTGTCGCCACCCCCGAAGACGTCCCCGCCATCCACGCCATGGTCCGTGAGCTCGCGGATTACGAGAAGGCCCTCGACGAGGCGAACGCCACCGAGGAGCAGCTGCGCGAGGCGCTGTTCGGGGAGCGGCCCGCCGCGTACGCGCACATCGCGGTGTCGGACGAGGACGGTGAAGTGGTCGGCTTCGCGCTGTGGTTCCTCAACTTCTCGACGTGGCGCGGGGTGCACGGTGTGTATCTGGAGGACCTGTACGTGCGCCCGGAGCGGCGCGGCGGCGGTCATGGGAAGGCGCTGCTGAGGGAGCTGGCGCGGATCTGTGTGGAGCGCGGGTACGGGCGCCTGGAGTGGTCCGTGCTGAACTGGAACACCCCGTCCATCGCGTTCTACGAGTCGCTCGGCGCGCGTCCGCAGGACGAGTGGACGGTCTACCGGCTGACGGACGGGGCGCTCGCGGAGCTCGGGGCCGCTGCCGCCTGAGGGGCCTCGGGGTGCCCGGGTGCTCGGGTGCTCGGTTGCTCGTGCGGGCGTGAGGCGGCCGGGTGCTCATACGGCCGTGAGGTGCCCGGGCGGTCGTACGGTGGGGTGCTCGGGCCCGCACGAGCACGAGGCGATCGGGCGGGGTGTACGGGCGCGGGGTGCCCGGGCGTTCGTACGGGCGCGGGGCGGTCAGATGGCCGTGCGGGTGCCGGTGCGTGCTGCCGTGGCCAGGAGTCTGACCGCCAGGACCGCCGCCTCGATGCCGCTGTTGAACGCGACCTCGCTGAGCAGTCCGGGGGCCGCCACCTGGTCGCCCGCCAGCAGGATTCCGTCGCCGCGGTCGACGGCGGGGCGGTCGCGCCAGGTGGTGCCGGGCTTGTCGACGGCGCCCGTACGACCGGACGCGAGGGCCTCGCGGCGCCAGGTGGTGCGGTCGCGCCAGCCGGGGAAGCCGAGGTCGAGCAGTTCCTCGGCCCGGCGGACGGCGTCGGCGCGCGGGGTGCCGGGGGCCAGGGGGATCTGGGCCTGGATCAGCTGCTCGCCGGCGGGGGCGAGGGTGGGGTCCTGGGCGGTGAACCGTTCGATCCAGCCCGGGGCGTCGAGGTCGGAGATGATGAACGGGTCGCCGCGCCGGGTGCGCAGGGCCAGGTCCAGCAGGACCGTCCGGCCGCTCTCCCAGCTCAGGGCGGGGTCCTCCAGCAGGGCGCGGGCGGAGTCGAGATGGGTGGCGACGATCACCGGTCCGCCCCGCCGCAGGCCGGCCAGTTCGCGGGGGCCGATGCGCGCGCCGGTCTCGATGCGTACGCCGAGGTCCCATGCCCGTGAGGCCATCCTTTCGACGAGCGCGGCCCAGCCGCCGACCGGGTAGTGGGCCTCGGGCGGCAGCGCGGTGGCCCGGCGGAACCGTTCCTGGACGAACGCGGCGGAGAGCGAACCGGGGTCGTGGTGGAAGAGCGCCACTCCCATGTAGTGCGCCGCCGCGCGGGCTCCGGCCTCTCCGGTCTCGCCGGTGGCCCAGCTGAGGAAGTCGGTGCCGACGGGGGCCGTCCGGGCGCTGCGGCGCGCGAGACGCAGCATGCCGAGGGGCGGGGTCCTGCGCAGGGTGCCGCCCCGGTGGAAGAGGAAGCGGGCGGCTTCGCGGGGCGGTACGGAGGCGAGCGGGCCCAGTAGTCCCCGCTTGCTGAGCCAGGTCCAGTGCGGGCCGCGCCTGTACAGGGCGTGCGGGCCCTCGTTGGTGAGGTAGGGGCCGTCCGATGTCCTGGCCCGTCCGCCGAGGGTCCGGTGCGCCTCGTGGAGGGTGACGGGGGCGTGGGACTCGGCGGCGGTGATGGCGGCGGTGAGCCCGGCCAGGCCGCCGCCGACGATGTGGATGCGCTGCATGGGAAATCTCCTCGCGATGGGCGCTTCTGCACGGGGGACGGGCGGGCCCGGCGGTTCCGTGACATCGGTGCGGGGGCGATGTCAGTGGTGTGCGTCACGATGGGGGGCATGGCACGTACAGGCAACAGGAGCGGCAGGGGCGCGGGCGCTAAGGACGGGGTGGCGCCGGTGCGCCGGCCGGAAATCCGGCTGCCCCCGCTCGCGGAGTACGACGGGGAGGGGCTGGAGCCCGACGGGGACTACGACGGCCTGCGGTTCGAGGAGACGGACCTAGCCGACGCGTCGGGGCCCGGCGCGCGCTTCATGGACTGCGAGCTGCGCGGCTGCGCCCTGGACCGCGCGGAGCTGGTGCGGGCCAGGTTCATCGACTCGGTGCTGACGGGGGTGCGCGGGGTGGGCACCGATCTGGCGGGGGCGTCGCTGCGGGACGTGGAGGTCGTGGACGCCCGGCTGGGCGGTGTCCAGCTGCACGGGGCGGTGCTGGAGCGGGTGCTCGTGAAGGGCGGGAAGATCGACTATCTGAATCTGCGCAAGGCACGGCTGAAGGACGTCGTGTTCGAGGGCTGTGTGCTCGCGGAGCCGGATTTCGGGGAGGCACATCTGGTCCGGGTGGAGTTCCGGGACTGTGTGCTGAAGCGGGCCGACTTCAGCTCCGTACGGATGGAGTCCGTGGATCTGCGGACGGTCGCGGAGCTCGACATCGCGCGGGGCGTGGAGCGGCTCGCTGGGGCAGTCATCAGCCCGCCCCAGCTGATGGAGCTCGCTCCGGCGTTCGCCGCGCAGATCGGGGTGCGCGTGGAGGCGTGATCCTGGCCGGGTGCGCGGTCAGAGGCGGGGGAAGCGGGCCTGGAGGTCCCAGATGATCGGGTTGTCGGCGAGGCCTTCGTGCATGTCGGCCAGGTCGGCGATCAGGTCGTGCAGGAAGTCGCGGGCCTCGCGGCGCAGCAGGGAGTGGCTGAAGGTGAGCGGGGGCTCGTCGCCGGGCATCCAGTCGGCCTCGACGTCCACCCAGCCGAAGCGGCGCTCGAAGAGCATGCGGTCGGACGATTCGGTGAAGTCGAGCTCGGCGAACTGCTGGCGGTGCGAGCGGTTGCCCCGGGGGTCGCGGTCGATCTGCTCGACGATGTCGCAGAGCGCCCAGGCGAAGTCGAGCACGGGGACCCATCCCCAGGCTGTGGACACCTCTCGGTCGGCCTTGGTGTCGGCGAGGTAGACGTCCCCGGAGAACAGGTCGTGCCGCAGGGCGCGGACGTCCGCGCGGCGGTAGTCGGTCTGCGGGGGGTCCGGGAAGCGCCGGGAGAGGGAGTAGCCGATGTCGAGCACGGTTCGATGGTGTCATGCCGCGCGAGGGCCGGGCGCCGGGCGAGGGGTCCTGCGAGGCCGGGCGCCGCGCGAGGGCCGGCGCTGCGCGACGGGGTCGTGTGTGGCTGGGTGCTGTGCGAGGGCTGGGCGCCGTGTGTGGCCCGGGCGCCGCGCGAGGGCCGGGGTGGCGATCGGCGGTTGCCGGAGTGGGGTGCGGCACATGGCGGCGGCCGGTGGCGCGAAGCGCCGAGCGTGGCACTCGCCCCGGCTGAGCATGCTGGTCCGCCCGGCCGTTTTCTCGTCCTTCCGCAGCGAGACCGGCGCGGCCGATGAGTTTGCTGCTCCCGGTCGGTCCAAGCTCATGACAGCCTGGAAAAGGAGACCGCCATGTCGGAGCTGCTCGTCGACTTCATCACCTCCCTCGACGGCTATGCCTCAGGAGAGGGATGGCCCGGGTTCTGGGGCCTCGAGGGCCCGGAGTACCTCGCATGGCTCGGTGAGCAGCCCGAGGTCACCTACCTGATGGGAGCGAACACCTACCGCCTGATGTCGGGCTTCGCCGCAGGCGAGGTCCCGAACGGCACCGACGAGTTCAGGCCCGAGGAGGAGGCCTCCGTCGACGAGCTCTCGCAGACGCCCAAGGTGGTGTTCTCCTCCTCGCTCGAGGAGCCACTGACCTGGGCCAATTCCACGCTCGTCCGCGACGACGCCGTCGAGGCGGTCCGCGCCATGAAGGCGAGCGGTTCAGGGCTCCTCAGCACGATCGGCAGCCTCAGCCTGTGCCGGTCCCTTCTGCGTGCCGGACTCGTCGACCGCTTCCGGGTCGTGATGTTCCCGGTGATCACCGGGGCCACGGGCCAGGAACGCATCTACGACGGCTATCCGGACGTCGCCCTCGACATGATCGGGCACCGCACCTTCGACGGCAGCATCCAGCTGGTCGAGTACAAGCCCCGCGTGCTCGAACACCCGCCGCTCATCCCCGCGTGACGCCCCGCACCTGCCCGCGTGACGTCCCGCACCGGTGCCCTACGGCAGCAGCCGCTGCTCCTTGGCGACGGCGACCGCTCCCGCCCGGGTGTCGACGCCGAGCTTCTCGTAGATCCTGCCCAGGTGGGTCTTGACGGTGGCCTCGCTGATGAAGAGGGCCCGCGCGATGTCGCGGTTGCCGAGTCCCTGTGACAGCTGGCCGAGGATGTCGAGTTCGCGGTCGGTCAGGGTGGGCCGGGGACTGCGCATCCGGGCCATGACGCGGCTGGCGACGGGCGGCGAGAGCGTGGTGCGGCCCTGGGCGGCGGCGCGGATCGCTGCGAAGAGCTCCTCGGGCCGCTCGGCCTTCAGCAGATAGCCGGTGGCCCCGGCCTCGATGGCGCGGGTGATGTCCGCGTCCGTGTCGTACGTCGTGAGGACGAGGACATGGACGGTTCCGGCGGCGGCGATGCGGCGGGTGGCCTCGACGCCGTCGATGCCGGGGCCGAGCTGGAGGTCCATCAGGACGACGTCGGGGGTGAGCCGGGAGGCGAGGGCGACGGCCTCCTCGCCGCTGCCCGCCTCACCCACGACCTCGATGTCCGGTTCGCCGCCGAGGAGGGCGAGCAGTCCGGCCCGTACGACGGCGTGATCGTCGCAGAGCAGGATCCGTACGGTCGGATTCATGCGCGTTCCTCAGGATCGGAAGGGGCGGGCGAGGCCGGTGGGGCTGCCGGGGCGGTCGGGTGGGGCAAGGGCACGGCGGCGGACAGGACCGTGCCCTCGCCGGGCGCGGACTCGATGGTCAGCGTGCCGCCGAGCTGCTGGACCCGGGCCCGCATCGCGGGCAGGCCGTGACCGCGTACGCCCCCGGCGGGGCGGGCCTCCTGCCCGGCCGGGCTGAAGCCCCGGCCGTTGTCGGCGATGTCGAGGACGACCCGGTCGTCCAGATGGGTCAGGGTCAGCGCGGCGACGGTCGCCTCCGCGTGCTCGGCGACGTTCGCGAGGGCGCCCTGCGCGATCCGCAGCAGTGCCGACTGCACCCGGTCGGGGAGCGCGGCGGCCGGTACGCCCTCGACATGGCAGCGGACGGTGAGGCCCCCGGCGCCCTGGGCGGTCTCGCGGGCGGCGAGTGCGTGCAGCGCTGCTTCGAGGCCGCCTCCCTCCGCCAGATCGGCCGGGGCGAGGTCGTGCACGAAGCGGCGGGCCTCGGCGAGGTTGCGTTCCGCGATGCCGGTCGCGGTCAGGACATGGCGGCGGGCGGTGGCGGGGTCGGCGTCCCAGGAGCGGTCGGCGGCCTGGAGCAGCATCTGCTGGCTGGAGAGGCCCTGGGCCAGGCTGTCGTGGATCTCCATGGAGAGCCGCTGGCGCTCGGCGAGGGTCCCCTCCCGGCGCTCGGTGGCGGCCAGTTCCCGACGGGTGCGCAACAGGTCGTCGATGAGTTCACGCTGGCGCCCGGCCTGGCGCTGCATGTGGACGAAGACGGCGGTGGCCACGGCGGCGACGGCGGGCGGGGCCAGGACGAGATTCGGGTCGAAGCCCGTGGCGAGCCGCAGTTGGGCCGCGACGACCAACGCGGTGAGCAGGGCGACGAGCGCCAGGGCCGCACGCGGCGGCAGGATGCGCAGGCCGGTGTAGAAGAGCGGCACCGCGCACCACGCGAAGCTCGGCGCGAGGACGACCAGGACCATCCAGACGACGACGAGGATGCCGAGCCAGGCCAGCCGGCGGGGTGTGGGGCGGGAGCCGAGGACCGGGCCGAGGAGATAGAGCACGACGAGCGTGGCCGACAGCGCGATGATCCACGGGGTGCGGGTCTCGCCGGGGTGGCGCATCAGGAAGCGCGCGAGCGAGGCGCTGAGCAGCAGGAAGAACGCGGCGTGCATGAGGAGTGCCAGCCACCGGGTGTCGGCGTCCTCCGGCGCGGCGGCCATAGGGCCCGCAGCCGGCCGGTCTGCCGGGGTTGCCCCGTACGCGGTGGAGCCGTGCGCGGTCGGCTCGCGGTCCGCAGCGGTGGCCCTGTACGCGGTGGACCGGCCTGCCGTCGCCTCGCGGTCCGCGGCCGTCGACGCTTGGCCCGCCGAAGACGACTGGCCCGCCGAAGAGGTCCGGCCGGCCGAGGACGACGGGCTCGCCGAAGAGGTCCGGCCGGCCGAGGACGAGTGGCCCGCCGAGGCGGCGCGGCCCGCCGCCGTATCGGCGTCCGCCTGTGCGGCGCGTTCCGCCGCAGTCGGCCGGTCCGCGCCCGGGTCGCTTCCCTTCCGCCGCACCTCGTAACCCCGCGTTCCCTCGATCGCGCCCTGCCATGACCTACCGCGCCCTGCCGCGCGGCGCGTCCCGCCGTGCGGTGTCCGCGTTGGCGCTGACCTGCACGGACATCCCATGGTCACCCCTCGGGGCCACCTCCGCATCAACCGATCGGCCGACGGGGCGGTCGTCCGTCGTGGGGGCTGCTTCCAGCCGGTACGCCGACCGTACGGGCCCGGAACCGGCCGGAGGATCGATACCGGAAGCAGAAAGCCGAGCCCGCGGCCGTTCGAGGCCGAGCCCGAAGTCACCCGAGGAGTCCCCATGAAGAAGATGTCGCTGCGCACCCGTGTCCTGACCGGTGCCGTTGCCGCCGCCGCTCTGGGCGCCGGTACCTTCGGCGCGATGTCGGCGAGCGCGTCCACTCCGGCCGCCGCCCCCGCCGCCGCGGTGAAGGCCGACGCCGCCGACCGCAACCTCCAGCAGTCCACGCACCTGACCGTGGCCGCCGCGACGAAGGCCGCGCAGGCGACCCTGGACGCCGCGAAGAAGGAGAACCAGCGCGTCTCGGTGGCCGTCGTCGACCGCAACGGCAACACCATCGTCACCCTGCGCGGCGACGGTGCGGGCCCGCAGTCGCCCGAGTCCGCCGTGAAGAAGGCGTACACCGCCGTCTCCTGGAACGCGCCCACCTCCGAGCTGGTCAAGCGCCTGGAGCAGGCCCCGAACCTCAAGGACATCCCCGGCACCCTGTTCCTGGCAGGCGGCGCTCCCGTGCAGGTCAAGGGTGCGCCGGTGGCGGGCATCGGCGTGGCGGGCGCCCCGAGCGGCGACCTCGACGAGAAGTTCGCCGCGGCGGGCGTCGCGGCCCTCGGCAAGTAGCCGCACCGACCCGCTCCCCGGTCCGGGACGGTCCGGGACGGTCCCGGGCACTCCGGGCCGGTGCGGGGAGCGGTGGACCGCAGCGCCTACGCTCGGCGTGTGGATCCACGATCAGCGGCACGCCGCACCGCACTCGGCGCCGCCCTGCTGCCGGTCCTGGCCGTCCTGGCGGCAGGCTGCACGGCGGGCCGGGGCGGGGTCGTGGGCACGCCCGGCGGTGCGGGTCTGCGCGATCCGTACTTCCCCCGGCTCGGCAACGGCGGTTACGACGTCACGCACTACGCCCTGGACCTGGAGCTCGGCTCCGGCGGCCCGTCCGCCCGGCTGAGCGGTACAGCCGTGATCACGGCGCGCGCCACCCAGAACCTCAGCGCGTTCAACCTTGACCTCGCCGGCCTGGAGGTCCGTTCGGTGACGGTCGAGGGGCTGCCCGCGGCGGTGAACCGGGCCGGCACGGAGCTGACCCTGCGTCCGGACAGCGAGGTCGCGGACCGTCTGCGCGAGGGCCGGACGTTCCGCACGGTCGTGCGCTACGGCGGATCGCCCCGGACCGTCACCGACGCGGACGGCTCCGAGGAGGGCTGGCTGCGCACCGACCGGGGGACGGTCGCGCTCGGGGAACCGGCCGGTTCGATGGCCTGGTTCCCCGGGAACCACCACCCGAGCGACAAGGCGTCCTACGGCATCCGGATCACCGTGCCCGAGGGCCGGAGCGCGGTGTCCAACGGGGAGCTGGAGTCCCGTCGCACCACCGGCGGCCGCACGACGTTCCACTGGCGTGTCCGCGAGCCGATGGCGAGCTATCTCGCGACCGTCGCGGTCGGCCCGTACACCGTGAGGAGCACCGTCACCGGGGACGGACTGCCGGTGGTCACGGCGGTGGACCCGGGATCGGCCGGGGAGAGTGCCGCGGTGCTGGCCCGGATTCCCGAGGTGGTCGCCTGGGGGGAGAAGCGTTTCGGCCCTTACCCCTTCTCGTCGGCCGGGGCGATCGTGGGCAGGCCCGGCGACGCGGGATACGCGCTGGAGACGCAGAACAGGCCCTTCTTCCCCGGCCCGCCGGACACCGGGCTGCTGGTCCATGAGCTGGCCCACCAGTGGTTCGGCAATTCCGTGACGCCCCGGAGCTGGCGCGACATGTGGCTCAACGAGGGCTTCGCGACCTACGCGGAGTGGCTCTGGAGCGAGGACCACGGCGGCCCTTCCGTGCGGGAGAGCTTCGCCACGGCGTACGCCGACGACGCGAACTGGGCCTTCCCGCCGTCCCGTCCGCCCGGCCCCGCCGATCTGTCCAGGCCGCCGGTCTACGGGCGGGGCGCGATGGTCGTGCACCGCGTCCGGCAGGAGATGGACGACGACACGGCCTTCTTCCGCCTGGTCAGGGGCTGGCTGAAGGACCACAGGCACGGCAACGCGTCGACGGAGGACTTCACCGCGTACGTCGAGGAGAAGTCCGGCCTGGACCTGAGCGAGCTGTGGGACACCTGGCTGAACGGCGGGAGCCGGCCCGCGCTGGACTGACCGGCTCCCTGTGGTGCGGGTCCGTCCGCTACTTGACGTTGACCCCGGCCCAGGCGGCGCCGGAGGAAGAGGCGTTGCCGGCGGCGGTGCTGGGACCGGCCGTGGCGGTACCGGCGCTCGTGTCCGCCATATGGCGCACGGGAGCAGCCGCAGCAGCAGCCGAACGGGGCGCGCGTAGGCGCCGGGTGACGGATGTGCGGCCCGGGCCGCGACACACGGGAGCCCCCGTCCGACCGAGGTCGGGCGGGGGCTCCCGTGGGACGTGCCGTTACGTCAGAGGTTGACGCCGAAGTCCTGGGCGATGCCGCGCAGGCCCGAGGCGTAGCCCTGGCCGACCGCGCGGAACTTCCACTCGGCGCCGTTGCGGTAGAGCTCGCCGAAGACCATGGCGGTCTCGGTGGCGGCGTCCTCGCTGAGGTCGTAGCGGGCGATCTCGGTGCCGCCGGCCTGGTTGATGATGCGGATGAAGGCGTTCCGCACCTGGCCGAAGTTCTGGCTGCGAGCCTCGGCGTCGTAGATGGAGACCGGGAAGACGATCTTGTCGATGTCCGCCGGGAGGCCCGCCAGGTTGACGTTGATCTGCTCGTCGTCGCCCTCGCCCTGGCCCGTGACGTTGTCACCGGTGTGGACGATGGTCTGGTCCGGGGTCGCCTTGTTGTTGAAGAAGACGAAGTGGCCGTCGGAGAAGACCTTGCCGGCGGCGTTGACCGCGATCGCCGAGGCGTCGAGGTCGAAGTCGGTGCCGGTGGTGGTGCGGACGTCCCAGCCGAGGCCGACCGTGACGGCGGTCAGGCCCGGGGCCTCCTTGGTGAGGGAGACGTTGCCGCCCTTGGACAGGCTTACTGCCATGGGAAGTCCCTTTCATCGTCGTGTGCGGGCTTCGTGCCATCACGAAAGCTACCGTCACACCTCTTAACGCAGGCAAGAGACCACGAGGTTCCTGCTCGCTTTACTTTCTTTGCCGAACTTCTGGCCGAACGCTCGCAAAAGAAGGTGACGAACAGGTCGTGGGCCGGGGAACATGGGTGTCATGTCCGGGCCCTATGTCATCCGCGGTTCGGTCTCCCTGCCGGAGGCCGAGCTCATGTGGCGTTTCTCGCGGTCCTCCGGACCCGGCGGGCAGCACGTCAACACCAGCGACTCCCAGGTGGAGCTGCGGTTCGACCTCGCGGCGACCGAGTCGCTCCCCGAGGTGTGGAAGGCACGGGCCCTGGAGCGGCTGGCGGGCCGGCTGGTCGGAGGGGTCGTGTCCGTCCGCGCCTCGGAGCACCGCTCGCAGTGGCGCAATCGCGAGACGGCGGCCGTGCGGCTGGCGGCGCTCCTCGCGGAGGCGACCGCGCCGCCGCCCAAGCCGCGCCTGAAGAAGAAGATTCCGCGCGGCATCAACGAGCGGCGCCTGCGCGAGAAGAAGCAGCGCGGCGACACGAAGCGCGGACGCTCCGGCCGCGACTGGTAACCGGGGGCCCCACGGGTTGCCACGCGAGTCCCGCGCAAGCGACCCGGGCCCCCCGAGTCCCCGCCCCCCGGTGCCCCCGCTACCCCAGCTGTCGGTAGCGCCCCTTGAAGTACGTCAGCGGGTCGCCGTCCGTGCGCGGCAGGGACGCCGCCAGCACCCGGCCGATCACCAGCGTGTGGTCACCCGCCACCACCCGCTGCTCCGTGCGGCACTCCAGGGTCGCCAGCGCCCCGTCCATCACGAGCGCGCCCGTGACCTCGCCCCGTATACAGGGGAGTTCCTCGAACAGCAGCCGGTCGCTGATCCGGCCCTTCATGGAGAACCGTCCGGCGATGTGCCGCTGGTTCTCCGCGAGTACAGACACCGCCCACAAGGGCTGCTCGGCCAGCAGGTCGTCCATCCGTGAGTCGTTGCGCAGGCTCACCATGACCAGCGGCGGGTCCAGGGAGACCGACATGAAGGCGGTGGCCGTCATTCCGACGTCCTCGCCGCGTCCGTGCTCGTCGAGCGGTGGCTCCTGGGCGGTGACCAGCACCACACCCGCGGCCAGGCGGGACAGGGCGGCGCGGAATTCGTCGTTGCTCACCCCTTCAGGATGGATGACGGCTTCGGGACGCGGGGAGGGGGGAGTCTTCTGCAGCACACTGGGCACGCTAGTGGCCCCGGCCGTACCGACGCATCGGACCGGGGGACCAGCCGGGTCCTAGGACTCCGGGACCACGCCGCGGATTTGCGTTCGGTAAATAACAGCAGCCACGGGAGACGGCTCCTGAAGTCTTCACCATCTGTTGTGACTTGAGTCACAGAGAGCAATATTTGTTGACCCTGTGTACCGGGTGCACAGCTCACTGTGATTCAGTGGCCGTGACAGTGCAACAAGTACGTCGATATGAAACCTGGAGTTGCTGTCGAGGTCTCAGGGAGTGCGAGCGATGGAGGCCGAGTCGGAGCCGTACGTCCGCCTTGCGACCATGCGGCAGTTGCACCAGGCCGTCGCTGATCTCAACACGGCGCGGAGTCTGGCGGACACGCTGCAGTCGGTCGCCGACGGCATCGTCGGCGGTCTCGGGTACGAGCTGGGCTGCGTCAATCTCGTGCGTCCCGACGGTGACCTCGTCGTCGCCGCGTTCGCCGGCAACACCGCCGCGGAATCCCTGATCACCGGCCGGGTCGGCTCGCGTGAGTCCTGGGAGCGCAGGCTCTCCATGGGCGAGGCCTGGGACGAGCTCCGGTTCATACCCCACACCGAGGGCTGGGTGCTCCTCGACGACGACGTACCGCAGTGGCACACCGAGGGCCCCGAGCCCCGCTTCGAGGACGAGTGGCACCCCCTGGACCGCCTCTACGCCCCGATGTACGCCTCCGGCGGAGGTCTGGACCTCCTGGGCGTCATATCGGTCGACAGGCCCCGTAACGGCCGCCGTCCCGGCGCCTGGGGCCGTGAGGCCCTCCAGATGTACGCCTCGCAGGCGGCGATTGCGATCAGTAACGCCAGGCTCCGAGCAAATATGCAGCGCGCGCTCGTCAGGCTGGAGCGCGAACAGCAGGCACTGCGCGCCAGCGAGGAGTCCTTCCGTCAGGCTTTCGAGTACGCCCCCAGCGGCATGGCCATCGCTGAGATGGGTGGTGACCAGCACGGCAGGCTGCTGCGCACCAACGACGCGCTCTGCCGGCTGCTGGGCCGCCCCGCGTCCGTGCTGCGGCGCTACTCCTTCGCCGATCTCGTGCACCCGGAGGACATCGGCACCCTGCTCCGCACGTCGGCCGAGGGCGGCCGGGCGGAGCTGCGGCTCGGGCGCAGGGACGGCACGTATCTCTGGGTCTCGCTGCGCAACTCCGTCGTCGCCGACACCACCGACGGCCCGCGCTTCCTGCTCACCCACGTCGAGGACATCGAGGAGCGCAAGCGTAACGAGCTGAACCTCGCGCACCGCGCCTCGCACGACGCGCTCACCGGCCTGCCCAACAGCGCCGAGCTGCGCTCCCGGCTCAGCGCCCGGCTGTGTGAGAGGCCTCACGCGGCGGTCACCTCCTCCGCGATCGAGGCGCTCGACGCGGCGTACGGCGACGTGGAGAGCTCGGCGCACGGCTATCGCGCCGACGGTTACGAGGGAGAGGTGGCGCCGGGCGTCGGGCCGTACGACCACCATGTGCACATCGTGGCGCCCGACGCGGAGCGCGACGACGGGACCAAGGGCCTCGCGGTGCTCTTCTGCGACCTCGACGGCTTCAAGTCGATCAACGACCGCTTCGGGCACCACGCGGGTGACGCGGTTCTCATCGAGGTCGCGCGGCGGCTGACGACCTGCGTACGGGACGGTGACACGGTCGCGCGGCTCGGGGGTGACGAATTCGTCGTCCTCGCGGACGGTCTCGGGGCGGCAGATGCCGCGGATCTGGCCGTACGCTTGCGTAACGCCATCATTCCGCCCATCCGGGTGGACGGCCGCGCGGTCAGGGTCGGGGCGAGTTTCGGTATCGGCTGGGCCGAGTGCGGCATGACCGAGGAAGAGGTCCTGCACTCCGCCGACCAGCGGATGTATGTGGAAAAGCGGTCCCGGTCGAAGGTTCACCGCAGAGCCGGCTGAGGTTAACGCCCCGGCTGTTCCCGTGCACCGCCCGGTTTTCCGGGGGACCGAGGGCAATTCGACGCGTGCTCCGTTCGGGGTAGGCTCGGCCGGTCGGCGACGGCTGGCGACATGGTGAGGAGTGACCCAGGGATGACGGCCGGAAACAACGGCGCGAGCAAGCCCGAGGACGACGATCCGTTCGGCTATCTGTACGCGGACGGGCAGGCGGCGGGCGCACAGCCGCCCGGGCAGGGTGGCTACGGCTACCCCGGTCCGGCCGCGCAGCCCGGCCGGCCGAGAACGTCGTACAACCAGGTGCGCGCGGTGGGCGAGCGCCAGTACGGGCAGGTTCCGCCGCAGCAGGCGTACGGCCAGCAGGCTCCGCCCCAGTACGGCCAGCAGTCCCCGCAGTACGGTCAGCCGAACCCGCAGTACGCGGCACCGGAGACCTACCCCGGCGGAGCGCCGACCGCGCAGTCCGGCTCCGTGGGGTACGGCGGCGGCAGGGGCTCCGGCCCGGGCCGTGGCGGCCCCAACACCAAGGCCCTGCTGATCGCGGCGGTGGCCGTGGTCGCGGTGGTGCTCATCGGCATCGGGGCCGCGCTGATGACGGGCGACGACAGCGAGGGCAAGAAGGACGAGGCCGGTTCGTCGGCGGGTCCGGCCGACGAGGTGCAGGAGTCCCCGAAGCCGGAGAAGTCCGCGAAGCCGTCCCAGGAGCCCGTCGACCTGCCCGAGCAGGACGCGGCGACGCTGACGCTCGGCGGTACGGCCTCGCTGGACAACACGGTCAAGGGCGCCAAGAGCGCCAACGGCCAGTACATCAGCCTCAACGAGGTCGGCCGGTCGGCCACCTGGACGGTCGATGTGCCCGAGAGCGGCGAGTACACGCTGTTCGTGACCTACGGCGTGCCGGGCAAGGACGCGAAGACGTCCCTGACGGTCAACGCCGAGGCCCCCCGGTCCATCAACATGAAGAACTTCGCGCAGGCGGCGGAGGGCGACCTGGAGAAGGGCTGGACCAAGACGTACGCGTGGGTCCAGCTGAAGAAGGGGTCGAACACGCTGATGCTCTCGTGCAACGAGGGCGACTCGTGCGACGCCAACCTCGACCAGCTGTCGCTGAAGTCGGGGCACGTCCAGGGTTAGTCGTCCGCGAACACCGCGTCCCGGTCCGCAGTTGCGGGCCGGGACGCGGTGTTTTCGCGTGCGGGGCGCGGATCAGGCCGCGGACGCGTGCTGCTCGACGGTGACGCGCGGCAGTAGTTCCTCGTAGGCGGCGCGGTCGAACTCCCCGGCCGCCGGGGCCAGTACGGTCGCCGTCGACAGGGCCACCGCGCGGGCCAGCCGGTCCTGCCAGCCGAGCCCCTCGGCGAGCGCGGAGAGCAGTCCGGCCACGGCGGAGTCGCCCGCGCCCGTCGGGTTGCCCCGCACGGCGGACGGCGGCGCGGCGCGCCAGATGCCCTCCGGGGTGACGGCGAGGAGCCCGTCGGCGCCCAGCGAGGCGACGACGCTGTGCGCGCCGCGGCGGCGGGCGTCGCGGGTGGCGCGCAGGGGTTCGCGGGCGCCGGTGAGCCGGGCGAGCTCGTCGGCGTTCGGCTTGACGAGGTCGGGGCGGGCGGCGATGCCGCGGCGCAGGGGTTCGCCGTCGGTGTCCAGGAGCACGGGCACCCCGGCGGAGCGGGCGAGCCGGACGAGTTCCGCGTACGCGCCGACGTGGATGCCGGGCGGCAGGCTTCCGCAGAGGGCGACGGCCTCGGCTCCGGGGAGGAGTTCGCCGTACGTCCGGAGGAAGGCCGCCCACTCGTCGGCGCCTATGTGCGGGCCGGGTTCATTGAGCTGGGTGGTGTCGCCGGTGGAGCGGTCGGCGACGGCCAGGGTGCGGCGGGTGTTGCCGCCGACGGTGACGAGCGCGTCGGCGGGGCCGTGGGGGAGTGCCCCGAGCAGGCGGCGCACGACGGCTCCGGTGGCGCCGCCGGCGAAGCCGGTGACCACGGTGTCGTGGCCGAGCGCGGAGAGCACCCGGGCCACGTTGACGCCCTTTCCGCCGGGCCGTTCGGTCACCTCGGTGACGCGGTGGCTGCTGCGCGGGACGAGGGCGGGGACGGCGTAGGTCAGGTCGAGTGCCGTGTTCAGCGTGACGGTCAGTATCACCTGTACCGGCCCCCGGTTCCTTGGTCGTCCGTTCCCGCGCGCCGTCTCCCCGCGGCGCTGTCCTGGTGATCATGCCAAAGAGGCGGCGGCCGTCCCAGGTCTCCGGGACAACCGCCGTCTCTTCGTTACGTGTTCACACGGCCGTCGGCCGGGGTGCGGCCTCAGCCGATACGGGTTCCACGATCCACTCGCCGCGGCGCATGACGCCCTTGACCGCGAAGTCCGCGTCCAGGACGACGAGATCGGCGTCCTTGCCCGGGTCCAGCGAGCCGACCCGGTCGTAGAGCCCCAGGAGCCGGGCCGGGTTGGCGGAGATGGACCGCACGACGTCCTCGACGGGAATCCGGTCGATCGTCACGGCCCGGCGGAACGCGGTGTCCAGGGTGAGGGTGGAGCCCGCGATGGAGCCTCCCTCGACCAGGCGGGCCACGCCGTCCTTGACCTCGACGGCGAGCGGGCCCAGCTCGTAGAAGCCGTCGTCCGCGGCTGCCGCGTCCATGGCGTCCGTGATCAGCGCGACCCGGTCGGCGCCCGCGCGGTGGTAGGCGAGCTCCAGGGCGGCTGGGTGCAGATGCGTGCCGTCGTTGATCAGCTCGACGGTGACGCGCTCGTCCTCCAGGAGGGCCGCGATCGGCCCGGGGGCGCGGTGGCCGAGGGCCGGCATCGCGTTGTAGAGGTGCGTGGCGACGGTGGCGCCCGCCTCGATCGCCTCGACGGTCTGCTCGTACGTCGCGTCCGTGTGGCCGACGGCGGCGATCACCCCGTGCTCGGCGAGCAGCCGCACGGAGTCGATGCCGCCGGGGAGTTCGGTGGCGAGGGTGACCATCTTCGCGGTGCCGCGTGCCGCGTCGAGCAGCTTGCGGACCTCGGCCGGGTCGGGGTCGCGGAGCAGTCCCTCGCTGTGTGCGCCCTTGCGGCACGGGGAGATGAACGGGCCCTCGAAGTGGATGCCGGCGAGTTCGCCCTGCTCGACCAGCTCGGAGAGCAGCCCGGCCTGGCGGGCCAGGAAGTCCATGTCGCCGGTGACGGTGGAGGCGACGACGGTCGTCGTGCCGTGCTCGCGGTGCGCCCGCACTCCGGTCAGGACGTCCTCGGCGGTGCCGGTGGCGAAGGACGCGCCGCCGCCGCCGTGGTTGTGCATGTCCACGAATCCGGGGACCACCCAGTGGCCCGTGAGGTCGAGTGTCCGGGCGCCGTCCGGTGTGCTGCCGGCGATGCGGGTGCCCTCGACGATCACCCGGCCGTCCTCGACCGTCCCGGTCGGAAGCACCACCCGGGCACCTGCGAGAACTGTGCTGTCTGCGCGTCCGGCCATCAGGCGGATACCTCCGTGGAGAGTAGATCCCAGGCGAGCAGCCCTGCGCCCAGGCATCCGGCGGTGTCCCCGAGGGCCGCCGGGACGATGTGGGGCAGCTTCTGGAACGTGACGCGTTCCTCGACGGCCGCACGCAGTGGTGTGAACAAGGTTTCCCCTGCCTCGGCAAGACCGCCACCGATGATGAGCGTGCGGGGGTCCAGCAGAGTGATCGCGGTGACCAGGCCCGCGGCGAGCGCGTCGACGGCGTCCTGCCATACGCGTACGGCGGCGGGGTCGCCCGACGCCACGGCCTTCGCGCAGTCCGCCGCGTCCGCTTCGGGGTCGCCGCAGGCGGCGGCCCAGGCCCGGGAGACGGCGGAGGCGGACGCGAGGGTCTCCAGACAGCCGCGCTGGCCGCAACCGCAGTCGGGTCCGTCCGGCCGGACCACGATGTGGCCGATCTCGCCCGCGTAGCCGTGGGCGCCCGCCTCGATGGCGCCCGCGATGCCGATGGCGCCGGCGATCCCGGTGCCCAGCGGCACGAAGAGGAAGCGGTCCGCGCCGTTGCCCGCGCCGATCCGTCCCTCGGCGAGGCCGCCCGTCCTGACGTCGTGGCCGAGCGCGACGGGTATGCCGCCGAGCCGTTCGCCGAGGAGTGCGCGGAGCGGGAGGTCGCGCCAGCCGAGGTTGGCGGCGTAGACGGCGATGCCCCGTTCCGCGTCGACGATGCCGGGGACGGCGACCCCGGCGGCGACGGCGCCCTCGCCGAAGTGCTCCGCGCCGTACGCCTGAAGCTCGGCGGCGAAGCCCAGGATCGTCTCCACGACGGCCTCGGCGCCGCGCTCCCTGCCGGTGGCCCGGCGCGCCTCGTGGAGCAGCGTGCCGTCCGCCCCGACCAGCGCGGCCTTCATCCCTGTGCCGCCCACATCGAGGGCGATGACGTGTCTCACGGGAGACAGTTTCGCCCGCCGACCCCTAAAAGGTCTAGTCCACTAGCGCGGTTTGTTGACCACCCATACAAAACGGTCCTGCTAGATTGCCGAACCGAGGCACCGGTGGTGTAGACCTCCGTGTGGAACATGGGCAAGGAACGCGGTTCCGCCGCCGTGGCGGCGGAACCGACCGATGTAGGGATGGACAGGGCTGTGCAGCGGCGCTTTGTGGGTCTGACCGCGGCGGTGGCCGCACTCGGTATGACGGCAACGTTGTCAGGGTGCGGGTCGGACACCGGTGGCGGCGACGTCACCCTGAAGCTGGTCGCGGCGGACTACGGGACGGACGCGGAGAGCGGCTCCCAGAAGTACTGGGACGACGTCGCCGGGAAGTTCGAGAAGAAGAACCCCGGCATCACGGTGGACGTGAGCGTCTACTCCTGGAAGGACGTCGACCGGAAGGTCGCCGAGATGGTGAAGGCGGGCAACGCCCCCGACATCGCGCAGATCGGGGCGTACGCCGACTACGCCGAGGCGGGCAAGCTCTACACCGCCGACGAGACGATCGCCATCCGTACGGGTTCCAACTTCCTGCCCTCGCTGACCGGCGCGGGCGAGGTCGACGGCAATCTCTACGGTCTGCCGTTCGTGGCCAGCACCCGGCTGATGTTCTACAACAAGGGCCTGTTCGCCAAGGCCGGCCTCGACGCCCCGAAGACCTGGGACGACATCGAGAACGACGCTGCCGCGCTGGACCGGCAGGGCGTGACCTACCCCTTCGCCCTGCCGCTCGGCGAGGAGGAGTCCCAGGCCGAGACCCTGATGTGGATGCTCAGCGGGGGCGGCGACTACACGGACGACGTCGGCAACTACGACATCGACTCCCCGGCCAACATCGCGACGTTCCGGTGGCTGAAGGACAACCTCGTCGGCAAGGGGCTGACCGGACCCGTCGCCCCCGGGAAGCTCGACCGGGCGAAGGCCTTCGAGGCGTTCACCAAGGGCGAGGTCGGCATGCTCAACGGCCACCCGACGCTGATGCAGGAGGCCGAGAAGAAGGGCGTCCAGGTCGGCATGGTCCCGCTGCCCGGGATCGACGGCCCCACCGAGGGCTCGATGGGTGTGGCCGACTGGATGATGGGCTTCAAGCAGAACGGCCACCGGGCCGAGATAGGCAAGTTCCTCGACTTCGCCTACGAGGACGACAACGTGCTGGCCTTCGCCGACCGCTACGACCTGCTGCCGGTGACCGGCAGCGCGTCCGCCGCGATGGAGGCCGACACAGAGCACGCGTCGCTGCGCCCCTTCCTGTCGGCGCTGCCGAACTCCCGGCTCTACCCGTTCGGCAAGACGTCCTGGGCGCAGGCCAGCGAGACGATCAAGGAGAAGATCGGTGCCGCGGTCGAGCCCGGCAGCAACCCGGAGGGCGTGCTCGTGGAGATCGCCGCGCTGGCCCGGCAGGCCGACAACGCGAAGTAGGTCGTAGGTTGGTTGATATGACCGCCGACCGCTCCGACGCCGACGACCCCGGCCGCCCCGACGCCGACGATCCCGGCCGCCCCGACACCGACGACCCCGGCCGCCCCGACACCGACGCCGCCGACGACCCGGGCCGCTCCGCCTCCTCCGCCGCCCCGCTCTCGGAGCAGCAGCGCGCGGTGCTCGCTCTGGAACGGCGCGACTGGGCGGGCCCCGGTGCGAAGGAGCGGGCGGTCAGGGAGCAGCTGGGGATGTCGCCGGTGCGCTACTACCAGCTGCTCAACGCGCTCCTGGACGACCGCCGCGCGCTGGAGGAGGACCCGGTGACGGTGAACCGCCTCCGCCGCGTACGGGACGCGAGGCGCGGTCGCCGCTGAGGCTTGCGGAGACCGGGACGCGACGGCGCGCTTCCGCATGTCCACGGAATTTCCCCGCCGTACCCGTCCTGTTGGCCACACCTGGCTACTCTCCCCTCGCCCGGTCGTCGCAGGAGAGGTACGTCCATGAGCACCCCGGCCCACCGCACCTCGCCGCAGCCGTCCGCAGCCGTCCTGGCGTCGGCACGGCAGCGCAGGGAGGGCAGCCGGCCCGGGGGGACGTCCGCACGCGCGACGGAACACGCCTTCCTCGAGATGCAGTCCCGCGCAGGCAACCGGATCGCGACCGTGGCGGTCCAGCGCGCCAGGGGCGCGGACGGGGGGAGGGCGCCGGAGCAGGGCGGGGGCGCCGGAGCGAAGAAGGACTACCGCGCCCGGATCGCCGCTTTCCTCGACAGGTTCAAGAAGAATCTCGAACCCATCGACACCTTCGTCAAGGGCATCCAGACCCCCGCCAACGCGGGCTTCACCCAGCAGGCCGCCGCCGCGGGCAACGAGGGTCTCAAGCACTCCACCGCCGCCTCGGGTGCCTCCGCCGCCTCGGGGAACCTCCTCACGGAGCTCCCCGGCGTCGTGGTCAGTGGCATGGACGCGTACAAGAACATGAAGGACGCCAAGCAGCACGAGAGCGGGGCCAAGCACCACACGGCGAACAAGAAGGCCAGGACCAAGGGGGCCGACGCGGTGGTCGGCGCCATCAGTTCGGGGGCCTACGGCGCCGGCATCGCCAAGGAGGCGACCAAGCTCCAGAAGGTGGCGGAGGCCGCGCTGGCGTCCGAGGTGAGCGGTGCCGCCAGTGCCTCCGCCGGCCTGGTGAAGAGCGGACGGGCCGCCGTCCGCATAGGGGGAGCGGGCCGCAAGTACAAGAACGTGAAGAATCTCAGAGATCCCCGCCTCGTCCTCAGCGAGTCGGTGGCCCGGCTGCACGCATCGGTGGAGCGGACCAGCAGGGCCGTGGAGGACGCCGACGTCGCGCTGAACGACGCCTGGGACCTTGACGACGAGGGACGGCCGGCGGCCGTTTCCGCGGCCTTCGACGGCGTCTGGCAGGCGGCGGGCGCGGCCCGTGACGCCGCCGAGAGCCTCCAGCACACGGAGAGCCACGGGCAGCGCGAGGCGGAGAAGCTGAGCGCGGCGCAGGGGTACGCGAAGAAGAAGCAGCTCACCAAGATCGGCAAGGAGGCGGTCGGCGGCGCGATGGGCGAGTCGACGAAGGCCGCGGCCGGCATCGTGACGGCGGTGGCGGCGGGAACCGGCATGCTGGCGAGCAACCCGGTCGGATGGGGCCTCGCCGGGGCCGGAGCCGGCCTCGTCCTGAGCGTCACGCTGTACAAGGCGCTCCGCGCCGCCACGAAGCGCTACGAAGAGGTACGTCACCCCGAGCGCTGGTCGCCGGAGGGCGAGTCCGCGGCGGCGTCCCGCAAGGAATCGCTGCAACACGCCCTGAAGTTCTGGAAGAAGGTGTCGAAGGGCGAACGCCAGGCCATGGCCCGCGAGATCTACGCCCTGGCGGCGGGTCCCGACATAGCCGGGAGCGGCAGCACGACGGCCGAGATGCGGGAGTCCGCCAGGGCCCTGCTCGTCGCTCTCAAGTCCGGCCCGGCCACGCACAAGCTGGAGCCGGATGCGTGGGCCGAGACCCTCAACGACCCGAGGAAGAGCGCCGGTTGGATCCAGGAGATAGCGGAGCAGCTGGCCTCGGGGTGACCGTGCCGGAACGGACCCGGCGTGGGCGCGGCGCGGACCCCACCGCCCGCCCGGTCACCGATACGCTCGGGCCATGGGTATCCCGGCACACCCCCTTCCGACCCCGTCCACCCAGGCCGGCCGTGACGGCCTCGCCGCGTTTCTCGCTCGGCCCGGCCGTGCGGTCGTCGCGCTGGACTTCGACGGCACGCTTGCCGACATCGTCCCCGACCCGGAGCGGTCCCGCGCTCACCCCGATGTCGTCCCGGCCCTCTCCGCGCTCGCCCCGCGGGTAGCCGCCGTGGCCGTGATCACGGGCCGCCCCGCCGACACCGCCGTGCGGTACGGCGGCTTCGCCGGAGCGCCGGGCCTCGACCACCTCGTCGTCCTCGGCCACTACGGCGCCGAACGCTGGGACGCCGCCACCGCCACCGTGAGCGCTCCCGACCCCGACCCCGGAGTGGAAGCCGTCCGGGCGGAGCTTCCGGCGGTGCTGGCGGAGGCGGGCAGGCCCACGGACAGCGGCATCTGGATCGAGGAGAAGGGCGGCCGGGCGCTCGCCGTGCACACCCGCCGCGCCGACGACCCGCAGGCGGCCTTCGAGGCCCTGCGTACCCCGCTGGCCGCTCTCGCCGCCCGCCACGGCCTCATCGTCGAACCGGGCCGCCTGGTCCTGGAGCTGCGCCCGCCGGGCATGGACAAGGGCGTGGCGCTGGAGGAGTACGTGAAGGCGGTGGGCGCGGAGTCGGTGCTGTACGCCGGTGACGACCTGGGCGACCTCGCCGCGTACGCCGCCGTGGAGAAGCTCCGCGCCCAGGGCCTGGCCGGACTGCTCGTGTGCAGCGGCACCGAGGTCCCCGAACTCGCCGACCGGGCGGACCTGCTGGTGTCCGGGCCTGCGGCGGTGGCGGCTCTGCTCGGGGACCTGGCCGGACAGCTGGCCCCCTGAGGGCGGGCGGGACGGCCCTCAGGCCCGCAGCGCCTCCAGCTGGTCCAGGAACCACTGCTGCGGGGGCAGCGCGGTCGACGCGGCGGCGAGGCGCTTCGAACGGGCGCCCCGCTCGTCCGGGTCCATCGTCAGCGCCTCGTGCAGCGCCGCCGCCGTGGCGGATACGTCGTACGGGTTGACCACGATCGCGTCCTCGCCCAGCTCCTCGTACGCCCCCGCCTCGCGCGACAGCACCAGCGCGCAGCCGTGGTCGGAGACGACCGGGACCTCCTTGGCGACCAGGTTCATGCCGT
The DNA here is from genome assembly GCF_053593715.1 of Streptomyces sp. NPDC002125. Taxonomy (NCBI): domain Bacteria; kingdom Bacillati; phylum Actinomycetota; class Actinomycetes; order Kitasatosporales; family Streptomycetaceae; genus Streptomyces; species Streptomyces sp. NPDC002125. The sequence continues at coordinate 174,128 of NZ_JBSFDD010000011.1, read as the reverse complement.
CGCGGATCGGGTTGACCAGGGCCACGTCCGCCAGCCGGTAGGCCGCGAGGGAGCGGGCGAAGTCGTCGTCGACGTGGAGCAGGACCGGGGTCCAGTCCGCCGTGCCGTACTCCGCGTTGATCGCGTCCGCGACCCGCTGGACCTCCGCGGTGTAGTCGCGGTACACCGCGAGGTCCTGTCGCGAGGGGTAGGCGAAGGCGATGTGCACCACGCGTTCGCGCCATTCGGGGCGCTCCTCCAGGAGCGCGCGGTAGGCGTGCAGCCCCCGGACGATGTTCTTGGAGAGCTCGGTGCGGTCCACCCGCACGATCGTGCGCCGGTCAGCGCCCACCTGCTCCCGCAGGATCTCCATGCGGTCGTCCACGTCCGCCTCGTGGGAGCGGCGGCGCAGGAAGTCGGCGTCGGCGCCCAGCCCGTGCACCCCGATCCGGGTGCGGCCGGTGCCGCCGAGGATCTCCGTGCAGCAGCCGATGAAGGCGTCCGCCCAGCGGCGGGTCAGGAACGCGGCGCGGTCGGCCCCCAGGATGCCCTTGAGCAGCTGCTCGCCGATGTCGTCGGGCAGCAGCCGGAAGTAGTCGACGGGCGCCCAGGGGGTGTGCGAGAAGTGCCCGATGCGCAGGTCGGGGCGGAGCTCGCGCAGTATGCCGGGGACCAGCGAGAGGTGGTAGTCCTGCACCAGGACGGCGGCGCCCTCGCCCGCCTCCTCGGCGAGCGCCTCGGCGAAGGCACGGTTGTACGCCTCGTAGGAGGCCCACTGCCCGCGGAACTCCGCGTCGAAGACCGGCTCCACCGGCGTCTCGTAGATCATGTGGTGGACGAACCAGAGCACGGAGTTCGCGATGCCGTTGTACGCGTCGGCGTGGACCCCGGCGTCGATGTCGAGCATCCGGACGCCCGGCTCGGACACCCCGCGCCGGACCGCCTCGCGGTCGCCGTCGCCGAGGGCGGCGCAGACCCACAGCTTGTCGTCGACGGCGCTGAGGCCGGAGACGAGCCCGCCCCCGCCGCGTTTCGAGTCGAGCGTGCCGTCCTCCCGCAGGGCGTACGACACAGGGCCGCGGTTGGACGCGACGAGGACCTGGGCGGCTTGCTCGGAGACCATGTACCCGAACCTAGCCCGTTCGGGAAGCCGCCAAACGTGAAGTCTGCGTGCGGCTGAGCGAGAAGAACCGTTACGCCGCGTTGCGCGAGGCGTACTCGGCGATCTCCCGCATCGGCGGCCTCTCCTCCGTGTCCACCGCATGGGTGTGCGGGACGAACCCGTCGGGCCCCCGCTCGAACTGGGTGATCTCGGGGCGTACGAGCGAGCCCCGGGAGAGCCGCAGCTGCGCCGTGCGGTAGATCGTGGCGGCCATCCTGCCGAGGGCCTGGCCGTCCTGGTGGCGGTGTTTGCGAACGCCGACGTCGACCTGGGCCAGCGCGTCCAGACCGACCGTGTGCAGGGCGTCGACGAGCAGGCCCAGTTCCACTCCGTAGCCGACGGGGAAGGGCAGCCGTTCGAGCAGGGAGCGCCGTACGGCGTACTCGCCGCCGAGGGGCTGGACGAAGCCGGCGAGGCTCGGCCAGTGCAGGTTGAGCAGGGGGCGTGCCACGAGCTCGGTGACGCGACCGCCCTGGCCTGCGGCTTCGCCGAGCGGGCGGTCGTACATCGCCTTGACGAACTGCACCGTGGGGTCGGTCAGCAGCGGGCCGACGATGCCGGAGACGAAGTCCGCCGAGAAGTCCTTGAGGTCGGCGTCGACGAAGCAGACGATGTCCCCGCTGGTCACCAGCAGCGACCGCCACAGCACCTCGCCCTTGCCGGGGACCGCGGGTACCCGGGGCAGGATCGCGTCCCGGTGCACGACCCGGGCTCCGGCCCGGCGCGCGGCGCGGGCGGTGCCGTCGGTGGAACCGGAGTCGATCACCACCAGTTCGTCCACGAGCTGGACCTTCTCCATCAGCTCGCGCCGGATCTCCGCGACGATCGCGCCGACGGTCGCCTCCTCGTTCAGCGCGGGCAGGACGACGCTGACGCGGGAGCGGTGCGGACCGCTCTCCCGGGCGGCCGTGAGACGGTCGAGCGGGCGGTCTGCGGCCGACCAGGAACGCCTGGTCAGCCAGCGTTCCACCTCTTCCAGCACGGTCGATACTCCCTGTATGTGATCCATCTCGCGGTACGGACGACTATCTCAATCGTCCGGTGCTTCGGTTACAGTCTTGAACAACGCGGATGACCCTCGCATGTCGGGGTCGGTCCGCGAAAAAACGCCCGGATCCATGGTCCGGTGCCATAGCGCTCATCCAGAGGGACTGAGGGAACGGCCCGTTGAAGTCCCGGCAACCCTCCTGCCGACCGCGAGGTCACGGTGGGGAAGGTGCCAATTCCGTCTTGTGGCGAAATACGTCGCAAGGAAGATGAGGAGAAAGGGCCTCCGCCATCATGGCCGTGCAGACAGTTGCCGCCGACACCAGTACTTCCGCCGTGGATCTCGGTCCCGCCGTCGCGCTTTCCTGCCGCGAATGCGGTGAGCGTTTCGAGCTCGGCCCCATTTTCGCCTGCGTGTCCTGTTTCGGGCCGCTCGAAGTGGCGTACGACCTGCCGAGCGGCTCCCCCGAAGAGCTGAAGAAGCGCATCGCCGAAGGCCCGGACAACATCTGGCGCTACGCGCCGCTGCTGCCCGTCCCCTCCGATGTCGCGGACAAGCCCAACATCAACCCCGGCTTCACCAAGCTGGTCAAGGCCGACAACCTCGCCCGCGAGCTGGGCGTGACCGGCGGTCTGTACGTCAAGGACGACTCCGGCAACCCGACGCACTCCTTCAAGGACCGTGTCGTCGCCATCGCCGTCGAGGCCGCCCGCGCCTTCGGTTTCACCACGCTCTCCTGCTCCTCCACCGGCAACCTCGCCGGTGCGGTGGGTGCCGCCGCGGCCCGCGCCGGCTTCCGCTCCTGCGTGTTCATCCCGCACGACCTGGAGCAGGGCAAGGTCGTCATGGCCGCGGTGTACGGCGGCGAGCTGGTCGGCATCGAGGGCAATTACGACGACGTCAACCGCTTCTGCTCGGAGCTCATCGGTGACCCGCTCGGCGAGGGCTGGGGCTTCGTCAACGTCAACCTCCGGCCGTACTACGGCGAGGGCTCCAAGACCCTGGCGTACGAGATCTGCGAGCAGCTCGGCTGGCAGCTGCCCGACCAGATCGTCATCCCGATCGCGTCCGGCTCGCAGCTCACGAAGATCGACAAGGGTCTCCAGGAGCTGATCAAGCTCGGCCTCGTCGAGGACAAGCCGTACAAGATCTTCGGCGCCCAGGCCGAGGGCTGCTCCCCGGTCTCCACCGCCTTCAAGGCCGGTCACGACGTGGTGCGGCCCCAGAAGCCGAACACCATCGCCAAGTCCCTGGCGATCGGCAACCCGGCCGACGGCCCGTACGTCCTGGACATCGCCCGGCGCACCGGTGGTGCCGTGGAGGATGTCAACGACGAGCAGGTCGTCGACGCGATCAAGCTGCTGGCCCGGACCGAGGGCATCTTCGCCGAGACCGCGGGCGGGGTGACGGTCGGTGTGACGAAGAAGCTGATCGACGCCGGTGTGCTCGACCCGGCGCTGACCACCGTCGTCCTGAACACCGGTGACGGCCTGAAGACGCTCGACGCGGTCGCCCCGACGACCGGCCTGTCGGCGACGATCCGGCCCAGCCTGGACGCGTTCCGCGACGCGGGCCTCGCCGCCGCCAGCTGACCACCCGAGACCCAAGGAAGGCACCCACATGAGCGTCAAGGTCCGTATCCCCACCATCCTCCGCACCTACACGGGCGGTCAGGCCGAGGTCGCGGCCGAGGGTGCGACCCTCTCCGAGGTCATCGCGTCCCTGGAGCAGAACCACCCGGGCATCGGCGCCCGCGTCTTGGACGACCAGGGCAAGCTGCGCCGCTTCGTCAACGTGTACGTCAACGACGACGACGTGCGCTTCGAGGGCGGCCTGGACGCGGTCACCCCGGACGGCGCCGGCGTCTCGATCATCCCGGCCGTCGCCGGAGGCTGATCGCCCCTCACGGGCCGGCCCGGCCGCCCGACTGCGCAGCGTGAGCACGATGGCCCCCTCCGCGAGAGAAACGGAGGGGGCCATTCTGCATGGTTGAGCGCGGTACAGTTGGGGAAGTCCCCGCCGCTGCCCGTGCCGCCCGCATATGAGAATGCGCCCGGCCACGACAAGAAGCAGCCAAAGTACGTGAACTCCTTGCGCCATAAGTGGCCTTTGTCAGGCCCGACTTGCCCAGGATGTTCACGAATTCATCCCTTCCGGGCGTTCATGTGTGCCCAGAATTCTCGTCCGATTGACCTGTTGCAGAGGGCAGTTGGGCAGATACATTCGGCCGCGGTCGACGCGTTCCGGCGCACGCCACCCTCTCCTGTCGGAGGGTGAGTTCTGACCCGGGCCCGCGAAGTGCGGTGCTCGTGCAAGGGCCAGTAATAGGGGAGTTAGGCATGGCTCAGGGCACCGTCAAGTGGTTCAACGCGGAGAAGGGGTACGGCTTCATCGCGGTCGACGGTGGTGCGGATGTTTTCGTCCACTACAGCGCGATCCAGATGGACGGGTACCGCACCCTCGAAGAGGGTCAGCGAGTTGAATTCGAGATCTCGCAGGGCCAGAAGGGGCCGCAGGCGGACATGGTCAAGCTCGCCGTCGGCTGAGCTCGGCGCGGTCGTCCGACGACACCACTCACACACGCGGGGCCCGTACCTCCCACCGGGGGACGGGCCCCTCGTGCGTCCCCGGCCGGGCCCGTGGTTGTCCCATCCGGAGGGGGACGCTCGGGCCCGTGGTTGTCCACATCCCGAGGGGGACGCTTGCACTCGCAGGGGTCGAGTGCTAATCATTGGCGTTAGCACTCTCCAGGTGAGAGTGACAGAACTTAGGACCGGGCCGGTGAGGCCCGCACGCTTGCCGGGGCAAGGAACCGGTGAGCACGCTGGCCGTCCGTCGCGGGCGCCTCTCGGTCCGGAGAAATCCACCCCTGTCCGGGAGGACCACTTCACATGGCCAAGATCATCGCGTTCGACGAGGAGGCACGGCGCGGTCTCGAGCGCGGGATGAACCAGCTCGCCGACGCCGTCAAGGTCACCCTCGGCCCCAAGGGCCGTAACGTCGTCCTCGAGAAGAAGTGGGGCGCGCCCACGATCACCAACGATGGTGTTTCCATCGCCAAGGAGATCGAGCTCGAGGACCCGTACGAGAAGATCGGTGCGGAGCTGGTCAAGGAGGTCGCCAAGAAGACGGACGACGTCGCCGGCGACGGTACGACCACCGCCACCGTTCTCGCCCAGGCGCTCGTCCGCGAGGGCCTGCGCAACGTCGCCGCGGGTGCCAACCCGATGGCTCTGAAGCGTGGCATCGAGAAGGCCGTCGAGGCCGTCTCCGCCGCTCTGCTGGAGCAGGCGAAGGACGTGGAGACCAAGGAGCAGATCGCTTCGACGGCCTCCATCTCCGCTGCCGACACCGAGATCGGCGCCAAGATCGCCGAGGCGATGGACAAGGTCGGCAAGGAAGGCGTCATCACCGTCGAGGAGTCCCAGACCTTCGGTCTGGAGCTGGAGCTCACCGAGGGTATGCGCTTCGACAAGGGCTACATCTCGGCGTACTTCGCGACCGACATGGAGCGTATGGAGACGTCCTTCGACGACCCGTACATCCTGATCGTCAACTCCAAGATCTCCAACGTGAAGGACCTCCTTCCGCTGCTGGAGAAGGTCATGCAGTCGGGCAAGCCCCTGCTGATCATCGCGGAGGACGTCGAGGGCGAGGCTCTGTCGACGCTGGTCGTCAACAAGATCCGTGGCACCTTCAAGTCCGTCGCCGTCAAGGCTCCGGGCTTCGGTGACCGCCGCAAGGCCATGCTCGGCGACATCGCCATCCTCACCGGTGGCACCGTCATCTCCGAGGAGGTCGGTCTCAAGCTGGAGAACGCCGGCCTGGACCTGCTCGGCAGCGCCCGCAAGGTCGTCATCACCAAGGACGAGACCACGATCGTGGACGGGGCGGGTGACAGCGAGCAGGTCCAGGGCCGCGTCAACCAGATCCGTGCCGAGATCGAGAACTCCGACTCGGACTACGACCGCGAGAAGCTCCAGGAGCGCCTCGCGAAGCTGGCCGGCGGCGTGGCCGTCATCAAGGCCGGCGCCGCCACCGAGGTGGAGCTCAAGGAGCGCAAGCACCGCATCGAGGACGCGGTGCGCAACGCCAAGGCCGCCGTCGAGGAGGGCATCGTCGCCGGTGGTGGCGTGGCTCTGCTCCAGGCCTCGGCCGTCTTCGAGAAGCTCGACCTGACGGGCGACGAGGCCACCGGTGCCAACGCCGTCAAGCTCGCGCTGGAGGCCCCGCTCAAGCAGATCGCCGTCAACGGTGGTCTTGAGGGTGGAGTCGTCGTCGAGAAGGTGCGCAACCTGCCGATCGGTCACGGCCTCAACGCCGCGACCGGCGAGTACGTCGACATGATCGCCGAGGGCATTCTCGACCCGGCGAAGGTCACGCGCTCCGCCCTGCAGAACGCCGCGTCCATCGCCGCGCTCTTCCTCACCACCGAGGCCGTCATCGCCGACAAGCCGGAGAAGGCCTCTGCGGCTGCTCCGGGCGGCATGCCGGGCGGTGACATGGACTTCTGATCCCTCGGGGTCAGCAGCTCCTCGCAGTACCTGTACGACGCCGGCCCCCGGGATTCGTCCCGGGGGCCGGCGTCGTCGTGTCCCCTCCGGCAATCTCGTCTCCGACGGTCAGGGGTGGTCGAGACCGCCGCGTGCGATGACGTCCGCGTACCAGCGGGCACTGTCCTTGACCGTGCGGCGCTGGCTCGCGAAGTCGACGTGGACGATGCCGAACCGCTTGCTGTAGCCGTACGCCCACTCGAAGTTGTCCAGGAGCGACCACAGGAAGTACCCGCGCACGTCCACGCCGTCCTGGATAGCCCGGTGCACGGCCGACAGATGGGCGTCCAGGTACGCCACCCGCTCCGGGGTCGTGGACCTGGCCCGTGGGGTCGGCGTAGTCGTCGTACGCGGCGCCGTTCTCGGTGACCATCAGCGGCAGGCCGGGCAGTTCCCCGCCGAGCCGGGTGAGGAGTTCGTGCAGCCCGTTCGCGTCCACCGGCCAGTCCATCGCGGTGCGGGGTCCGTCCGCGGGAGTGAACGCCACATGCTTCTCGGCACCCGCCCACGGGGACGGGGACTCCGACGTGCCGGCGGAAACGACGCTGGGGGAGTAGTAGTTGATGCCGAGGGAGTCCAGCGGCGCGGAGATGACCTCCAGGTCCCCGGCCCGGACGAAGGACCAGTCGGTGATCGACGCCGTGTCGCGCACCAGGTCCTGCGGCAGCCGCCCGTGGAAGACCGGGTCGAGGAAGATCCGGTTGGCGACGGCGTCGATCCGCCGCACGGCCTCGTGGTCCGCCGGGGTGTCCGTCAGCGGCCGCAGGGCGTGCAGGTTCAGGGTCAGCGACACCTCGGCGGAGGGCGGCAGCACGTTCCGCAGGACGCTGGTCGCGCTGCCGTGGGCCAGGTTGAGGTGGTGGGCCGCGCGCAGGGCCGCGAGGTCGCTGGTTCGCCCGGGGGCGTGGACCCCGTTCCCGTAGCCGAGGAAGGCCGCGCACCAGGGCTCGTTGAGCGTCGTCCAGGTGGCGACCCGGTCGCCGAGCTCGTGCGCCACGAGCCCGGTGTACTCCGTGAACCGGTGCGCCGTGTCGCGCTCCGGCCAGCCGCCCGTGTCCTCCAGCTCCTGCGGCAGGTCCCAGTGGTAGAGCGTCGCGACGGGCCGGATGCCGGCGCCCAGCAGTTCGTCGACGAGCCGCCGGTAGAAGTCGAGTCCGCGCTCGACGGCGGGGCCGCGGCCGGTCGGCTGGACCCGGGACCAGGACACCGAGAAGCGGTAGTCGGTGACGCCGAGCTCCTTCATGAGCGCCACGTCGTCCGGCATCCGGTGGAAGTGGTCGGCGGCGATGTCACCGGTGTCGCCGTTGCGGACCTTGCCGGGGATTCTGCTGAAGGTGTCCCAGATGGACTCGGTGCGGCCGTCCTCGGTGGCCGCTCCCTCGATCTGATAGGCGGCGGTGGCCGTCCCCCAGCGGAATCCGGTGGGGAACCGCAGCCCCGCCGCGGTGGTGGGGCGGGCATCGACAGCGGTCATGAGACAGGCACTCCAGGAGGTGAGATGGGGTGGTGGGGGGACGGCTCAGCCCTTGACGGGCAGGTCAGCCCTTGACGGCGGCTCGGCCCTTGGCGGCAGCTCAGCCCTTGACAGCTCCCTGCATGATCCCGCCGACGATCTGCCGTCCGAGCAGGCCGAAGACGAGCAGTACGGGGAGGGTGCCGAGCAGGGTGCCGGCCATGATCACCGACTGGTCGTGGACGTAGCCGCCGCCGAGCTGCCGCAGGGCGACCTGCACGGTCGGCTCCTGCGAGGACAGGGCGATGATCGGCCAGAAGAAGTCGTTCCACGCGGTCATGAACGTGAGCATCCCGAGCACGGCCATCCCGGGCCGGGCGACCGGGACGACGATCGACCAGAAGATGCGCGCGGTCGACGCGCCGTCGACACGGGCCGCCTCGATCAGTTCGTCGGGCAGCGACTGCACCAGGTACTGACGCATGAAGAACACTCCGAAGGCCGACACCAGTCCGGGCAGGATCACGGCCTGGAGCTGGTTCACCCACTGGAGTTCCGCGATCAGCATGAACAGCGGGATGACGCCGAGCTGCGGCGGGATCATCATCGTGCCGATGGTGAGGGCGAGCAGGGCGCCCCGGCCCTTGAAGCGGAGCTTGGCGAAGGCGAATCCGGCCAGGGTGCAGCAGAGCACGGTGCCGACCGTGATGGAGCCGGACACGATGAACGAGTTCAGCAGCGCCTTGCCGATCGCGGCCTCCTCCAGCACCGCGTCGAAGTTCTTGATGAGGTTCGGGCCGGGCAGCAGGCTGGGCGGGACCTTCGCGAGGTCCGCGTTGGACCGGCTGGCCGCGACGATCGTCCAGTAGAACGGGAACGCCGAGACCAGCAGCGCGAAGCCGAGGATCAGGTAGGAGAGCCAGCCGCCCTGCATGCCCCGCGGCCCGCGCGGCTTCCTGCGCCCGCCGGGCGGGGTCGTGGCCGGTACGGTCTCGGGCGTGGTCGGCTGTGCGGCGAGCGTGGTCATCGGCCGGCCTCCTTACGGGCACGGCGGCGCACGACGAGGGCGTTGACCCCGACGAGCACCACGATCAGGACGAACATCACCCAGGCGATGGCGGCGGCCCGGCCCAGGTGGAAGAAGCCCCAGCCCTGCTCGTACATGTACAGGCCGAGGGTCTGGTACTGGTGCGAGATGCCGCCGGAGATGGACCCCTCGAAGAGCAGCGGCTCCCCGAACAGCTGGGTGGCGCCGATCGTCGACACGATCACCGTGAAGACGATCGTGGGCCGCAGACCGGGCAGCGTGACATGGATGAACTGCCGCCAGCGCGAGGCCCCGTCCATCTCCGCGGCCTCGTACAGCTCGCCCGGGATGGACTGCATGCCCGCCAGGTAGATGAGCGCGTTGTATCCGGTCCAGCGCCAGACGACGATGGTGGAGACGGCGATCTGCGAGGCGACCGTGCCGGTCTGCCAGTCCACGGGGCTGACGCCCACCAGCCCCAGCGCGTAGTTGATCAGCCCGAAGTCACGGCCGAAGAGCTGGGCGAACACCAGCGTCGCGGCGGCCACCGAGGTGGCGTACGGGAGCAGGATCGCCGTCCTGATGAAGGTGCGCCCGCGCAGCTTGTAGTTGAGCAGGTGCGCGAGTCCCAGGGCCATCGCGAGCTGCGGGACGGTGGACAGGACGCCGATGGTGAACGTGTTGCGCAGTGAGGTCCAGAAGTATTCGTCGGTGAACAGCGCCGTGTAGTTGGCGATGCCGCGCCACTCCATGTCACCGCTCGTCTGGAGTTCGACCCGGTAGAGGGAGACGAACGCCGTGTAGAGCAGCGGGAAGAGCCCGAAGGCGGCGAAGAGGGTGAGGAAGGGGGCGATGTAGGCGTACGGAGAGAGCGTGTGCCAGGTGCGCCGGAGGGACGCGGTCCGGCCGTCGTCGGGTCCGGGCGCCCGGGGCGCGGCCTTCGCGGTGGCGGTGAGGGTCACGGTGCGGCCCTTCGGGGAGTCGCGGGCGGGGAGTCGGGGCGTTACGGGGGCGGGGGCCGGTCCACCGTGCTGCGGAGGAGGACCGGCCCCGGCGCGTGATGACGGGCGTCTCGGTGGTGACGGGCGTCGGTGGTGACGGGTCGTCTGTGGTGACGGGCGTCGGTGGTGACGGGTCGACGGTGGCTGGACGGACGGTGCCGGGCGTCAGCCGACGACGTTCGCCACGCCCTTCTTCGCGGTCTCCCACGCCTTCTCCGACGAGGTGCCCTTGCGCTCGACCTCGCCCAGCGCGTTGGTCAGCTGCTGGACCACGTTCTGGTCGTGCACACCCAGCACCTGGACCGGAGACGCCTTGGCCGCGTCCCCGAAGATCTGGCCGATCGGCGCGCCGGAGAAGTACGCGTCCTCGGCGGCGGTGATCTTCTCGATCGCACCCGTCGAGGACGGGAAGTTCCCCTGCTTGTTGAAGAGCTTGGCCTGCTGCTCGGGGGCGGTGAGCCACTTGATCAGCTCGTACGCCTCCTTCTTGTGCTCGGCCGCACGCGGGACCGAGAGGTAGGAGCCGCCCCAGTTGCCCGCGCCGCCGGGCAGCTTGGCGATGTCCCACTTGCCCTTGCCCGTGTCACCGGCCTGGCCCTTGATGTAGCCGAGCATCCAGGCGGGGCACGGGATGGTGGCGAAGGAGCCGGCGGCGAAGGCCTGGTTCCACTGGGGCGACCACTGGTCGAGCTTGGCGCTCAGTCCGGCGTCGGAAGCCTTGACCGCGGTGTCCCAGGCCGCCTTGACCGCCGGGTTCTCCTCGTAGATCAGCTTGCCGGAGGCGTCGTAGTACCGCTCCTTCTCCTGGCCGATCACGACCTGGTAGAGGCTTCCGATGCTGTCCAGCCAGGCGCTCTTGGCAGGGGCCTTCTTCCTGTACTGCTCGCCGAGCTCCAGGTAGCCGTCCCAGGTCGACCACTTCTGGGCGAGTTCCTCGCGGTCGGTGGGCAGGCCGGCCTGCTCGAACAGGTCGGTCCGGTAGCACATCGCCTCGGGTCCGACGTCGGTGCCGAGGCCGAGGATCTTGCCGTCCTTGGTGGTCGCCGCCGACCATTTCGCATCGGCGAACTGGTCCTTGAGCTGGTCGGCGCCGTACTCCTTCAGGTCCTGGAACTTGTCGGACTGCTGCTGGGTGACCGACGCGATCCTGCCCACCTCGATGCCCTGGACGTCGGCTAGCCCGCCGCCGCCGGCCAGCCGGGTCTGGAGCGACTTCCAGTAGTCGACCTCGTCCTCGGTGTCCGTCTGCTTGATGGTCACGCCGGGGTTGAGCTTCTCGTACTCCGCGTACAGCCCGGCCTCCTTGTAGCCGAACGACCCGAAGAGGTCGACGGTCAGTGTGACCTTGCCGTTCGCGCTGTCGGAGGAGTCCGAGGTGCCGGATCCACAGGCGGCGAGGAGCGTTCCGGCGAGGACGACCGCGCCGAGGCGGACGGTGGTTCTCTTGGCGGCTCGGGTGATGAGCATGGGAAGTCTCCCTTGGCTTCGGGATGAACCGAGCGCTTGAGAGCGCTCTCAAAAACTGGTCTGGAGCGTCCCGCGGCGTTCCCTCGCCGTCAAGACTCGAACGCATAACGGCTGCGGATACGCCCAACTAGCGCCCGTGTCAGTTCTCTTGACACTTACGTTTCAGAAGTTTTACGTTCCTTGGCACTTGAGAGCGCTCTCGAAAACGCTCCCGCCCCCCATGACTCCGAGGTGCTGCCCATGCAAGCCAACCTCTCCAGATCCGCCGCGGCGACGGTCCTGTCCCTCGCCCTGGCCGCCGTGGCTCTGGGTCCTGCCGCTTCCCCGGCGGCAGCCGCCACCATCCCCGCCGGCTCCGGCAGCTACACCGACAGCCGCCCGGCCGGTACCTCCGGACCCACCACCAACACCGGCGCCCCCATCACGCCCAAGCTCACCGCGGCGGCGAAGAACAAGCCGGTCCCCACCAACGACTGGTGGTCCTCCCTCGCCTACCAGCGCTACGGCGACAACCCGTACTCCACCCCGATGTACGGCCACCCGCTCACCTATCAGGCCACTTCCGGCGGCCTGGAGGTCGGCTACCCGACCTCTCCCGCGGTCGTCGGCGAAGGCCGGCAGTACGAGTACGCCCACAAGGCCGACCTCACCGTCGGACTCAACGGCCTCAACTCCCCGGACACCAAGGCCGACGACTGGTCCGACTGGACGGTCACCCCCTACTGGTCGGACGGCACCCGTACCCTGCGCACGACCATCGGGCACGGCATGCCCTTCGTGTACGCCAAGGGCTCCGGCGGCGACGCCCGGATCACCACGGCCGGCACCCCCACCGTCTTCGCGGACAACGGGAACGTCCTCGGCATCACGGTGGCCGGCCACCACTACGCGCTGTTCGCCCCGACCGGCAGCGACTGGAACGTCTCCGGCACGGCGATCACCGCCGGACTCGGCGGCAAGGACTACTTCTCGCTCGCCGTGCTGCCGTCCACGGACGCGCTCGCGACCTACCGGAAGTACGCCTTCAGCTTCGTCACCGGTTCCACCGTGGCCTGGCAGTCCACCGGCGGCACGGTCAAGGCGACCTACAGCCTGACCACGGAGGCCAAGGAGGGCACCGAACGCGGCACGCTCCAGGCGCTGTACCGCCACCAGTGGCTGCACACCACCGACGCGCTCACGTCGTACACGTACGTCTCCCCGCGCGGCACGATGAAGGTGCGGGAGTCCGCCTCCTTCACCACCAGCCAGCAGAACCAGGGCGTGCTGCCCGCCCTGCCCGCGTCCAGCGGGGTCGACAAGGCCCGGCTCACCGGATATCTGAACGACGTGGCGAACGCCTCCGACCCGTTCTCCGGGGCCAGTGACACGTACTGGACCGGCAAGGCGCTCGGCCGTCTCGCCCAGCTGGTGCCCGTCGCCGACCAGATCGGCCAGACGGGCGTCCGGGACAAGCTGCTGGGCCTGATGAAGGGCCGCCTCCAGGAGTGGTTCACGGCGGGCGGGGCCAGCGAGTTCAGCTACGACAAGGACTGGAAGACCCTCACCGGCTACCCGGCCTCGTACGGCAGCGACACCGAGCTCAACGACCACCACTTCCACTACAGCTACTACGTGTACGCGGCGGCGATCGTCGCCCAGTACGACCAGGCATGGGCCGCCGACTCCGCGTGGGGCACCATGGTCAAGACCCTGGTGCGGGACACCGCCAACCCCAGCCGCACGGACTCCGCGTACCCGTTCCTGCGCGGCTTCGACGTGTACGCGGGCCACAGCTGGGCCTCCGGCCACCAGGGCTTCGCGGCGGGCAACAACCAGGAGTCCTCGTCGGAGTCCATCAACCTCAGCGCGGGCCTCGTCCTGTGGGGTGCGGCGACGGGTGACACCGGGCTGCGCGACCTCGGCAGCTACCTGCTGACCACCGAGTCGGAAGCGATCACGCAGTACTGGTTCGACGCCGACCAGCAGGTCTTCCCCGGCTCCTTCGGCCACGACACGGTCGGGATGGTCTGGGGCAGCGGCGGCGCGTACTCCACCTGGTGGACCGCGAACCCGGAGGAGATCCACGGCATCAACGTCCTTCCCGTCACCGGTGGTTCGCTGCACCTGGCCCGTGAGAAGGCCGCCATCAAGCGCAACATCGCCGAGATGGAGCGCGAGAACGGCGGACCGGCCGTCGAGTGGCGCGACCTGCTGTGGCAGTTCGAGTCGCTGGCCGATCCGGCTGTGGCCAAGGCCAAGTGGGACGCGGGCAACGCGGGTTACACCCCGGAGCAGGGTGAGTCCAAGGCGCACACGTACCACTGGATCACCACGCTCGACACCCTGGGCGCCCCCGATCTGACGGTCAGCGGGAACATCCCGACGTCCGCCGTCTTCGCCAAGAACGGCGTCCGCACCTACGCCGCTCACAACTTCGACTCCACCGCCCGCACCGTTACCTTCTCCGACGGCAAGACGCTCTCCGTACCGGCCCGTTCCACGGCCACCGGCACGGGCGCCGGCGGTGGCGACCCCGATCCCGAGGAGCCCGGCCCGTCCACCGGCAACACCTTCCGGCTGAAGTCCGGCGGCACCCTCACCACCGCGACGGACGGCGCGGCGGGAGCCGACACGCTGGCCTCGGCGGACGGCGTCAACCGGGACGGTACGCCGTACAAGCCGACGGTCTACGAGATCAAGAACGTGGACGGGACACTGGCGTCGGGTGCGTCCACCGCGTTCCGTCTCCGGGTCGACGCGGGTACGAAGGTCGGGCTCGCCCCGCAGGTCAGGGTCAGCTACGACCTCACCGGTGACGGCACGTTCGACCGGGTCGAGACCTTCCGCTACTTCGCGACCGACCCGGTCGCGGGGTGGGAGGAGTACACCCAGGCGGCGGGCACCGCGGCGGTGATCGGGAGCCTGGGCAACCTCAGGGCCGGAACGGTCCGTCTGGAGATCTGGAACGCGCTGGGCAACGGCACGTCCCAGGTGCAGACCGGTACGGACGCGGCGGTCGTGAAGATCCCGTACGTCTGAGCCTGACCCTGTGCGGCGGGTCCCGGCCTCTCAGGCCGAGGCCCGCCGCACGAGTTCGGTCGGTGTGATCACCGAGTCGGGGGTGTTCGCCCCGTCACGATCCTTGTGCAGACCGCGCAGCAGCAGCCGGGCCATCAGCCGGCCCTGGCCCTCGATGTCCTGCCGGACGGTGGTCAGCGGCGGGTCGCAGACCTCGGCCACCGAGTCCATGTCGTCGAATCCGACGAGCGCCACCTGCTCGGGCACCGCGATCCCGTGCTCGCGCAGTACCCGCAGCGCACCCGTGGCCATCAGGTCGTTGGCCGCGAACACCGCGTCCAGATCGGGCCGGCGCCCCAGCAGTTCCGCCATCGCCCGCGCCCCGCTCTCCACGGTGAACGCCCCCTCGGCGACGAGCGTCGGGTCCGTGTCCAGCAGGACGTCCCGGTAGCCATCGAGGCGGTCCACCGCCGAGGTCTGGTCGGGCGGCCCCCCGATGTACGCGATCCGCTCCCGCCCCAGATCGCGCAGATACTGCACGGCCACCCGCGCCCCGCCCCGGTTGTCGGCGTCCACGTACGGCACGGCCTGTTCGCCCGGGGCCGCCGTCCAGCTCGGCCGCCCGCCGTACACCGTCGGTATCCCGGCCCGCCGGGTGATCGCGGGCAGCGGGTCGTCGGTGTGCAGGGAGAACGCGAGGGCCCCGTCGACATGGCCGCCGGACAGATAGCGCGCGATCCGGTCGAAGTCCTCGGGCCCTTCCACGATCAGCAGCACGAGCTGGATGTCGTGGGCGGCCAGCTCCTTGCTGATGCCACGGAGCTGCTGGGAGAAGAACGGGTCCGAGAAGATCCGGATCTCGGGTTCCGTGATGACCACGGCCACCGCGCTGGCTCGCCGGGTGACGAGCGTCCGGGCGGCGTGGTTGGGGATGTAGCCGAGCTCGTCGACGGCCCGGCGCACCTTGTCGACCAGCGGTTTGCGGACGCCCTCGCCCCCGTTGACGACCCGGGACGCGGTGGCCCGGGAGACACCCGCCAGCGCCGCGACGGCTTCCAGGGTGGGTCTGGACCCGGGATGCTGCTCGGCCAAGACGGGCGCTCCTCGCTGCTGGGCGGCGGCACGGGCAGACGGGGCACCGCCGGATCGGCTACAGCCTATCTCCGGGGTCTGGCAGCGGGCTGAGAGCGCTTCCAATCGGCGGTGCGGGCGGGACCCGGTCGTCCAGGAGTACGGCGAACGCCGGCCCTGGATGAGTGGATGTACGACCCTCAACCTTCGCGGGACACGCGCCCTCGGCGTTCCTCGCTCCCCGGACCCACGCCGTGTCCAACACCCCGTTCGTGGGAACACAGGACTCCGTGGACGGCGAGTGGATCTACCCGCTGGGCGTGATCAACGAGCTGTACAGCACCGAGGACGAGTGGGGCGAGCCCGTCGAGCCTCACCTCAGGGGCGCGCTCCACGATCCGTACGACGACGACGAGATCGACGACGAGGACATCGAGGACGACGAGGGCTGACCCTCCCCGTGAAGGCTCAGTGCCGCCGCCCGCGTGCCCATGCCGTCCGGTCCGGGCGCGCGACCATCCCGGCCCGCACCGAGGCCATCCGCTCCTGCACCCCGTCCGTGGGTACGGCGCCGGGCGGCCCTGAGGGCGCGTGGGCGGCCTCGCCCCGGCAGCCCGCGCACAGCCCGCCCGCCAGGGCCTCCGGGCTGCCCGGTGCGCGGCACTCACCGCACTCCAGGGCGAGCAGCGTCGTGCGGCGCTCGGGGGCGGGCCGGTGCGGCGGCAGCTTGTCGGTGAGCCGCCTGCGGAGCAGCGAGGCCGCGTGGTGCACGGGCGTGGGGAGCCCGTCGGTCAGGGCGTGCATCAGCTCGGCGGTCGTGGCGCCCCGCTCGAACCACTCGCTGACCTGCGGTTCCAGGCTCGCGCACTCCGCCGCCGACAGGCTCAGCGAGGGCGCGGTGCGCCCCAGTGCCGCCAGCAGGACGAAGGCCCGTGAGCGGGTCTGCGGCTGCGGGGTCTCCCGGGGTACGTCGCCCCGTGTGAACGCCGCCCACCACGCGTCGTCCCGCGCGGTCCTGGAGAAGAACGTCCGGGTGACCCAGAGCAGGACCTCGTCGTTGGCGACGCACTCGCTGCCCCGGCGCAGATGCCCGGCCGCCTGGAGCCTGTTGAGCGCGGTCCGCAGGGCGCACTGTCCGTACGGAAGGACCTTGGCGAGCGTCTTCACGGAGATGTCGGAGCCGTCGGGCAGCCGGTCGATGTACGAGGCGATGGCGGCCTCACGCGGCGGCAGATGCCTGAAATCGGCTGCCTCGCGAGGGCGTTGGTCCGGCGCGGAGCGCTTGCCGTAGCCGGGGTTCGCCATGGGGTGCGTGGAGCCGCGCGGGGGCAAGGGGGCAGCACTAAGCTGGGTGACAGTCATTTAGGTCGGGCCTTCGATCTAGGTGGTCAGACCCCTGTCCGGTGTTGGCGCACCGACGGGGGTCGTTCTATGTCACTCCGCACGCTAGAGCGTCGTCACGATCCGTGGCAAGCCGAGCACGAAAAGTCAACCCTTCGTGGCGAACGAGGGAGGGTGGGCGGGAAAAGACCCCTCCATCCATTCCTCTGAAAGAGCGCCCGGACTTCAGGACTTGAGCTCCGGTCAACCCGCGAGAGGAGCCTGCCCGATCGGATGATCTTGGTTGCGCACTCGGGCGTGGCGCGTCACAAGATCGCCAGGATGGCCGGTGACGGCGCCCTGACCAGCAGGTCCGAGGACAGGGGCACACGCATGCCGTCGACCGACCAGAGCGGGGAGTGACCATGGCTAACGAGCTGAAGTACGGCGACAAGATCCACCTCCAGAACGGCTACAACGGCTGGACCGGCGGCTATCTGGACACCAACGGCCACAGCACCGACTCCGGCGGCAAGTACGCCGTGTCGACCGCCGAATCGCCCACCCGCGGGGAGGGCACCGGAACCTGGGAGATCCTCTCCCCGAACGGCAAGGCGACGGGTGCTCCGGTGGTCAGCGGCGACGTGATCCAGCTGCGCAACCTCTACGGCGGGGACGGTGGTTACCTCGACACCAACGGCCACGCCACGGCGGACCAGAAGAACGCGGGCGCCAGGTACAACGTCTCCACGTCCAAGGACCGGGACCGCGCGCCCGGCTCCGGCACCGGTCGCTGGCGCATCACCGCGCGGACGTCCTCGCCCACCGACGGGAACATCCGCCCCGGTGACGTCATCCAGCTGTGGAACCTCTACGCCGACAACGGCGGCTTCCTGGAGACCAACGGCGGCGGCCCGGCCGGCGGCAAGTACGACATCTGCACCAACGCCTACGCCAACCGCTCGTCGGACGTGGCCGACTGGAAAGCCCAGCGCCCGTAACAGCTGAGCCGTGTGATGCCCCGTCGTGGGGGCCGCCGCTCCGCCTGCGGCCCCGTGACGGCTCAGCGCGTACGGATCGAGTGGTACGTGCCCTTGCCGACAGCCCCCAGCTTGTCGGGGTTGGCGACGTTGTGGATGGCGGAGATGCGGCCCTCGGCGTCGAAGTCGAAGGCCACCGTGGCGATCACCCGGTCCGGTGGCGGGCGGGCCCCGCGTGCGCTTTCAGACCTTGTACACCTGGACGCCAGGGCCGCACAGAGCGAGGAGATCCTCGGGGTCGGACGTCAGTACCGTCGTAGGGGTGTGGCAGGCCAGAGCGGTGGCGGCAACGATCGCGTCGAGGGCGTACTTGTGGCCGTGCAGGCCGGCTTCGGCGAGCAGCCTGCTTGCGCGACGGGCGATGGCCTCGCTGGGAGGAACTACGTTCACGCGCGACACGGCAAAGTCGAACCTGGCCTGATTGATCTTGGGGTCGCGCGCCTCGACGAGCGTGACAGAGCTGGTGATGACCCGGATGTCCTCCGCTTCGGCCGCAGCCAGCCACTCGGTGAGTGCAGGCGTGCGTCGGACGAGTGCGGACAGGCCCTCGCAGTCCAGAACCAGTGTGCCGCTCACGCGGCGTCCGCAGGCCGCGCCGAGCTGCCGCGAAGGAGGGATCGCTTCGCCTCGACCCCTGCTCGGTCCACCTCGCCGTGATGGGCCTGCGCGTCGTCGATGAGCTCGCGGAGCTGCTCGCGTTCCAGTTGGCGCTGGATCAGGGACTCGACGTACGAGGACATTCCTCGCTTGCCGGTGAGCGCCTTGAGCGCGGCGATGGTGCCTTCGTGGAGTGAAACGGACACCGGGCGGATCGGGCCTTCGCCAGGCGCGGGGGATTCGGTCATGCACCCACTTTAACAAGAGTCTTGTTAAAGTGGAGTGTCAACGACTCCGTACGAGCTGTCCCGTCGTTCGCCGCCCCCGCGCCACTGCGCTGCTGCCCTTGGGCGTGAAGGCCCTGGGGTGCGAGCCGCCGGCGGAGCGCCTCCCCGCCGAGCTGCGCTTCAGGTCGTCGAGAACGCGCTCGCCGACGAGTACGGCCTATCCCGCCCGACCGTCCGCCGGGCGATCGCGGTACTCACCGAGGAAGGGCACCTCTACGCAGTGCCGGGGCGCGGTACGTACGTAGCCGGACAGGCGCCGGAGGGGTCCGCTCCGAGAGCGTGAAGAAGCCCCGCCCGTCCGCCACGGGGGAACGACGGACAGGCGGGGCGGCATGGGGTGTCAGCTCGCGGTCACGCCCAGGTGAGGCGTTGTCCGTCGGGGCCGGCGTGCAGCCGCATCCGGTCGGCCGGCGGTCGCCCATCCGTCTGCCACCGCGTGATGCGTTCGGTGATCTGATCCCATAGGCGTGCCGGGCCGCCCTGTCGGACTATCCATCGGCCGTCTCCCTCGAAGAGGACGGCGCATGCCCCGGCGTCCACGTCGATGATGACGTGTTCCGTCCGGCCCTCCCGTTCCAGCGTGAGCCGCTGCGCGCGCGGCGCGGCGAACTGTGCGACGAACCGGGCCGTCCAGTCGTCGAGCACATCCGCGCCCAGTTCGGCGGGCACCGCGTCGCCCTCGCTGAGGTTCGGCAGCATCCCGAGCGGAGGCGGAAGGTGGGGACGGGCCAGCATGAACGAGACCTGTCCACCGAGAACAGGGCCGCTCGCCGTGCCGTCGTCGGCGACCGTGAGCCGTACGAGTTCGGATGCGTGCATCCATCCTCCGACCGTGACCAGGACTTCACCGCCGGGCCGTGTCTGCGCGAGCCAGTCGGCCGGCACGGTGTGCACGCCGCACGTAGCGATCACGCGGTCATACGGGCTTCCCTCCTTGTAGCCCGCCAGGCCGTCACCGACCACGCGGGCAGGCCGGTAACCGGCGCCCGACAGGGCCATTCCGGCACAGGCGGACACCTCCGCGTCAACCTCGACCGTGGTCACGTTGTCCTCGCCCACGACATGGCACAGCAGCGCGGTTGAGTAGCCCGTGCCCGTGCCGATCTCAAGGACGCGCGTCCCCTCGGTCACCCGCAGGTCTTCGAGCATCCGCACGACCAGACTCGGCAGGGTGGACGACGAAGACGGGGCCGCCGCGATGCGCCCCTCGACCTGGTCGGGGAAGACGCCCCCGGCCACCTGCGTCACAAGGCTGTCGTCTTCGTAGACTCGCACGAGCCCTTCCGGGGAGCCCCCGGCTGCGGGGCGGTACCAACCGCCGTCCTCATACTCGAACCAGCCGCGCGAGAGGAACGCCTCACGAGGCACCGACATGACGGCCGCCTCCCATTCCGCGCTGCGTAGGGGGCCGGACTTGGACAGGCGCCGCGCGAGGTCGGCCCGTAGGTGTTCCGAGTGCAGTGGGTCAGTCATGCTGACTCGCTCCGTTCTCCAACAGGTCTGCGATTGCGTGGGTGATGGGCAGTTGGGCCGCGTCTTCGAGCCACGCCCATTGGCCGTTGGGGTTGCACTCCAGGAACCACCATGCGCCGTCAGCGGTCACGGAGAAGTCGAAGGCGCCGAAGTTCAGCCCGAAGCCGGCGAGGAACCGCACCAGCGACCCGCGTATCCCGTCCGGGCACGCGACCGGCTCATATGTGAGGCTCTGGTATTCGGCTCTCCAGTCCACGACCCCGGGCGGCGCGGTGATGCGCGCGCTGAACACCTGCTCGCCGACGACGACCGCCCGCACGTCCGCCACCTTCGGCACCCATTCTTGGAACAGGTGCGCGCTGTGACTCACCGCTCCGTCGATCTCGCCCGCCTCGACCGGGGCCGCCCAGATTCCGGCGGGCTCGCCCTCGACGTCGTAAGCCCCGGCGTGCAGGGGCTTGTAGATGGTCGGCCGTTCGGCGCAGAACGCCTTGCCCTCCATCGGGTCGTTCGTGATCAGGGTGGCGGGAACCGTGAGCCCGACCCGTGTCGCCGCGTACAACTGCGCGGGCTTGTACTCCGCTCGCGCGATGGCTTGCGGGTGGCTCAGGTACAGGCACCCCGGAAGCGCGCCCAGTACGCCGCCCAGGCCGCGCCGGTTCTCCTGCGCGGCGAACCGGGCCGCCTGCTCGCCGCTCCCCGTCGGGTAGGAGCTCGGACGACGGTGGTACAGGGCGCGCACGGCGGATAAGTCGGCCGTACGCTCCCCAACCGTGAGCCGTCCGCCCCATCCGCCCGCCCTCATGTGCGCGGCGAGCACCGCGGGCGCCGGGAAGTCGCGCCCCGGGTCGAACCGGAGGACGGGCACCCGGCGCCGGTTCAGTTCTGCGATGACCAGATCAGCGGTCGCGTCCTCGTACTCCGTGCAGACCAGCACCGGGCGCCCGTCCATGGCACTACCCCCTAGTCCTGTGTCGCATCGTGACCGGAATCGCTGTCCATCTTGCCGTCCTTGCCGACCTGCGTGGGCGGGTAGGTGTTCACGCTCGTACCGTGCTTGCCGAGTTCGGCCGGCGTCATCGCTCCGTCCTCCCCGAGCCATCGGCCGGTCTGCGTGGCCGGGTCAATGCCCGCGTACCGCCACGGCGAGGGAGAACCGTTGCGCAGCGGAGCCATACGGCGCAGCCCCCACGGGGCCTGTGCGGACGTCTGCTTACCTGTGGGGCTTGTCTGCAAGTCTCCTCCTTGGTTGCTTCCTACGGTGTCGTGCAGGACCCGCCCGGCTGGCGCTCGACCTGTCCAAGGGTTGCGTGCGGTGATCCGACCGGGGCGCGGGGTGGTGCCCGCTCCCCTGCCGGGGGATGTGGGAGAACCGGTTGACAGGTCATCCCCGGCAGGGGGCGGAGTCTTCACAGGTAGATCTGTCGCTTGCAGGCCCGGCAGTACGTCTTGCCGTCGCGCTTCTCGGTCTGCCGGTGCTCACACGTCCTGGTCCTGGTCCCGGTCATCGCACCGTCCCGGCCGGCAGCGCCGTGGGGTACGGGTCTCGCTCGCGGCGGGACGCCCGGTGACGGCCGCCGGAACCGCCCGGGTGCGCCGGGCGCGGCGGGGGCACGTGGGCGGGAACGGCGAGCGTGGCGGACCGCGCGGCGCGGTCGGTGATCCGGTCCCGTCCGTGCGCCTGGACCCGCACCATGTGGTCAAGCTCCGCGAGGCACGGACCGCAGGCGTACACGTCGCCCGTCGCCCCGGGCGTGGTCACGGAGCCGACCCACAGCACGGCCACGCCCTCACGGCGGCAGAACAGCCAACACGTCCCCGTCGACCACGCGTTACCGTCGCCAACCTGCGCGACCAAGGGCCACGCATCACGCCACGGACGCTCAACGGACGGGGCGAACATCACGCCGTACCCCCGTTCGCCCCCGCCAGTTCCGCCGGGCCGCATCACCGCGTAGTCGCCGAAGTTCCGGCGGTAGCGCCGGTGCGCCGTCTCCGGCGTATGCCAGCGCTGCCACTCCTCGACCGCCCCCGGGCCGTTGTACGTGCCGGACTCCGCCCCGCACTCGGCATCGTCGCTGGACACGCAGCGCGCTGCGTACTCCGGTTCCGCCGTCTCGTCCTGCTCCATGGTGAACGGGACGTAGCGGAGTACACGCCGGGTCACCGCGCCGCCCCCCTCTCAATGGCCGCCGCCAGCTCAGGGGCCACGGGGGCGGAGCAGTCGCCTAGGGTCACCAGGGCGTACCCGACGCCGTCGGCCCGCAACGAGGGACGAACGTCCATCGCGGGAAGCTGGATACCCGCCCGTCGCAGGGCAGCGCCGAGGGCGTCGCGCGCATCCTCGGCTTCCCTGATCTTCCCTACCGTCCGCCGCTCCGTCGCCATGCCGTCCACTCCGTACGGGTCGCTTGTCCGCGTGCTCTGCGTAACTACCTACTCACACCATGGCCGCGAAGTGCGTACGCTCAACAGGTCTGGAGCCATTCCAACGGAAGCGGAATACCAGGGAGTTGAACAGGTGAGCGAGGAAGCTGACCAGGCAGGGGAGCCCGCGAACGGTGCCGTGTACTTCGGTGAGGAGGTGAAGGCTCTACGGGAAGCGTTGGGGCTGTCTCAAGAGAAGTTCGCGGACAGGCTGCACTATCAACAAGCACAGGTCAGCAAGGTTGAGAACGGCACTGTGCTTGCCTCAGAAGCGTTCGCAGAGGCCATGGACCGTGTGGCCGGAACGCCGGGGGTGTACGTGCGCCTGCGCGCCAAGCTGAGCAAACAGGGGCACCCGGAATGGTTCGTGCCGTACATCACCCTTGAGGAGTCCGCGAGCGGCATCACGGACTACTCGTGCACGTTCCTCATGGGCTTGTTGCAGACCCCGGACTACGCGACGGCCGTCATCCGAGCCGCTTTCCCACGTGAGACAGAGGACCAGGTCAAAGAGCGCGTGGAGCTGCGCATAAGGCGACAGGCTGTCATCGAGCGTGACGAACCGCCACTCCTGTGGGTCGTGATCCATGAGGCAGTCCTGCGTACGTGCATCGGTGGCCGATCAGTCATGATCGGGCAGCTTGAGCACCTGGCCGTGCAGATGGCATCACCCCACGTCATGGTTCAAGTGCTGCCGTACAAAGCGGGTGCCGCGCCCAGCCACTTGCCGTTCACGCTGCTGGCGCTGAACGGCGCACCTCACGCGGTCTACACCGAGACCCCCACCCATGGTGGTCAGGTGGACGACACCTCTAGCGTGGTGGCGAGGGCCGTCGGCATGTTCGATCGGCTTCGCATGGCGGCACTGTCCGAGGAAGAGTCGCTAACCCTGGTTCGCAAGATCATGGAGGATCACGCCAAATGAGCAGCACGTCCGACCCTCAGCCCATGCGGTGGGTCAAGAGCACCTACAGCGGCGGCGAGGGACAGTGCATTGAATGGGCGCCCGACCACGCGCACGCAACGGGTGCGTTCCTGGTCCGTGATAGCAAGGATTCGGACGGCCCGAACCTGACCCTGACCCGTGAGGGGTTCGCCGGCCTCGTGGAGTTCGCCAAGCACCACGGGTGACCCGCGCCCCACCGCCGAGTGACCGGCCCTCGCCACACGGCGGGGGCCGTTGTCGTGTCGGCACGGAGCGCACCATCCGTGCGCTTGCCTGCTGAGGTCCGTCGCAGTGCCGAGGGGGTGGCCAAGACGGGTTAGCACCGGAACAGCACCGTTGACCTGCACGTTTCCGCCAGCCAGTACCGGGGGGCAAGAGGGTCAGCAACGAAGAAGCCGGACGCGTCCAGCACCTCGTCCAGCTTCTGGGCCTGGTCCAACTGCATGCGGCGGGTGCCCGACTCCAGCTGGCCGATGAACGAGCCGCTGACGAACAGCGGGGCGCCGAGGTCCTCCTGCGAGAGGCCGGCCGCCTCCCTGCGGTGGCGGAGCTCGGCGCCCAGCAGGGCGCGGGGGGAGGAGGAGGGATCGAGCTTCTTGGGTCCGGGCAAGGCGACTCCCTGTTGCACACGTCCGGGTGTTGGAACTGCACCACTTCCACGGTAGCGGTGAATTGGACACGCTGAGTAGGCATAGCCACTACTCAGCGTGGAAATGGGGAAGATCATGATGACGGCTACGGAACGGCGCAAAGAGGCAGCGGGCAGAGTGCGGGCTGCGGAGGACGCGGTGGAGCGGCTGAGGGCCGGTCTCGCGGGGGTCGGCGTGAAGCTGCCCTCGCTGCGGATCGACCCGGTGTCGTTCGCGGGGAACGAGCCCAACCCGCTCGTGGACCTCGGCCGGTGCTCGATCGAAACGGCGCTGCGGCTGAGTGTTCAGCTGGAAGCGGCGGCGGCACATGACAGTTGAGGGCCTGGAGCCGTGTACGCCGGAGCCCGGGACGTTCGCGGTGGACGGCCGTGACGGCCGGGTGGGCCGGGTGATGGGCCGCGTCGGCCCGTACGTCCAGCTGCGCCCCCCGGGCGGCGGGGCGGAGTGGGACTGCCCGCCGGACGCGGTCCGTCCCGCCCCGCCGGGGCTCGTGCTCCGGGCGCGGGTGAGGGAGATCAACCGGGAGGGGCGGCTGCCCTGATCCGGCGGGCCCGGTCCGTTGCCCTAAGCGCGGGAGGCGGCCGGGACGAGCCGCTGCCCCAGCACCGCGAGAAGGGTGTGCGCCGGGGGGAGGGCCAGGGCCCCGGTGAGCAGCAGGGCGGCGGCGATCGGGGCGAGGACCCCGGCGACGTACGCGGCATAGGTGTTGTCCGGGCCCCACTCCAGGAACAGGGAAGCCGTGCCGGAGCGCAGCGGATGGGCGGCGGAGCTGAGCAGGACGTACAGGCCGATGGTCAGCGCGCCCATGGGCAGGGCGACGGCCACGGTCCGGAACCACGCGGAGGCCCCGCCCCACACCAGGGACCAGGAGCGGCGCAGCGCGGCGAGGGGCGAGAGTTCCTCCGTCGCCGCGACGGCCGGGGCCAGGGTCCACCCGAGCCTGAGCACCAGCGCGGCCACCAGGCCCAGCAGGGGCGGACCGTAACGCAGCAGGACGAACAGGTTGGGGTACTCCCACTTCGGCACGATCACGGTGTGCTCCCTGAACAGGGTGGTGGTGAAGGTCTCCTCGACCAGGACACCGAGCACCACCGGAGCCCACACGAGCACTCCGCGCAGCGCGTACACACCGAGGACCGAGCGGAACCGTCCGCCCGCCCGGCCGGTGACCGCGCGGGCGGACGCCGTCTGGATCGCGGTGCAGGCCAGGTGCAGGAGCAGGATCAGGAACGGCAGGCAGGCGAGCAGGATGAGCCACATGGTGTTCACGCGGCTGCCGTCGGGGGCGTAGGAGTCCTCGTCGATGCGGGCCCGCTCCGCGCCCAGGCGTATCTCGGTGAACTCGGGCCAGGCGGCGACGAAGCCGACGACGGTCAGCAGCAGTCCGCCCAGGGCGACCAGACCGGTGACACCGGCCGCCCGTCCGAACAGACGGCCCCTGTCGCGCCGCAGGACGACGAACGCGGTACGGACGATGCCGCGCCCCTCGTCGTCCGCGTGCCCTTCCCGGAGGGGGGCACCGGTCTCGGTCGCGGGGTCGTTCGCCATGTCTATCGCCTCTTACTGTCCGGGGGGACGCTGCCCAGCGATCGAAGATCAACCTCTTGGAAGTGGGATGCGAAGGAACCGGCTGCCGGTTCCTCGGCCACGACGAGCGCGGGGGGACACCTGCGGAGAGGTCGCTGCGGGCGTCACACGTTCGTGGGACGCTGATGAGAGCGGCGGACCGCCGCGAACACGTCGATCTACGCTCCCGCGTACGGCCACAGGAGGAGGGACCCGCGATGACCGCCGCGATGGTTGAAAGCGATCAGGGCTCTGAAGGCCGCCCGTGGGACTACCTGCTGCGCACGTGGCAGGAACTGGACGTGCCCGAGGGGTGGCGCGCCGAGATCGACGAAGGGCAGATCGTCTTGGTACCGCCGCCTCATGCGCACCACAACGGGATCGCCGAAATGGTGCAGCGTGTTCTCTACGGGAGCCTCCCCGACGAGCTGGGGATCTACCAGACGCTCGGTGTGCACGTCGCGCCTCTCGACAAGCTGTACGTCCCGGACCTCGTAGTGATGCCGAGAGAGCTGATCGCCGCCGCCGACCCGGAGACCAGCGATCCGCTGGACGCGTCCGAGGGGCTTCTGATCGTCGAGATCACCTCTCAGGGGAACGCCCGGGAGGACAGGACGAAGAAGTACCGCGCCTACGCGCGGGCCGGGGTCCCGATGTATCTGCTGCTGGACAGGTTCGACACGCGTGGGGCGATGGCCACGCTGTTCACCGAACCGAACGAGGACGGAACGTACAAGCACAGCGACGCCGTGCCCTTCGGGAAGCCCCTCCAGCTTCCCGGTCCCTTCGATGTCACCCTGCCCACGGCCGAGTTCCCGGTCTGAGGGCCCCGTCGCGGCTTCGTGCGGGCGGTCAGAACCAGGGGGCTGCCGCCTCCCGCAGTGCTCTGATGGACTCGGAGAGCGAGGCCACCGAGGCCAGTGCGCCGGACACCGTGAAGATGGCGTTCCGCACGCGGCCCTGACCGGCTTCGTCGGTGCTGGGGAGCGCGTCCTCGACCTCGGCGAGTGCCGACTCCGCGGCTGTTCCTTCCGCCGCCGACAACTCGTCCGCGCCCAGGTCGCGGATACGGGCCCGGAGGGCTTCGACGGCTTCCCGCAGCTGCACGATCTCGGCCGATTCCGCGGCGCGCACCGCCCCTCCCGCATGGCTCACGTACTGGGCGGTGCTGTTGTCGCCGGTCTGGGCGTTCCCCGTGAACGTGCCGCTCACATGGATTCCGCGGCCTTCTCCGGCCGGTGTGTCCGTCATCGCGTCGACTCCCTCAGCTGGAACCAGTGGAGCCGCCGGCCGGACCGACCTGCGGCTGTGGTGTGGTGATCGTCTGGTGGCTGGCACGGGCGTTGTCGCCCGTCTGGACGTTTCCGTTGACCGTTCCGTTGACGTGCACGGAGCGGTCGAAGAGGACGGTGGTGCGGGCGTCGAACTCGCTCGTGCTGTAGCCCGCGTCGCTCAGGCTGTTGCGTACCGCCGTGACCGTCCTGGTCTGGACGCTCTTGAGGAAGCGCCGGACGTCCATCTCCTGGAAGAGCTGCTGGAAGTGGGGCTCCGCCGCCAGCTCGCGGATCGAGTAGGCGGGGCCGTGGTCGACCGGGCGGTCGGTCCGGCACATCCGGTCGTACCAGATCTTGGACTGCGCGGTGCGGGTGACCGTGCGCGAGGCCGCCGTGAGGTCGTTCGGGGCGTCGGCGACCACGGAGAACATCGAAGCCGTTGCCGCACGGGCCAGATCGGCCCAGTCCCCGGCGGTCTTCGGCGGGAGGATGTCGTCGATGCAGTGGTAGAAGCGCGCGATCGGCGGGAGCAGGAAGGCCCGCGACTCCAGGAACAGCAGGCCACCCTGCATCTGCACGCGGCTGAAGACCGTGAGCACCACCTCGTCGCCCCAACTGCCCACCCGGACCGTCAGATAGTGGCGCAGCCGCTCCTCGGCGAACAGGTCGAGGCTGTCCGGCCACCAGGTCGCGGGCGGCTGCGCGTCCGGTGGGGTGCGCAGCAGAGCGGCGGCCTCGGCGCGGGCCTCGGGGGCGAGGGCGTGGAAGGGGGTGCCGGGCGAGGTGCCGCTCCAGTCCCGGGAGGGGCCGAGCCGCTTGCCGCTCTTCATGACGTGGTCGTCCACCTGAAGCCCGCGCAGCCGGTCGCCCGGGTAGCTCGTGCCCTCGCCGAACCTGCGCAGTTCGCTGCGAATCCGCGCGTGGACCTCGGGCACGGTGAACGCGGCGCGGCGGCCGGCGGCACCGGTTTCCCGCTTCATGAGGTCCGGTACGAGCTCGATGGCGAACGACCAGTGGTCCAGCTCGATGCCCGCTCCGACGAAGGGGGCGTAGTCGCTGTACACGACATCGGGGTCGGCCTGCTGTTCGCGGATCTCGCCGAGCCTGCGGGCGATCGCGGGAGGGTCGGAGACCTCCACGCTCCGGCCGATGGCCAGGAGATACAGGCGGCGCTCCGTGCGGTACCGGTAGACGGTGGCGATGGCGGCCCAGCCCGCCAGGACCACCAGGGCGGCCAGGAGGTGCCCGCCCCCGCCCGAGAAGCCACCGGTCAGGAGCGTGAAGGCAGTGGAGGACAGCCTCACCGTCTGCCAGAGGGCCCAGACGAGGACGAGCAGCAGCAGGAGCGTGACGACGCCCTGGCCCGAGCGGGACCTGGGATCGGCGTCGGGCCGGTCGCGCCCGGCCATGGTGTTCTTCAGCGCGCGCCAGACCGTGCGCAGCAGCCGCACGACGAGGACCAGCAGGGGCGGGACGAACGCCCCGGTGACGCTGAACGGAAGCAGCAGCAGCGGCAGCACCAGCATCAGCTTGGCGCGGGTGGAGACCTCCTTGCGCGCGAGGAAGCACTCCTTGAGGACCGCCGCCAGATCCACCCCGTACGACGGAGGGGGCAGACGGTGCGGGTTCTCGGCGAGCTCCTTCACCACGGCGTCCCTGAACCGGCGGTCCAGATGGGCGGCGCCACGCAGATAGGCCGTGGCGTTGCCGGGCCGGTTCCCGGCCTGGGAGCGGACCAGCTCCCACAGGCGGCTGCCGGGGCCGGGAGGCGGAGGCGTCGGCGGCGCCGACGGGAGGAGCGGCGGGGGCGGTGGGCCCTGGGGATCGGTCATGGCGTGAGGCGGCTTTCCGTCGGGACGAAGGAGAAGGGGCGCGGTGCCGGGGGGATGTGACGTGCTGTCAGAGCTGTGCCGTGTCGCGTTCCGGCAGCCCGTAGCGATCGGAGATGGGCGTCCAGAGCGAGAGGAAGTCCTGCTTGGCCTCGGTGGCGAGCTCACTGCTGCGCACGCCCTGCCGGTACGAGGCGGTGCGGGGGACCGAGCCGGGGGAGCAGCCCCGCGCGTCGGCGGCCCAGTCCGCGAACGCCCGGTCCGCGTCGGCCGAGTGCTGCCATCCCGTACGGAGGCTGCGCGCCGCGGGCGGGCCGGACGGGAGCTCGCCCAGGTCGAGTTCGGCGAGGCTGGTGATCAGTTCCTCGCGGCGGACGGCGGCGGCGTCCAGGGCCGTGCCCGCGTCGGCGACGGAGCTCGCCGAGGCGCAGGCCTCCACGGCGTTGACGGCGTCGATGACCTGCTGGCGGTCCGACTCGCTGCGCTCCAGGAGCGCGTCGACGGCCGCGGCCTGTTCCTCGGCCGTCGCCGTGGGCGGGGCGGACGGCTCGGCGGTGTCGGCGGCGGTGGAGGCTTCGGCGGCCGGTGCCGGCGAACCGGAGACGGAGGGGGCGGCGGAGTGGCCCGCCTCGGAAGGGGAGGGGCGCACGGCATGGGCGGTGACGAGGACCACGGCGGCGAACGCCAGCCCGCCGCCCACGGCCAGCAGGACGTGCTTCTTCGGGAACGTGCGACGGCCGGAGTCCGGTTCGGGTGCGGGCCCCGGTCCCTGGCCGGGTCCTGCTCCGGGGTCCGGCTCGCCCGGAGGGCCCTGCGGGTCCGCCGAGGCACGTACCCAGCCGCCCGCGCCCCCGCGTGCGTGCTCGTCCCAACGCATCGGTCCATTGCCGTGGTTCTCGCTCATGTGGGCCCCCCGCCACTGCAAGAAGGGCAACCATCCCACGTACCCGTGGCACAGCCAACGGGGTGTTGTGATGTGGCCGAAGATCGCTCCCCAAGGGCCGGTCCTCGGCCGCGCACAGCTGAACGGCGGGGGCCCGCCCGTGTTCCCCGGGCAGACCCCCGCCTCTGACAGCGGTGCTGTGCGTGTCACATGATGCGGTAGCTGTCGTAATAGTTGGCGATCTGGGCGTGATAGCCCGGATCACCCGCGTGGCTGTGCCGGTCGAACTCCGGGGCGTCCTTGATCTGGGCCTTGGTCAGGTCGACGTGGATCTTCTTCTCTTCGGTGTCGATGCCCTTGACCGTGCCGGCCGGCAGGAGGACGTCCTTGCCGAAGATCCAGACCCCGGTGTCGACGAGGAGGTAGGAGGACCCCACCTCGTCGGAGTGCTTGTCGACCTTTCCTATGCTTCCGTCCGTCGCCTCGACGGAGAATCCCGTCAGATCGGCGCCCGGGGTGTGACCGCTCGTAGGCTGGTAGCCCCACAGGGTGTCACTCATGAACGGCTCCTTCCTCGCGGTTCGTTCGGCGCGGCGAGTCCTCTCGAAAGGGCGAGGAGCGCCGCTCGGTATATCGACTGCCCGCGCTTTCCCTGTCCACACCCTGTGAATGCGCGAAAGGCAGAAAAATGCGGGTGGCCCAGGACCTGTGAGGTCCTGGGCCACCCGCTTCAGGAAAGGTCGAGGCCGTTTACCAGCGATACCACCGGCCGCGCCCACCGCCACTGGCCGTCGGACGAACGAAGAATCCGATGAGCCACACCACGAGCACGATCACTGCGATCCACCACAGCGCCTTGAGTGCGAACCCGGCACCGAAAAGGATCAGGGCGAGCAGAAGAACGAGAAGCAGGGGAACCATAGTTATCAACCTCCGAACCATCTGGTGCCCGGAAAGCAATTCCCTACACACGCGTGTTCGGAAGAATCATTTCCGGGCCCTTGGGGTGTTGCCCGTGCCGGCACGGACCGCGCACCGGGCGCAGACCGCACACACTGACGGCGGGGCCGGCTCCTCGAGGGAAGCCGACCCCGCCTCTGTGCGTGTGCGCCGCGTACTCAGGTGCGGTAGCGGTCGTAATAGGTGCCGACCTGGGCGTGATAGCCCGGGTCACCCGCGTGCTTGTGCTTGTCGAACTCCGGGGAGTCCTTGATCTGCTCCTTGGTCAGGTCGACGAATATCGTCCTGCGCTCGGTGTCGATGCCCTTGACCGTGCCGGCCGGCAGGAGGACGTCCTTGCCGAAGATCCAGACCCCGGTGTCGACGACGATGTAGGCGGAACCCACATCGTCGGAGTGCTTGTCGACCTTGCCGATGCTTCCGTCCGTCGCCTCGACCGAGAATCCGGTCAGGTCGGCGCCCGCGGTGTGACCGCTCGTAGGCTGGTAGCCCCACAGGTTGTCGCTCATTTCTGGCTCCTTCCTCGACGGTTCATTCGGCGCGGTGAATCCCCCGTGTGAGGGGGCTTTTCGCCGCTCACCCAACGGCTGCCCCGGCTTTTCCGGTCCACACATGGCACTTTCGGAGAAATACGGAAACGCGGGTGGCGCAGGGCTCGAAAGCCCTGCGCCACCCGCGTTTGTTGCTGGTCGTCAGGCCGTTTACCAGCGGTACCACCGGCCGCGCTTACCACCGCTGGCCGCCGGACGGACGAAGAACCCGATAAGCCAGACCACGAGTACGATCACGGCGATCCACCACAGTGCCTTGAGTGCGAAACCGGCACCGAAAAGGATCAGGGCGAGCAGAAGAACGAGAAGCAGGGGAACCATTGTTATCAACCTCCGAGACTCTGGTGCCCGGCTATCCATTATCTACACACACGTGTTCGTGAGGAAAATTTCCAGGACTTTCCGTGACCGCGCGGACACGGCGAGGCGCTCGCTCAGACCCCGGCGGGTTCCTTCGCCGAGGTGCCGCCCGACGCCGTGGCCGGGCCGGTGGCCGCGACCGTGGAGGGCACCGGCTCCTGGGAGACGTTGAACTCCGTCAGCAGCGCCTTGCTGAAGCCGAAGAAGTACGTCGCCAGGAAGCCCGCGACATAGCCGACGAGCAGGCCGCCCGCGTAGATCGCGATCGTCGACCCGAGGCCGTGGTTGCCGTCCAGGAGCGGGAACAGGGCCCAGCCGGACGGGCCGATGGCCGTGGAGCCGACCGAGTCGCCGAGCTGGTTGAACAGGCCCACGAAGCCGCCGCCGAACGCGCCGCCCACACAGGCCGTGATGAACGGGCGGCCCAGGGGGAGCGAGACACCGTAGATCAGGGGCTCGCCCACGCCCAGCAGGCCCGCGGGCAGGGCGGACTTGATGGTCCTGCGGATCGACTCGTTGCGCGGGAGGCGGAGGTAGACCGCCGCCGCGGCGCCGACCTGGCCGGCACCGGCCATCGCGAGGATCGGGAGCAGCACCGTGAAGCCCTGCTGCTCGATCAGCGTCGTGTGGATCGGGATCAGTGCCTGGTGCAGGCCCAGCATCACCAGCGGCAGGAAGAAGCCGCCGAGGAGGAAGCCCGCGCCCGCGCCGCCCGTGGAGAGCAGCCAGTCGGCGAACGTACCGATGGCGGAGGAGACCTCACCGGCGACGTACATCAGGCCGAAGATCGTGACGAGGCCGGAGATCAGGACCGTCAGCGTCGGGGTGACGAGGACGTCCAGCGACTCGGGCACCCAGCGGCGGCACCACTTCTCGACGTACACCGCGAGGACCGCCGCACCGAGGGCGCCCAGGACGCCGCCCTGCCCGGGGGAGAGCGTCTGGCCGAAGGCGTCGATGTTCGCGACGCCGGGGAAGACGATGATCGCCGCGACGGCGCCGCCCAGGATCGGCGTGCCGCCGAACTCCTTCGCGGTGTTGTAGCCGACGAAGACCGCGATCAGGGCCATGAAGCCGGAGGCCATCGCGGCCAGGGCGGGGGTCACCGAGGTCAGCCAGCCGAGGTTCACCAGGAGGCCGTTGAGACCGGCGATGATGCCGCAGCCGATCAGGGCGGGGATCAGCGGGACGAAGATGTTCGCGATCTTGCGCAGGAACAGCTTGAAGGGCGTGGAGTTCTTCGCCTTCTGCTGCGCCTTGAGCGCGGCGCCCTTGTCGGCGAGCTCCTCGGCGGTGGGGACGGGCGCGGGGGCCCCGGACGCCTTGCCCTCCTCGACGAGCTGCTCGAACTCCGGGGTGACCCGGGCGACCGTGCCCGGGCCGAGGACGATCTGGTACGTGTCGTCCTCGACCACACCCATGACGGCGGGAACCGCCTTCAGGGCCTCGTCGTCGACGAGGGAGCGGTCGTGCAGGCCCAGCCGGAGCCGGGTCATGCAGTGGGCGATCGAGCTGACGTTCGCGGCGCCACCGACGAGCGGCAGGATCGCGGCGGCAGTGGCGCGGTTCTTGTCTTCAGTAGCCATGGTGCGTGGTGCCTTGCTGTGCGGGGAGTTGGTGCGTCAGGTGGTACGGACGGCCGCGAGGGCGGCGCGGAGGTGGCCGTGGGAATCGGCCAGGAGCGTGGCGGCGGTGGGTCCGTCGACCCCGCCGAGGATGGTGAGGATGGCGTCCTTCACCTCGCCGTCGGTGGCGGCGAGCGCTACCTCGATCTCCTGGTCGGAGGCGCCGGTGGCGAGGGAGACGATCCGGCGGGAGCGGGCGCGCAGCTTCTCGTTGGACGCGCGGACGTCGACCATGAGGTTCCCGTACGTCTTGCCGAGCCGGATCATCGTGATCGTCGAGATCATGTTGAGGACGAGCTTCTGCGCCGTGCCCGCCTTGAGACGGGTGGAGCCGGTGAGCAGCTCGGGGCCGACCACGATCTCCAGGCCGTGTTCGGCGGCATCGGCGAGCGCCGAGCCGGCGTTGCAGGAGAGGCCGATGGTGAGCGCGCCCCTCGCGCGGGCGTGCTCGACGGCGCCGATGGCGTACGGAGTGCGGCCGGAGGCGGAGATTCCGACCACCGTGTCGTCGGCGGTGAGTCCCAGCTCGTCGAGATCGGCGGCGGCCAGCTCCTTGCTGTCCTCCGCGCCCTCGACGGCCTTGACCATGGCGGAGGGGCCGCCGGCGATCAGGCCGATGACCTCGGACGGGTCGGTGTTGAAGGTGGGAGGGCACTCGCTGGCGTCGAGCACACCGAGGCGGCCCGCGGTGCCCGCGCCCGCGTAGATCAGCCGGCCGCCGCGCGCCATGCGCTCGGCGGTGGCATCGATCGCGGCGGCGATCAGGGGCAGCTTCTCGGCGACGGCGGCGGGCACCGTGGTGTCCTCGCCGTTCATGATGCGGGCTATCTCGTGCGTCGGCAGCTGGTCGATCTCGGCGAGCTCGGGGCGGAACGCCTCGGTGGTGAGCGTTTCGAGCTGGGCGCGCAGTTCGCCGTAGCCGCCCGGGGTGGCTGCTTCGGCGTTCGCTTCGGCGTTTGCGTCGGTGGTGGAGGACATGGACAGCGGCTCTGCTTTCTCGTTCTCGTACGGCTCTGCGGGGGCGGGTGCAGGTGCGGGGTGCGGGTGCCGTGCTGCCGGGTCAGCGGCTGCGCGGGGTGTGGCGGTGGGCGAGCGCCTCGTACGAAGCGGAGAGGGCGGGCGCCGCCGTCTCGTACGTCCGCTGGGCGACGCCTATGAAGAGGCAGTCCACGACGAGGAGCTGGCTGGTGCGGCTCGACATCGCGGCGGGCCGCAGCTCGCTCTCGCGGGCGGTGGAGGTGGTCAGCACGTGGTCGGCGTACTGCGAGACCGGGCCGTCGGGGCGGCCGGTGATCGCGATCGTCGTCGCGCCGCGGTCGAAGGCGACGCGGAGCGGCTCGATGACGTCACCCGTGGAGCCGGAGTGCGTGATCGCGATGGCCACATCGCCCGAGCGGAGCTGCACGGCGTTGGTCACGGCGAGGTGCGGGTCCATGTGGGCGTGGGCTATCAGGCCGATCCTGAGCAGCTTCTGCGCGAGGTCCTGGCCGACGAGCGAGGACGCGCCCACGCCGTAGATGTCGATGCGGCGGGCCGTCGAGGCGGCGGCGACGGCGGCGCCGAGCTGCACGGTGTCGAGACCGGCGGCGGTGTCGGCCAGGGTCTGCTGCTCGTCGTAGGCCAGCTTGGCGACGACGTCCGCGATCGGGTCGTCGACCGCGATGTCCGCCGTGACGGCGGGCGCTCTGCCGGACTGCTGGTGCGCCGCGAGCCCCGCGAGCGCGAGGCGCAGGTCGCGGTAGCCGGGATAGCCGAGGAGGCGTGCGGTGCGGACCACGGTCGCCTCACTGGTGCCGGTGAGCTCGGCGAGACCGGTGACGGTGAGGGCGGCGCACCCGGCGGGGTCGCCCGCG
This sequence comes from Streptomyces sp. NPDC002125, assembly GCF_053593715.1. NCBI lineage: Bacteria > Bacillati > Actinomycetota > Actinomycetes > Kitasatosporales > Streptomycetaceae > Streptomyces > Streptomyces sp. NPDC002125. The sequence goes on along the minus strand of NZ_JBSFDD010000011.1, from coordinate 138,786 downwards.
ACTGCTTCGGCGACCCGCTGCATGGAGCGGGTCATGGAGGGCGCGAGGGTCCGCACCTTGGCCGCCAGGGCGGCAGGGGCGGGCGGAGAGTCCGCGCTGAAACTTTCCTTCACGTCATTGGTCACATTTGAAAGATATTTTCACCCATGGGAGACGTCAACCCCCCTTTGGTCCCTACCTCTGAAGGATCAAGACCGGCCGTACGGACGGCAGGGGACAATGGGGCCATGGAGTTGAACCGCCTGGAACAGGCGCTGCACAGCGCACGCGCGCTGGTGATGGCCGACCTCGTCGCGGGGGACGTCGCCGAGGCCGCGATCGTCTCGCTGGTGGAGGACGCGGTGACCCACCGGCGGTGGTGGGTCGAGCAGTGGCCCGAGGGTGTGTCCTTCGTCACCGGGCTGATAGCGCAGGACGTCCAGGACGCCCTGCTGGAGCGCTACGGACGCTGGCCGCTCTGCCCGGTCTGCACGGAGGGAGGGCCGCACGCGCTGGACGTCGAGCCGGAGCTCGGCCCCGATCCGCACTGGGTCTGCACCAAGGCCACGGTGTCCGTCGCGCCGGTCGGCGCGCTGGCAGAGGTGCTCGGCAGGTGACCGTCTACATCGACCCGCCGACCTGGCCCGGACACGGGCGCATGTGGTCCCACCTGGTCAGCGACGTGTCGTTCGAGGAGCTGCACGCCTTCGCCGCCTCGATCGGCTGCCCGCCCCGCGCGTTCGAGCGCGACCACTACGACGTGCCCGAGGCGCGTTACGCGGACGCGGTGCGCGCCGGGGCGCGCGAGGTCGGATCGAAGGAGATCGTGCGCCGGATCACCGAGGCGGGGCTGAGACGGCCGAAGGGGCGGCCCGCCCCGGGCCGCGTTCTGCCGTAACGGGTGGTGCAACCTGCGGTGAGCGGCGGCGCCGCGTCGTGGGGGTGGTGCAACCTGCGGCGCGGCCCGCCGCACTTACCGGGTGAGACCCAGAACCCGGAAGGAACCACCGCATGCCCGAGCTCACCCGTCGCTCGCTTCTCCGCTCAGCCGCCTCCCTGACAGCCCTGTCGGCCGTCCTGCTCACCCCGCTGCCCGCGACGGCACAGGGAGCGAGCGCCGGCACCGCACCCGCCTGGTCGCCCCAGCCGCTGCCGTTCACCGACGCCAACCTCGTCGGGGCCGTGAACCTGGGGCAGGGGCGCACCTGGGCCGCCGGATTCACCCTGCGCCTGGAGGGCAAGGTGACCCGCTTCACCCCGGTGGTGGCGGAGCGCGCGAGCGCCGACGGGGAGTGGACCCCCGTCGAGGCGGCCACGGAAGCCGCCTCCACCGTGAGCAGCCGGGTCAACGCGATCGACGCCGACGGCCCCGGCGACGTGTGGATGGTGGGGGACGACACCTCGGTCCTCGACGGACGGATCTACACCCAGCACTACGACGGCACCCGGTGGAGCGTCGTCCCGGCGGACCTGCCGGAGAAGGCCGAGGCCGCTTCGCTGCTGGACGTCGACACCGGGTCCGACGGCACCTGGGCCGTGGGCTCCGCGCAGATCGAGGTGGGGCGTACGTGGAACGAGGAGAAGGGCGTCTGGATCACCGAGTCGAGGCAGGCGGGGATCGCCAGGCACTTCGACGGCACCGCGTGGCGTGACATGCCGCTGCCCGAGCTGCCGGGCGACCTCTGGTACCTGAACGCGGTGCAGGCCATCTCCGCCGACGACGTCTGGGCCGCCGGATACGACGGCGACAGCGGCAGGCCGCTCCTCATGCACCACGACGGCACGTCCTGGAGCAAGGTCACCGCTCCCGGAGTGACGGACCGGCCCGGATACGCACAGGGGCTTTCCGTAGCACCGGGGGGCCAGGTCTGGCTGGTGGGCGAGGACTGGTCCCCGGCCGACGGGACGACCCGGGCGCTCGTGGCGCGCCACGACGGGAGGAAGTGGCGCAGGACGGAGGTCCCCGACGTCCCCGCGCGGCTCTTCGCCGTGACCCCGGTCCCGGAGCACGGGATCGTCGTCGTCGGCCAGACGCTGGGCGAGCGGCGCGAGGCGATCGCCTGGCAGTGGGAGCCGGCCCTCCCGGGAAGCGCGAGCGGTACGGCCGGGGGCCGGTGGACGACGCTGGGGCTGCCGCAGCCGGCGGGAGCGGGACTCCCGGGGGACACGGAGAACACGGCGCACGCCGTGGTCGGTGACCGCGGCGGACTCACCGTTCTCGGCACGTCGACCGCCCCCGGTGCGGAGCCCCAGCCGTTCGCGGCGTTCCGGAGAAGCGGACGGTGAGCCGGGCTTCCTGGTGATCCCGTGCCCCCGGGCACGGTGTGCCCGGGGGCGTGGACCGGGCCTGCGGGTGCCTGGGGGATGAGCCCGGTCCTGGTGTGCCTGGGGGATGAGCCCGGTCCTGGTGCCCCCGGGGGCGTGGACCCGGCCCGGTGGCGTCCCCGCTCAGGCCCTGTCGGGTGTGCACGCCGGGTCGAGGGGCGACGTCACCGCTTCGCGGTCCTTCCCGCCCGTGCCGGTCGTCGCGGACTTCGCCGTGGCGACCAGCCGGGACGGGACGCCCCCGCCGCCCAGCCGCAGCGAGACCACCACGGCCACGAGGCCGAGGACCAGCATCCCGGCGCCCGCCCAGGCCGTGGCCCGGAAGCCGAAGTCCGCGTCGATCACCGTGCCGCCCAGCCACGGGCCGCTGGTGTTGCCCAGGTTGAACGCGGCCGTGGTCGTCGCCCCGGCCAGCGTCGGCGCCGCGCCCGCCACGTTGAACATCCGGGCGTTGAGCGCCGGGGCCGTGTAGAACGCCGACAGCCCGAGCAGGAACGCCAGGGCGATCACGGCGACCTGGTTCGACGCGAAGAGGGCCAGCGCCACCAGGAAGACCGTCGAGGCGCTGATGCCACTCAGCAGCACACCGAAGAGGTGCGCGTCCGCGACCCGGCCGCCGATCGTCGTACCGATCAGCGCGCCCACGCCGAACAGCCCGAGGACCCACGGCACCCAGCCGGAGCCGAGCCCCGCCACATCCGTCAGCAGCGGCGCGAGATAGCTGAACGCGCAGAACACCCCGCCCGCCGCGAGCGCGGTGATCACGATGGACAGCCACACCTGGCGGTCCCTGTAGATCGCCACTTCCTTCTTGAGCTGCGGCTGCTCGTCCGGCAGCGGGATGCGCGGGATACGGGTGACGACACCCACCAGCGCCACGGCGGACGCCGCGCCCACCGCCCAGAACGCCGAGCGCCACCCGAAGCTCTCCCCGAGGAACGCGCCCAGCGGCACCCCCAGCACATTGGCGATCGACAGCCCGCCGATCATCACGGCCATCGCCCTGGCCCGCGCGTTCACCGGCACCATCGCGATGGCCACCGCGGCGCCGACCGCCCAGAAACCGGCGCACGCCAGCGCACTCACCACGCGGGAGACGAACAGCACCTCGTACGTCGGCGCCAGCGCGCCCGCGATCTGGCCGAGCCCGAAGACCGAGATCAGTGCGATCAGGGTCGTGCGGCGTGGCAGCCGCAGGGTGGCGACGGCCAGCAGCGGGGCGCCGACCACCATGCCGATCGCGAAGGCGGATATGAGGAGTCCGGCCTTGGGGATCGACACGTCCATGTCGGACGCGATGGGTGGCAGCAGCCCGGACAGCATGAACTCGCTGGTACCGAGAGCGAAGACCGAGAGGCCGAGAATATAGACGGCCATCGGCATGCGGGGACGACGGGAAGCGGAGTCAGGCATGACAGTGGCCAACAGTGCCCTCGTCCCTGTCATTCCCCTGTCTCAGTGGGTGAGCAGCTCGCATTCGGTTGTCTCAGCGGGTGAGCAGCTCCAATTCGGTGGTCAGATTCTGCCGCGCCCTCGGTTCCCACTCCTCCACGCCGTGCGGCGTACGGAACAGCCGGGGCAGCTCCAGCAGCTGCCGCAGCACCGCCGAGCGCCCTTCGCGGAAGGCGTCGTCCGGTACGAAGCCGTACTCCTCGCGCACCTGCGCCGCGTAGGCCGCGTACTCCTTCGGGGATGACGCCAGGATCGCGAGGTCCGCGTCGCACAGCACCTCGCCGTTCGTGTCGCCCTCGGCCGGGTCGTGGGTGACCGTGAGTCTGACCAGCCGGGCGACCTCGGCCGTCGCCGTGTCGGGGACACCGGCCTCGGGCAGGGCCCGCTCGGCGAGCGCGGCGCTGCGCTCCTCGTTCTCGGACCGGTCCGGGCGGTAGACCGCGTCGTGGAACCAGACGGCGAGGCGCACCAGGTCCGGATCGGCGGCGTGCCCGGCCAGGGTGTCGACGCGGTCCAGGACCTGCGTGAGATGTGCGGTCGTGTGATAGCGCCGCTGGGGCTCGGCCCAGCGTTCCAGGAGGTTGTCGGCGTACGGCAGGGGGTCGGGGCCCGGTACGCCGCCCCGGGCGGCGGTGAGGGCGTCCTGCCAGCGGACGCGGAGCGCGGTGGCGTCGGTCATGCAGCGACTGTAGAGCCGGGGGACCTTGCCCGGCGGGCCGGCCGCTCGTTAGCGTTCGGCCGTGACGGAACCGGCGGAATCCCCGTATCTCATCGATCTCAACGCGGACCTGGGCGAAGGGTTCGGACGCTGGACCCTCACCGAGGACGAGGCGCTGCTGACCTGCGTCACCAGCGCCAACGTGGCCTGCGGCTTCCACGCGGGCGACGCCTCCGTGATGCGCAGGGTCTGCGAGACGGCGGCGGAGCGCGGGGTGCGCATCGGGGCGCAGGTCTCCTACCGCGACCTCGCCGGGTTCGGGCGGCGCTCCATGGACGTACCGGCCGCCGAGCTGACCGCCGAGATCGCCTACCAGATCGGCGCCCTGAGGGTCTTCGCCGAGGCCGCCGGCTCCACCGTGTCGTACGTGAAACCGCACGGCGCCCTCTACAACCGCGTCGTCCGGGACGAGGAGCAGGCCGCCGCCGTCGTCGCGGGCGTGCGGCTCGCGGGCGGCGGCCCGGCCGTCCTCGGGCTGCCCGGTTCGCGGCTCCTCGCCCACGCGGAGGCCGCGGGGCTGACCGCCGTGGAGGAGGCCTTCGCCGATCGCGCGTACACCCCGCAGGGCACGCTCGTCCCGCGCGGCGAGCCGGGCGCGGTGGTGCACGACCCGGACGAGGTCGTGCGCCGCAGCGTCGGCATGGCCGTCGACGGCGCCGTGACCGGCGCGGACGGCGGCCGGATCGCCGTCGCGGCGCGCTCGCTGTGCGTCCACGGCGACACCCCGGGGGCCGCGGCGCTCGCCCGGCGGGTGCGGGCCGCGCTGGAGGAAGCCGGCGTGCGCATACGGGCGTTCGCGTGAGCGGCATCCGGGTGCTGGAGGCCGGCCCCCGCGCCCTGCTCGTGGAACTCGGCTCGGGAGAGGAGGCGGAGGCCTTCCACGCGGAGCTGCTGCGCCGCCGCGCCGCCGGTGAGCTCCCCGCCGTACGCGAGATCGTCCCCGGCGCCCGGACGGTGCTCCTGGACGGCGTCGAGGACCGGGCGCTCGCGGCGCGGATGGCCTCCTGGACCGTGCCGCCGCTGAGCCGGAGCGCGGGGGAGGCCGTCGAGATACCCGTGGTCTACGACGGCCCGGACCTCGCCGATGTCGCCGACGCGTGGGGCGTCGCCGTCGACGAGGTGCCGCGCATCCACGCGCGTACGGAATTCCGGGTGGCCTTCTGCGGGTTCGCGCCCGGCTTCGGCTATCTGACCGGCCTGCCGGGGCACTTGCGCGTGCCGCGCAGGGCCACGCCCAGGACCCGGGTGCCGGCCGGGGCGCTCGCCCTCGCCGGGCCCTACACCGGGGTCTATCCGCGTGCCTCGCCCGGCGGCTGGCAGCTCATCGGCCGGATGCCCGCGCCGGACGCCCTCTGGGACCCGGGGCGGGAACCGGCGGCGCTGCTCGGCCCCGGGGCCCGGGTGCGCTTCGTGGCCGTGGGGGCGGAGGGATGAGCCCGGCGCTCGGAGGGTCCGGGGGCGCGGGTCCGGAGCTCGAAGGGGCCGGGGGCGCGGGTCCGGCGCTGGAAGTGGTCAGGGCGGGCGCGCTGACCACCGTGCAGGACGCGGGCCGCACCGGCTGGGCGCACCTCGGCGTGCCCCGCGCCGGCGCGCTGGACGGGCCCGCCCTGCGGCTGGCCAACCGGCTCGTCGGCAACGCGCCGGACGCGGCGGTCCTGGAGACCACCGTCACGGGGTGCGCGGTCCGGGTGACCGGCGCCCGGCCGGTGCTCGCCGTGGTCGGCGGGGCGGGCTGCCGGGTCACCGTGGACGGCCGCCCGGTCGCGTGGGGCGCGCCCGTGCGGGTGCCGCCCGGAGCGGTCCTGGAGGCGGGACCGGCGGTACAGGGCCTGCGCGGCTATCTGGCGTTCGCGGGCGGCCTGGTGCCCGAGCCGGTGCTCGGCAGCAGGTCCGCCGACCTGCTCTCGGGGCTCGGCCCTCCGGTCCTGCGCGAGGGTGACGTGCTGCCGCTGGGCCGCGCGCTCCCGCCCCTCTCCCCGCACGGCGACGCCGTGCCCTGGCCCGGGGTACCTGCCGAGCTGGTGCTGCCGCTGCATCCGGGGCCGCGCGAGGGCTGGTTCACCGACGCGGCCCTGCGCACGCTGACGACCGCCGTGTACCGGGTCTCGGAGCGCAGCAACCGCGTCGGGCTGCGCACGGAGGGCGGCCCCGCTCTGGAGCGCGCGGTGGAGGGCGAACTGCCCAGCGAGGGAATGGTCCTGGGGGCCGTTCAGGTCCCGCCGGACGGGCTGCCCGTGGTGTTCCTCAACGACCATCCGACGACGGGTGGTTACCCGGTCGTGGGCGTGGTCGCGGAAGCCGCGCTGGCGGGCGCGGCGCAGGCGGTGCCGGGGACGCCGGTGAGGTTCGTACGCCCGTGACGGGGGGCCAGGACGGGGCCGATGGCCGGGCCGCCGTCGCTGCCGGGGAGGCGCGACCTCACGTTACCGAAGCGTAACTTACCGACGAGTTACTTCGGGTAACCCCACGGTGCTAGCTTGCGCTGACAGCCATCGGAGCAGAGCGAGGAGTGAGCCGTGAGTCCGCGCAAGACCACCCGTTCGAGCTCGACCGTGAACGCCCCCCACCTCCATGGAACCCGTCGGCCGGGACGCCGCACGGGACGCCTGCTGGCTGCCTCGGTGGCCGCCGCGGCCTGCCTGGGCGCGGCGACCGTGCCCGCGTCGGCCTCCGGTGCCGCCGGGCCGGAGTCGGTGGTCTCCCGGGGTGTGACCATCCCCGCCTTCTACAATCCGCCGGCGCAGCTGCCCTCCGCCGACGGGTCCCTCGTCCGCACGGAGCCGCTGCCCCTCGGCGTGAGTCTCCCCGGGCTGGATGGTCGCCAACTGCCCGGCACCGCAACGCGGTTGATGTACAAGTCCACCGATGCGAACGGCGCGCCCGTCGCCGTCACCGGCGCCTACATCGAGCCCTCCGCCGCCTGGAAGGGCGACGGCCCCCGCCCGCTCGTGGCGCTGGCCTCGGGGACCATGGGCCAGGGCGACCAGTGCGCCCCCTCGCTCTCGCTCCAGAACCCGCTGACCATCGGCGAGGGCACGGTCTCCATCGGCTACGACAACATCGCGGCCTACCGCTTCCTCGCCGCCGGTGCCGCCGTCGTCGTCACCGACTACGTGGGCCTCGGCGCCACCGACCGGCTCCACACCTACGTCAACCGTCTCGACGAGGGCCACGCCCTCCTGGACGCGGCCCGGGCCGCGCGCTCCGTCGCGGGCAGCTCGCTCACCTCCTCCTCCAGGGTCGGCCTCTACGGCTACAGCCAGGGCGGCGGGGCCGCCGCGTCGGCCGCGGAACTCCAGCCCTCCTACGCGCCTGACGTCAATCTGGCGGGCGCCTACGCAGGGGCGCCGCCCGCCGACCTCACCGAGGTCATGAAGGGCATAGACGGCAGCGCCCTGGCCGGAGCGCTGGGCTGGTCGATCAACGGATTCGCCCAGACCGACCCGTCACTGAAGGTGATCGTCGACGCGAACACCAACGACGTCGGCAAGGCCGCGCTGAAGGACACCTCGACCATGTGCGTGGGCGACGCGATCCTCGGCCACGGCTTCACCAGCAGCAAGAAGTGGACGGCGAGCGGCAAGCCGATCGCCGACATCATCGCGGCCGAGCCGAAGCTCCAGGAGATCCTCGCCCAGCAGCGCATCGGCACCCTGAAGCCGGCGGCCCCGGTGCGGGTGGTGACCGGTGTGCAGGACGACATCGTCGGGCACGCGCAGGCCAGGCAGCTCGCGGTGGACTGGTGCCGCAAGGGCGCGAACGTGACGTACGAGGCGGTCCTGCTCCCCAACCTCGGCGACAAGATCCTCACCAACCACCTCGCCCCGCTCCTCACCGACCAGGGCAGCGCCATCTCCTGGCTGACCGACCGTCTCTCCGGGCGGAAGGCCACCTCCAACTGCTGGTCGATGCCCGTCCAGCCCTGACCTCCCCGCACCGTGGGCCCTGAGGCCGCGGCGCGCGTCCGCCCCACGGACGCCGCTGCGGCCTCGCGCATGTTCACGTACGTGTTCATCCGGGGAGCTGCGCGGCGGGGGACGGGCCCGTAGTCTGGTTATTGGACTAGACCTGTAGTCCGCAGCCGCTCCGAGGGAATGGAACACCATGAGCAACCGTGCAGTCCTGGAGGTGATCGCTCTCGACGCGGAGGACGCGGTCGCGGCGCAGACGGGAGGTGCGGACCGCCTCGAACTGGTCACCGACATGGCGGCCGACGGCCTGACCCCTTCGGTGGAGACCTTCACGGCGATCAGGGCCGCCGTCGACATCCCACTGCGGGTCATGCTCAGGGTCACGGACGGCTTCGCCGCCGGTGACATCGTCGTCCTGGTGGAGAAGGCCCGCGAGATGCGCGCGGCGGGCGCCGAGGAATTCGTCCTCGGCTTCCTCGACGAGGACGGCCACGCCGACCTCGTCGCCGTCGAACGGCTCGTCGCCGAGCTGAACGGCTGCCGCTGGACCTTCCACCGCGCCATCGACCGCGCGGCCGACCGCGACGTCCTGCGCAAGCACCTCGCGGACCTGCCGGGGCTGGACACGTACCTCACGGCGGGCTCGCCCAGGGGCGTGGACGCGGGCATCGACACCCTGCTGGCCGAAGCGGAGCACGCGGACCTGCCCGGCTACGAGCCGCAGATCATGGTCGGCGGCGGCCTGCGCCTGGAGCACCTGCCGCGCCTGCGCGCCGCGGGCATCGAGGCCTTCCACATCGGAGGCGCGGCCCGGCCGGGCGGCTGGGACGGGCCGGTGGACGTGGCTGCCGTACGGGAGTGGCGCACGGCGCTCGACGGCTGACGGGACGGTCGACGGGGCCCTGGCGCGGGGCGCAGCTCGCGGGGCCGAGGCTGCCGTACGCGAGTGGCGCACGGCGCTCGACGGCTGACGGGACGGTCGACGGGGCCCTGGTGCGGGGCGCCGTTCGTGTGGTGGCGGGGTCACCCGTTCTCCCATCCCGGCGTGCCTGCGGGGCGGGACGGGCCTTGAATGCTGCTGAGTGTTCCAGTTGCCCGGCCCCGCCCCGGAGTTCACATGTCGCACCAGCAGACCGCCCACGGCGCCGGCACTCCCGCGCGCCGGGCGGGGGTGCTGCACGCGACCGGGGCGTGGTGCGCGCGCCACTTCGTGATCGTCATCGTGCTCTGGCTGGCAGCGCTCGCCGCACTCCAGGTCCTGCACCACGCCTACGGCGGCGACTACTCCGACGACTTCTCGATCTCCGGGACCCAGTCGCAGGAGGGCCTCGACGTCCTGGAGAAGCACGCTCCATCGGCCGGCGGCTACAGCAGCCAGATCGTGGTGCACGACGCGGACGCCTCACTCACCGGACTGAGCAGCCAGATGTCGACGGTCGTCGGCAGCCTCCAGAAGCTGCCGGACGTGCTGTCCGTCCAGAACCCGCTGACGGCGCAGAGCGGCTCCGGCAGCTCGGACGTCGGGCCGCTCTCCACCGACGGGAAGACCGCGTACATCACCATCCGGTTCAGCGAGCAGCCCTCCACACTCGGGGACGGCTACCTCGACGGGGTGGACTCGGCCGTCGAGCCGCTGCGCAAGGCGGGCGCCGACGTCGAGTACGGCGGCTCGCTCGGCGAGCTGGCCCGGCCCGGCGCGAACGACCGCACCAGCGAGGCCATCGGCTTCGGGGTGGCCGTCCTGGTGCTGCTGATCGGCTTCGGCAGTCTCGTCGCCGCGCTGCTGCCGCTGGTGACGGCCCTCATCTGCGTCGTCTGCGGGCTCGCCCTCCTGGGGCTGCTGGCCGCCGCGACCACCTTCGCCACCGTCTCGCCGACGCTGGCCACCATGATCGGGCTCGGCGTCGGCATCGACTACGCCCTCTTCCTCGTCACCCGGCACCGCCAGAACCTCATGGACGGCAAGGACCCCGTCGAGGCCGCCGGGTCGGCCACGAGCACCAGCGGCCGGGCCGTGCTGCTCTCCGGCTGCACGGTGATCATCGCTCTCTGCGGACTCTGGGTCTCCGGGATCGGCTTCATCGGCAAGCTGGGCGTGGCCGCAGCCGTCACCGTCGTCACGGCGGTGCTCGGGGCGCTCACCCTGGTGCCCGCCATGCTCGGACTGATCGGCCGCCACATCGACCGGATCCACGTCCGCAGGCCGATCGCCGAGATCGAGGGCGACGCGGACGCCGGGCCGGGGGAGCAGCAGACCGGCACCTGGCACCGCTACGCCCAGCGCGTCGAGCGCAGACCGTGGTGGTTCCTGGCCTCCGGGGTCGTCGTCCTGGCCGTCCTGGCCTTCCCCGTCTTCTTCATCCAGCTCGGGCACATCGGCGACGGCGCCGACCCCAAGTCTTTCACCGACCGGCGGGCCTACGACCTCATGTCCTCGGCATTCGGCCCCGGTTCGAACGGTCCGCTGACGCTCGTGATCGACCAGAGCGAGGTGCCGCAGAGCGACCGGAGCGCGCTGGAGAGCCAGGCCCAGCAGTCCCTGGCCAAGGTGCCGGACGCGTCCGTCATCACCCCGCTCACCGCCACGTCCGACGGGGACGTCCTCACGGCCACCGCCTACTCCGTCGCCGCACCGCAGGACGAGCGGACCACGAGCCTGGTCAACCACCTCAAGGACGACGTCCTGCCCGACGCGGTGTCCGGCACCGCCGCGAGCGGCTATGTGACCGGCACCACCGCTGCCCAGGTCGACTTCCTCGACATCGTCTCCAGCAGACTGCCCCTGATCATCGCCGTGGTGGTCGCCCTCGCCTTCCTCGTGATCCTGGCCGTGTTCCGCGGGCTGCTCGTCGCGGTCAAGGCGGCCCTGCTCAACGTGCTGTCGATCGCGGCCTCGTACGGGGTCGTGGTCGCCGTCTTCCAGTGGGGCTGGGGCGGACCCGCGCTCGGGGTGTCGGGCGACGTGCCGATCGAGAGCTATGTGCCGATGATGATGTTCGCCATCGTCTTCGGCCTCAGCATGGACTACGAGATCTTCCTGCTCTCCCGCATCCACGAGGCATGGCTGTCCACCGGCGATCCCAGGGCGAGCGTCGCGCACGCCCTGGAGATCACCGCGCGGGTCATCACCTGCGCCGCACTGATCATGGTCAGCGTCTTCGCGGCCTTCCTCATCAGCGACAACATCGTGGTCAAGATGCTCGGCCTCGGCCTCGCCGCCAGCGTCCTCATCGACGCCACCGTCGTACGCCTGCTCCTCGTGCCCGCCGTGATGACCCTGCTCGGCCGCGCCGCCTGGTGGACGCCGCGGTGGCTGGACCGCATCCTTCCGCACCTCGACGCGGAGGGGGAGTCCACGGCCGGCGGTGCGGCCCCGGGCCGGTGACGTCCGGTCCGGGGCCGTGAGCGGTCCGGGCGGTCAGTGGTCCTGCGCGGCCTCGCGGCGCCTGCGCCGGCTCTGGGCCACTGCCCCCGCTGCGAACATCAGGGCGGCGCCGGTCAGTGAGACCGCCGTCGCCGCGGGCAGATAACCGGCCGAGGATTCCTGGGCGGAGGCCACGAGGCCGGCCTTCCCTGCCTCGGCCGCGTGCCCGGCGTGCTCCGCGTGGGCCGGTGCGGCCTGGGTGCCGGTCTTCTCGGCGACCTCCGCCAGCTCGTCCGCCGACAGCTGGCTCCCGTTCATGCCGGTGACCTCGCCGCTGCCGCCGTCGAAGTCGACGTCGGAACAGGAGTAGAAGTTCTCCTGGCTGTCCGAGCGGATCCAGTGGATGAAGATCATGTGCTTGCCGGACTTGCCCTGCGGGAGCTGGAGGTTCCAGTAGTAGTTACCGCCGTCCGAGCCCGCCCCGCCCGCCTGCGGCGGGTTGGCCACGGTCTGGGTGAGCGTCAGGTCGTCCCACGCCAGGGGCTGGCTGGGCGACCAGCCGTCCTTGGTGATGTAGACGTCGAACCTGCCCGGGTGCGCGGCCCAGTTGCTGTACTTCACCTGGGTGGTGGTGCCCGCCGTGAGGTGGGTCGTCGGCCAGTCGCTACGGGCCGCGTTGTACGACGAGAAGTTGTACGGGCCGTTGTGGCCGCCGCTGCAGAGCTCGCCGTCCGGGATGTAACCCTTGGTCCTCCCGCCGCCGTTGGAGTCCAGGACGCCGAACCAGTTGTACAGCGGAGTGGTGCCGGTCGCCGCGACCGCGGCGGCGCAGGCAGGGTTGGACGGGGTCTGGTTCCCGCTCGCGACCATGTCCTTGTAGCACAGGTAGCTGCGTGAACCCGGCTCCATGGCGACGCCGTGAGCGGATGCGGGGGAGGGCAGACCGGCCAGGGTGAGGCCCAGCAGGCCTGCTCCCAGGAGGCTCAGTACGCGAGGCGCGCGCATCGGAAACGTTCTCCGGAAGAGGGTTCGCATGGCCATGTGTTGATCTCCTCTGGGGGGATGAAGGAGAGTGCGAAGGGTGTGGGAGCGCTCCCAAAAACGTAGCGCGCACCGGTTGGTCTGTAAACGCCTCATGCGGCGACTACTGCAACTTCCCCTGAATGCGGCGCAGTTGCGTCAGCCGGGGGGCCGGTGAGCTGGTCCCGGCCGGCCGGCTCCCGGTGGACCGCCGGCCGGTACGTCCTCGGTGCGTCTTCGGTGCGTCTTCGGTGCGGGGAGTGCTTCACGGCACCGTGCCGCGAAGCACTCCGGGCAGGCGCCGTCAGCCGAGCCGCTCCGGCAGCGGGGCCGCGTGCAGGACCACGAGGCCCGAGACCGCACGGGTCAGCGCCACGTACAGACGGCGCAGGCCGGTGCGCTCGTCGGGCTCGCCGTCGACCACGGCCGCCGGCTCGTCCAGGACCACGTAGTCGTACTCCAGGCCCTTCGCCAGCGAGGCCGGGACCAGCGTCAGCCGGGAGTCCGCCGTCGTCTCCTCGCCGGGGGCCAGCACGCTGTGGCCCGCCGCCGCGAGGGCCTCCGCCAGGGCGGGGACACGGGCGTCGGCCGCGATCAGGCCGATCGAGCCCTCGTGGAGCAGCGACTCCTCGCACGCCGCGACCACCGCGCCGTCCAGGGCAGCCGCGTCGGTCACCTCCCGTACCGACAGGGAGCCGGGCGTCTCACGCACCGACTCCACCGGCGCGAGGCCGGGGGAGATGGCGGGCAACAGCCGGGAGGCGTACGCGATCACCTCGCGCGGCACACGGAAGCCCGCCGTCAGCTCCTCCACCACCGCGTCCGCCTTGCCCAGGTGGAACAGCGCCTGCTCCCAGCTCTGCGTCGACCACGGCGTCGTCCCCTGCGCCAGGTCGCCGAGCACCGTCGCCGAACCGGTCGAGCAGCGGCGGCCGACCGCGCGGTACTGCATGGGGGAGAGGTCCTGGGCCTCGTCGATGACGACATGGCCCAGCGAGTGCGTGCGGGCCACCAGGTCGGCGGCCTCGTCGATCAGGACCGCGTCCGCCGCCGTCCACTTCGCGGACTTCACACTGCGGGCCGGCTTGGCCATCAGGACGTGCTTCTGCTCGTCCTCGCCGAGGATTCCCTCCGCGTGCTCCGCCAGGAAACCGGCGTCCGTCAGGAGGCGCAGCACCAGCTTCGCCGGGTCCACCGCCGGCCAGATCGCCTTCACGGCCGCCTTCACGGCGGGGTTGCGCGCCACCGAGTTCTGCACCCGGTCGTCCGGGGCCTCGCCCGCCTCCTCCATCCGTACGAGGACGGCGTGCGCGATGCGCTGCGGCAGCGCCTCGTGGGCTGCGCCGTAGCGCATGTCGCGGGCCAGCAGCTCCTGGACCATCTCCTCGACCTCGTACGCCGGGACCCGCCAGCGGCGCGAGCCGCGCACCACCACGACCGGTTCCGTGGGGGGTGTGACGTGCGAGCGGATCGCCCGCCGCAGGACCTCCGCCATGCGGGCGTCGCCCTTGATCACCGCGGCGGGCGACTCGTCCGTGCCGCGCACCTCGACGCGGGCGGTCACCAGGTCCTCCACGGTGGCCTGCTTGACCTCCAGCTCGCCCAGCGCGGGCAGCACCTGCTCGATGTAGTGGAGGAACGAGCGGTTCGGGCCGATCACCAGGGTGCCGGTGCGGGCCAGCCGCTCGCGGTGCGCGTACAGGAGGTACGCCACACGGTGCAGGCCCACGGCCGTCTTCCCGGTGCCGGGGCCTCCCTGGACACAGACCGTCCCGCCGAGCCCGCTGCGGACGATCTCGTCCTGCTCGGGCTGGATCGTCGCCACGATGTCGCGCATCGGACCCACACGGGGCCGCTCGATCTCGGCCTGGAGCAGCCTGCTGGTCTGCTCCTTCTCGGCAGGGTCGGTGAGGTGCTCGTCCTCGTACGCGGTCAGCTCCCCGCCGGTGTAGCCGAAGCGGCGGCGCCGGTCGACGTCCAGCGGGTTGTTCCTGGAGGCCTGGTAGAAGGGCTGGGAGACCGGCGCGCGCCAGTCGATGACCATCGGGTCGCCCTGCGCGTCGTGGACATGGCGGCGCCCGATGTAGAACTGCTCGCCCTCGGCGCCCTCCGCCTTCTCGGCCCCGACCACGTGCAGATAGTCGAGACGCCCGAAGAACAGCGGGGTGTGGGAGAGGTCGGCGAGCGCCTTGATGCGGTCGTCGATCTGCGCCTGGAGGACTGCGGCGTTGACCCAGTTCGCGGTGACGTCGCGGATGTCGAGCGCCTGCACGTCCTCGCGCATGGCGCGCAGCGCGGCACGGGACGCGGCGAGGTGCGCCCGCTCCCTGGCCAGTGGATTGCTTGACTCTTCGTGCGCGGGCACGGTGTTTGCCTCCGGCTTTGTCGACGCAGGACGGCGGACAGGGCTCACCGCCCCGTCCGCTCGGGGACGTTCACACACAGATGCGCACGCGAGTGGCGCGTGCGGCTGTTGTCGGCCGGTTTCCGTCCGGTCGGCGGCACTCCCCCGGCTGCCGGCCGCTCGGAAGGGCGAGCCGGTACCCCGGTTCGGGAGGCGGGCAGACGGGCGATTGTAGCGATCGCGGCTTCCGGGGGCGAACGAATAGATCAGCGGCACGGAGGGGTCCGGCGGATGGAGAACTTCGGCGGACGAAGGGTTTCGGCGGACGGGGGCGCCTGTCCGGACGTTCCCGCGTCGGGGGACCGTGGAGGGGCGCTTGCCCGGACGTCCCCGCGTCGGGCGTGGAGGGACGCTTGCCCGGACGTCCCTGCGTCGTGCGACCGCCGTCGCCTACCCGGCGGACCCGTCCTGCTCCGACTCCTGGAAGTCGACGACGGCTTCGCCGTGCAGGGCCGCCCACTCCGTCAGCGCGGCGATGGGCACCACGAGCGTCCGGCCGAGCTCGGTGAGGCTGTACTCGACCCGGGGCGGCGCCTCGGCGTACGCGTGGCGTTCGACGAGGCCGTAGCCCTGGAGCCTGCGCAGCGTCTGGGTGAGGACCTTGCGCGAGACACCGCCGATCAGGCCGACCAGTTCGCCGTGCCGGCACGGCCGCCGGCTGAGCGCGAAGATCACGACGACGGCCCACTTGTCGGCGATGATCTCGATCGCCAGCCGGGCGGGGCAGTCGGCGAGGAAGACGTCTCCGGCCGAGTGGCTCATGGGAGGGGAAGGTACCAGGAGGTACCTGTCGGATCAGTAATTTCGTCTGTGTGCGACGGCGACCGCGAAGGCGACGGTGGCGGATGCGGGCAGCACCCGCGTGTTCCCGGCCCGGCGAGCGCCCCGCCGCCCTCCCGCGCGGGAGGGCCGGGCGCCCTGCCGCCGCACCGCGCCCAGCCCTCCGAGAGAAAGACGGGTCACCCATGCCACGCGTCGTCGTGTTCGACAGGACCGGAGCACCGGACGTCCTGCGCATCGCCGAAGAACCGGTCGTCGAGCCCGCCGAGGGCGAGGTGCGGATCAGGATCGAGGCCATCGGCGTCAACCGGCTCGACCAGATGATGCGCGCCGGGTCCTACCCCGGGCCGGTCCGTCTGCCGCGCGCCCGGCTGGGCTGCGAGGGAACCGGTGTCGTCGACGCGGTGGGCCCCGGTGTCGAGGGGCTCGCAGCCGGCGACGCGGTCCTCGTCACCGCCGTCCCCGCGATGGACCTCAACGGCACCTACGCCGAATACACCACCGTGCCCGCCACCACCGTCGTCGCGCGGCCCGACGGGCTGGACGCGACCGGCGCGGCGGCCCTGTGGGTGGCGTACTCCACGGCGTACGGCGCGCTCGTGGAGAAGGGCGGGACGCGCCCCGGCGACCACGTCCTGATCACCGCCGCCTCCAGTTCCGTGGGCCTGGCCGCCATCCAGGTCGCCCGCCAGATCGGTGCCGTTCCCCTGGCGGTCACCCGTCATGCCGCGAAGAAGGAGGGACTGCTCGCCGCGGGCGCCGCCGCCGTCATCGTCACCGACGACGAGGACGTGGCGGAAGCCGCCCGCCGGCACAGCGGCGGGGCCGGGGCCGACATCATCCTCGACTCCGTCATGGGCCCCGGTCTGGCGGATCTGGCGAAGGCGGCCAGGCCCGGCGGCACCCTGGTCACCGCGGGCTGGCTGGACCCCCGGCCCGCGACGTTCCCGATGACCTGGCCCCTCACGATCCTCGGCTACGCCAGTTTCGAGCACACCCTCGACCCCGTCGTGGTGCGCCGCATCGCTGCCTTCCTGGACGCCGGCCTGCGCAACGGGGCGCTGCGGCCCACCGTGGACCGGGTGTTCGGCCTCGACGAGATCGTCGAGGCGCACCGGTACCTGGAGCGGGGACAGCAGGTCGGCAAGATCGTCGTCACTGTCTGACCACCAGGGGTACGGCCGCAGCCGGTGTCCGTCCCGTGGCCCGCGGGCGGCGTCCGTCCCGTAGGGGACGGGTCCGTCCTGCGGGCGACCCCGGTCCGCGCCTTCTTCGGCCGCCCGGCCGATGCCGGGGCGCGGCCGGGCGGAGCACCATGGAATGCATGAGCACCCTTTATGTGAACCCGCGAAGGACCGGGCCCGCGCACGGCGCGACCGCGGCCACCGGCCGCCCGCGCGGCCACCGCGTCGGGGACGCGGTGCGCGCCGTCTCCGTCTACGCGCGCGCCGCGTTCGGCGTGGCCGTACTCGGCGAGTACGCGGAGGAGGCGGGCATCGTCCGCCGCCACCGCTGAGCCCGCCCCGACCGGCCGCCGTACCCGCTCGGCGCGCCTGCACGCGCCCAGCGCCTGCACGACCGGCCGCCGTACCCGACCGGGCCCCGTACCCGACCGGCCCCGTCAGCTCTCCGTGAGCAGCTCGTCCGCGTCGACGATCCGGTACGCGTACCCCTGCTCGGCCAGGAACCGCTGGCGGTGCGCCGCGAAGTCCTGGTCGATCGTGTCGCGGGCGACCACCGAGTAGAACCGGGCCTCGTGCCCGTCCGCCTTCGGCCGCAGTACCCGGCCGAGCCGCTGTGCCTCCTCCTGGCGCGAACCGAACGTCCCGGACACCTGGATGGCGACCGTGGCCTCCGGCAGGTCGATCGAGAAGTTCGCGACCTTCGACACCACCAGCACGCTGATCTCGCCCTGGCGGAACGCGTCGAACAGCTTCTCGCGCTGCGCGTTGCTCGTCTCGCCCTTGATCACCGGGGCGTCCAGATGCTCGCCGAGCTCGTCGAGCTGGTCGATGTACTGCCCGATGACGAGGGTCTGCTCACCCTGGTGCTTGCGCACGAGCGCCTCGGTGACCTTCCGCTTCGTCGCGGTCGTCGCGCAGAACCGGTACTTCTCCTCGGCCTCGGCCGTCGCGTACGCCAGGCGCTCCGAGTCCGTGAGGTTCACCCGGACCTCGACACAGTCGGCGGGCGCGATGTAACCCTGCGCCTCGATCTCCTTCCACGGGGCGTCGAAGCGCTTGGGCCCGATGAGGGAGAAGACGTCCGACTCGCGGCCGTCCTCGCGCACCAGCGTCGCGGTCAGCCCGAGACGCCTGCGTGCCTGGAGGTCGGCGGTGAACTTGAAGACGGGCGCGGGCAGCAGATGCACCTCGTCGTAGATCACGAGCCCCCAGTCCCGGGAGTCGAACAGCTCCAGGTGCGGGTAGATGCCCTTACGGCGGGTGGTCAGCACCTGGTACGTGGCGATCGTGACCGGGCGGATCTCCTTGCGCGTACCGCTGTACTCGCCGATCTCCTCCTCGGTCAGCGAGGTCCGCTTCACCAGTTCGTGCTTCCACTGCCGCGCCGACACGGTGTTGGTCACCAGGATCAGCGTGGTCGCCTTGGCCTCGGCCATGGCACCGGCGCCGACCAGCGTCTTGCCCGCGCCGCAGGGGAGCACGACGACACCCGAGCCGCCGTGCCAGAAGCCGTCGACGGCCTGCCGCTGGTACGGGCGGAGCGCCCAGCCGTCCTGGTCGAGCTCGATCGGGTGTGCCTCGCCGTCGACGTAACCGGCGAGGTCCTCGGCCGGCCAGCCCAGCTTCAGCAGCGTCTGCTTGATCTGCCCGCGCTCGGAGGGGTGCACGGCCACGGTGTCCGGGTCGATACGGGTCCCGACCAGCGGCTGGACCTTCTTCGAGCGGAGGATCTCCTCCAGCACCGGCCGGTCGTTGGAGGTCAGCACCAGCCCGTGCACCGGGTGCTTGGACAGGGTGAGGCGGCCGTACCGCGCCATCGTCTCGGCGATGTCGACGAGGAGCGCGTGCGGCACGGGGTAGCGCGAGTACTCCACGAGGGCGTCGACGACCTGTTCGGCGTCGTGCCCCGCGGCGCGGGCGTTCCACAGGCCGAGCGGGGTCAGCCGGTAGGTGTGGATGTGCTCGGGCGCACGCTCCAGCTCGGCGAAGGGTGCGATGGCACGACGGCAGGCCTCGGCCTGGTCGTGGTCGACTTCGAGGAGAAGCGTCTTGTCGCTCTGGACGATGAGGGGTCCGGTCACGCGCGTCGGCCCTTTCTGCTCTGCTTCTGCCCTGCTGCTGGGAAACGCCGCCGGGGACGGCCGCGGACGGCCAAACGTCCAGTGTGCCGCATCCGGGCCGGGACCGGGCGGCTACGTTGAGGGCATGAGGCATAACCACCGGCGAGGGGCCAGATGAAGGTTTCCTCATCTTGGCTTCATGCCGGCGCGCGGATACGGGCGGCAGGCTCCGTGTATGGCCTTCTCGCACCGTATCGCCACCCTGGCAGCCGTTGTCGCGATCCCGCTGGGCATAGCCGCGACCAGCTACGCGCTGGCCGACAGCCCCGCACGGCCGGAAGTGCCCGGCCGGGTGGACCTGGACAGCGGCCCCGCCTCCGGCAGCCCCGATCCCGGTACGACGACCAGCCCGGGTCCCGGCACCACCGCCAGCCCGGGTCCCGGCGCCACCGTCAGCCCGCGTCCGGGCAGTACGGACCCGACGGCCCCGCCGGGCGACGTCGTCGTCCCGCAGCCGCCCGCCACCGACACCAACGACGACGATGACGCGGACGACTCCGATGACGACAGCACCTCCAGCACCCCCGGGACCCGCGGCGGCGGTGACGACGGCAACGACGACGGGTGAGCAGCCCCCGGCCCGGCACCGGATATCCGCACGGGTCCGCATCCTGCTCTGGCTCCTGGTGGTGATGACCGTGGCGCTCGCCGCCGTCGCCACCACCACCCGCTCCATCCTGCTGGGCGACCTGGACCACCGGATCAGCACGCTGCTCGCCCAGGAGACCCAGGAGTTCGCGAACTTCGTCGAGCACGGCAGGGACCCCGACACCGGCACCCCCTTCGCCGGGCCGCAGCGGCTCCTGGAGGTCCATCTCCAGCGGCAGTACGCCGATACCGGTGAGGAGCTGCTCGCCGTCGTCGGGGAGGGGGCCTCCTCCTCGACGCTCCGGCAGAACCGCGAGATCGCCACCGGCCTGCCCCTCCACAAGGACCGCGGCTCGCTGAGGGCCATCACCGGGTCCTCGCGGAGCACGGGGACCCTGGAGAGGCCCGAGGGCGAGATCCGCTGGGCGAAGGTCGACGTGGGCAGCGACGGGGGCGCGGCACAGGGGACCTTCGTGGTCGCCTTCCACGCCGACGGCGAACGGGCCGTGGTGAACGGCGTCTTCCGGGTCCTGCTCGCCATCTCGGGTGTGGCCCTGCTGATGACCACCGGCATCGCCTGGGTCGTCGCGGGGCGGATACTCGCGCCCGTACGGCTCGTGCGCGCCACCGCGGCGCAGCTCACCGAGCAGGACCTCACCCGGCGCATCCCCGTCCACGGGCGGGACGACATCTCCGCGCTCGCCGAGACCTTCAACGCGATGCTGGACCGGCTGGAGCGCGCCTTCGGGACCCAGCGGCAGTTCATCGACGACGCCGGGCACGAGCTGCGCACGCCGATCACCATCGTGCGCGGCCATCTGGAGCTGATGGGCGACGACCCGGCCGAGCGCGAGGAGACGGTTCGGCTGGTCACCGACGAGCTCGACCGGATGAGCCGGATCGTCGAGGACCTCCTGCTCCTCGCCAAGGCCGAACGCTCCGACTTCACCACGCCCGAACCGGTGCAACTCGCCGAGCTGACCGCGGACGTCTATGTGAAGGTACGGGCGCTCGGGCGCCGCGACTGGCAGCTGGACGGCGGTGCCGACGGCTGGGCGACGCTCGACCCCCAGCGCGTCACCCAGGCGATGGTGCAGCTCGCGCAGAACGCCGTCCAGCACACGGCTCCCGGCGCGACGGTCCGCATCGGCTCGCGGCTCACGGACGCGGGCGAGGTGGAGCTGTACGTGGCGGACAGCGGCTCCGGTGTGCGGCCCCAGGACGCCGAGGTCATCTTCCAGCGGTTCCGCAGGGGCGCCGCCCGGCGGGGCTCGCGCGGCAGCGGCGCGGGACTCGGGCTGTCGATCGTCAAGGCCATCGCGGAAGGCCACCGGGGGCGCGTCGAGCTGCGCGCCACCCCCGGCGGCGGGGCGACCTTCGCCCTGCTGCTGCCCTGCTCGCCCGTCGCGGAACCGGATGTGGAGGCTGTCGGACTGTGAGCAGGATTCTCATCGTCGAGGACGAGGAGCGGATCGCCGCCTTCGTGGAGAAGGGCCTGCGGGCCAACGGCTTCACCACGACGGTCGCGGGCGACGGGCGCACGGCCGTCGACTACGCGTGCACGGGCGGCTTCGACCTGATCGTCCTGGACATCGGGCTGCCCGACCTGGACGGCTTCTCGGTGCTGCGCGAGGTCCGCGAGGCCCAGGTGACGTCCCCGGTGATCGTGCTGACCGCGCGGGACTCCGTACGGGACACCGTGGCCGGCCTGGAAGGCGGCGCGGACGACTGGATGACCAAGCCGTTCCGCTTCGAGGAACTGCTGGCCCGGGTGCGGCTCCGGCTGCGCACCGCGGCCCGGGTACCGGAGGTGACCGTGCTGCGCAGCGGCGACCTCACGCTGGACCTGCGCACCCGGCGGGCCCGGGCACAGGACCGCACCGTGGACCTGACGGCGCGCGAGTTCGTCCTGCTCGAACTCTTCCTGCGCCACCCCGACCAGGTGCTGTCGCGCGAGCAGATCCTGTCGCACGTGTGGGGCTACGACTTCGACCCCGGCTCCAACATCGTGGACGTCTATGTGCGGGCACTGCGCAAGAAGCTCGGCGCGGAACGGCTGGAGACCGTACGGGGCATGGGCTACCGGATGCGCTGAGCGCACCCGCTCCGGGGTGCGGGGCGGGCGCGCCGGTCCATGAACTTTCCTTCATGGGCGGCTCATGAGGTGCTCACCGCGGCTCTCAAGACTGGCTGACACGGGCCGGGACCGGCCCGGTCCCCGCCCGTTGAGGAGCCAAGGTGAACCTGACTACCCGTCAGGCCGTGTCGGCGTGCGTCGCGTTGAGCGCCTGCGCGGTCCTGCTCGTGCCCGGAGCCGTCCAGGGCATCGGCACGGACGGCCGGATCACGCTGATGGTGTTCGCCGTCGCCACCTGTGCGTGGATCGGGACCGCCGTGGACGACACGTACATCGCGCTGGGCGCGGGGCTGGTGCTCGCGGCGGCCGGAGTGATCAGCAGCGACACCCTGTTCGCGACCCTCGGTGATTCGACCGTCTGGTTGCTGATCTGCGCCTTCGTGATCGCCGCCGCGGTCTCGCGCAGCGGCCTCGCGGGCCGGGCGGCGGCCTTCCTGGTCGGCGGTGCGCGCACCGTGCGGCAGCTGGTGCACCTGACGACGACGGCCCTGGTGCTGACCGCGTTCGCGGTCCCCGCGACCTCGGGCCGCGCGGCCCTCGCGCTGCCGGTCTTCCTGGCCCTGGCGAAGGCGCTGGCCGACCGCAGACGGCTGGTGGTCATGCTGGCGCTGCTCTTCCCCACGGTCATCCTCCTGTCGGCGGTGGCCACGCTCATCGGGGCCGGGGCTCACCTGATCACCGTGTCCGTCCTGTGGGAGGCCACCGGGCAGCGCATCGGCTTCACCCAGTGGCTCCTGCTGGGGCTGCCGCTGGCCGTCGTCTCCTCCCATCTCGCGGCGGAACTGGTGCTGTTCACCACCACACGGCGGGAGGACCGGCGCGGGCCCGTCCACATCTCCGTCGAGGAGATCCAGGAGCACAGCGAGAAGCCGGTGACCGGTCCGCTGGAACCGGGCGAGGCGCGGTGCGCGCTGCTGCTGGGCACGGTGGTGGTCCTGTGGTGCAGCGAGCCGCTGCACGGGGTGCCGCCGGCCCTGGTCGCGCTGATCGGCGCGGTGGTCGCCGCGTCACCGGCGCTGGGCACGGTCCGGCTGAAGGACGCCCTGTCGACGGTGCCGTGGTCGCTGCTGCTGTTCATGGCCGCGACGATGGCGATGGGCGCGGCCCTCACCCAGTCCGGGGCCGCCGAGTGGCTCGTCTCGGGCCTGCCGGCCGGCACCGGGGTGCCCGCCTGGGTCTTCCTCGCGGCCGTCGTCGCCCTCAGCACCGCGGCGCACCTGGTGCTCCAGTCGCGCTCCGCCCGCTCCAGCGTCCTCGTGCCGCTGGTCGTGGCGGCGGCCGTGGGCCTCGGCGTCGACCCGGTGGCCGCCGCGCTCGCCTCCACCGCAGCCGCCGGGTTCTGCCACACCCTGCCCGCCTCGGCCAAGCCGGTGGCGCTCTTCGCCGACGTCCCGGGTGTCCCGACGTACGGCCCTCGCGATCTGCTGCGGCTCTCGGCCTTCCTGGCACCGCTGAGCGCGGCGGTGGTCCTGCTCTTCGCGCTCGGCGTCTGGCCGCTGCTGGGCGTCGCGCCCTGACTGTCCGGTGTCCGGCCGCTGCGGGGCGCGTCGCGCCTTGACTGTCCGCTGTCCGGCCACTGCTGGGCGTCGCGCCCCGACCGTCCGGTGTCCGGCCGCTGCGGGGCATCAGGCCCCGGCCGTCTCCCGCTCCACCCCTTCCTGTCATCCGTCACCCCGCCACCACCCCAGGAGTAGCCATGTCCGCGACGTACCGGTTCGCCATCGCACCCAGCGGTTTCAAGGAGTCCCTGTCCGCGCAGGACGCCGCACAGGCCATCGCGGAGGGGCTGCTGCGCGTGGTCCCCGACGCGGAGATCGACCTCATCCCGCTCGTCGACGGGGGCGAGGGCACCGCACAGGCGCTGGCCGCCGCCACGGGAGGCAGGCTGGTGCACCGTACGGCGACGGGGCCGGTCGGCGAGCCCGTCGCCACGCACTTCGCACTGCTCGGAGGGCCGGCCCACGGGCCGCGCACCGCCGTGGTGGAGATGGCGGCGGTGGCGGGGCTCGGCCTGGTGCCGCACGACCGCCGCGATCCGGTCGCGACGACGACGTACGGGGTCGGCGAGCTCATCCGCGCCGCACTGGACGCCGGCGCGCACCGCATCCTCGTCGGCTGCGGGGACTCGGGGACGTCCGACGGGGGCGCGGGGGCCCTCCAGGCGCTGGGAGCCCGGCTGCTCGATGCCGATGGCCGTGAACTCCCGCAGGGTGGAGGGGCGTTGCGTCACCTCGCCCGTATCGACGCCTCGGGGCTCGACCCCCGGCTGTCCGAGGCCGAGATGCTCGTCGCGTGCAATCCGTACAACGTGCTGTGCGGTCCCCAGGGCGTGGCCCGGGTGTTCGGCCCGCAGAAGGGCGCGACGGCGCGGCAGGTCGAGGAGCTGTCCGCCGCGCTCGACCACTGGGCCGGGCTGCTCGCCCGTGACGTACGCCCGCGCCTGTGCGGTGCGCCCGGCACGGCGCCGCCGGACAGTCTGCGCCACGGACCCGGGACCGGTGCGTCGGGTGGGCTCGGCGCCGGGCTCGCCGCACTCGGCGCACGGCTCCTCCCGCGCTTCGAGGTGCTGCTCGACCACCTCGACCTGGACGCGCGGCTCGCCCGCGCCGACCTCGTGATCACCGCCGAGGGTGCCCTGGACCGGCAGACCCCGCGGGGCAAGGTCCCGGCGGAGGTGGCGCGCCGGGCCAAGCTCCACGGCCGGCCGGTCCTCGCACTCGCCGGAACGATCGGCGAAGGCGCCCAGCAGGTACGGGAGTCGGGCGTGGACGCGTACAGCGGCATCCTGCCCGCGCCGGTGGGCCTCGCCGAGGCGCTCGACCGGGGCGCGGAGTTCCTCGCCGACGCGTCCGAACGCGCGCTGCGGATGGTGCTGATCGGCATCGGTCTGACGCCCGGCGGGGCGCCGGGTGACCAGGGCCCGCCGGACCGCGCGGGCGCTCCCGGGGAGGCGCTGGCGCAGGCGGGATGAGGCACGCCACGGAGCCTGCGCGGAGCGGGTGACGTGTCGCCCCGGGCCGGGTGGGGCCGGGCCGGCCGTAGCGTGGAGGCATGGACGCGAAGCAGGCGGCAGGCCAGATGCCGGGGCCCGACGACCCGGGCTTCCCCGCGCATCACGCGCCCCGGTGCGACGACCTCGGTGAGCTGGACGCACACCTCACGGAGTGCCGGGCCTGCCCCCGGCTGGTGGCCTGGCGGGAGGAGGTCGCCGAGGTGAGGCGCGCGGCCTTCCGGGACCAGGAGTACTGGGGGCGGCCCGTCCCCGGCTTCGGCCCGCCGGACGCCTCCCTGGCGGTCGTCGGCCTCGCGCCCGCCGCGCACGGCGGGAACAGGACCGGCCGGATGTTCACCGGTGACGACGCCGGTGACTTCCTCTTCACGGCCCTGCACACCGTGGGCCTCGCCTCGCGGCCCGGCTCCGTCCATGCGGGGGACGGGCTGACCCTGCGTGGCGTACGGCTCACCTCTCCCGTGCACTGCGCACCCCCGGCCAACTTGCCGACCCCCGAGGAACGCGCGACCTGCCGGGCCTGGCTGTCGGCCGAGCTGGACCTGCTCGGCCCGGGGCTGCGCGCGGTGGTGGTCCTCGGCGGCTTCGGCTGGCAGGCGCTGCTCCCCGTACTCGCCGAGGCGGGATGGCGGGTGCCGCGCCCGCGGCCCGCCTTCGGTCATGGCGCGCACGTCGTCCTGCCCGCCACGGACCACGGGCGGGAGCTGCACCTGCTGGGCAGCTACCACCCGAGCCGGCGCAACACGTACACGGGCCGGCTCACCATGCCGATGCTCGTCGAGGTGCTGCGTGAGGCCGCCGCACTCGGCGGGCTGCCGGCCTCCTGACGGCCATGTGTCTGTTCGGCAGGCGTGTTGTTCACTCGCGCCATGAGCAGCGCCGACCGGCACGGACTGGTCGCGCGATGACGAACGAGAGGGGCGGCCGGCAGACCGGTGCCCGCCCGGCAGGAGCACGCCGGGCCACCACCCGGCGCCCGGAGTCCGCCCCGCGCGGGGCCGCCGCGACCGCGCCCAGGGCCGCCACGATGCGGGACGTGGACAGGCGTGCCGGGGTCTCCGTGTCCGCGGTCTCCCGGGTGGCCTGGCTGTGGATCAGCTTCCCCGCCGCGGCGTTCGTCCCGGCCACGGCGGCCCTGTACGTCCTGCGCCGGACACAGCCACCAGGACGACCGCGGTGGCGCCGGCTCTCCGGGGACGGCCCGGCTCCGCGTGGTGGACTGCGCCGGGCCGTCAGCTCGTCTGATCGTCGGCGAGTTCCGCCACGCCCGTGATCCGGTGCAGCGGATACGTGCGCACCTCGTCGGCCGTGTGGTCGTACGCCGTGACGAAGCCGCCCTCGACCTTGACCGGGGCGATCACGCGCTGACTGGCCGCGCCCTCGGCGTTGACGTAGCCGATCCAGACCGCCGAGCCGGTCATCGCCGCGGCCTGCACCGTGGCCAGGGTCTCGGCGGAGGTGGTGCGCGGCAGGGAGCCCGAGGCCGTGGAGTCCGGGGTGTCCTTGTGGACGACCCTGGCGGCCGTGTCGCCGGCCCTGATGGCCCGTACGGCCGCGCTCAGCAGGGTGGCGTCCGGGACGGGCGGGCCCTCGGGCACGGGAGCCGGAGGCGTCCTGGGCGGGGTGCGGCGGGCTCCGGCACGGGTGATCAGGACATCGCCCTCGGCGGACTCGGCGGCCGGGGCGTACCCCATCTCCCGCAGCCCTTCGAGCAGGGAGCCCGGGTCGGTCTGGGCGGCCAGGACGGTCGGCGCGAGCCGGCGCAGCCGCAGGGTGGCCGAGCGCTTGTCGGCCAGGATCTCGTGGAGCACGGCCTCGTCGTCGCAGCGTACGTACGCCGAGGCGGCGCCGATCCGGAGATGGCCGTGCCGCCGGGCCACGTCGTCGATGAGATAGCTCAGCGGCTGCGGCACCGGGGTGCGGCTGTGCGTGGCCAGGAAGGCGTGCAGGTCGGACGCGGCCTGCCCGGCGTCCAGTGCGCGGCGCACCGAGCCGGGGGTGAAGCGGTAGACCGTCGCGCCGCCCTTGGACTCGACGTCGGCGAGCACCGAGAGCATGTCGGCGAGCGGGCGTTCCAGTGGGCCGGGGGCGACGGCCGTCAGGTCGGCCTGGAGCAGCACATGGTCCAGTGGCTCGGGCATCAGCGGGGCGAGCCGGGCCGCAGCCTCGGCGGGACCCTCGTCGAGCAGTGCGCGGGCCTGGGAGGAGAGGGCGCCGCGGCCGGTGATGCCGAGGAGCTCCGATTCGTTGACCGTCCACAGGGCGAGCCGGGACCGCAGGTCGGTGGCCTCGTCGGGGGAGGTGCCCGCCGGCGAGGGAGGGCCGCCCGGTCTGGACGTACGCAGGGGCCGCTCCCAGCGCAGCCTGGCCAGCAGGGTCTGCGGGTCGGGGGCGGTGCCCGGAGGGAGGGAGGCGAAGAGCGCCAGGACCCGGCGGCGCACCTCGGGTGCGGCCGAGCGGTCCAGATCGGGGCCGAGCGCGGACAGGGCCCTGCCCTTGGCGTCCTGGCCGCCGATCAGCCCGGCGGTGCGGGTGGCGGCGAGCCAGGCGGTGGCGAGGTGGGTCCAGCGTTCCTGGGCGGGGAGGTCGAGCCACTCGTCGGACGCGGGGGTCGCCGCATAGCGTTCGTCGGTCTCGCCGTCGGAGGCCAGCAGGCCCGCCGCGTAGGCGAGTTCGATCCAGAAGGCGGCGACGGGCTCGGAGACGTCGAGCGCGCTCGCGCACCGCTTCAGCTCGCGCACGCTCAGGCCGCCCGCGCGGAGGATGGCCGGGCCGCCGTTGTTCCACAGCTTCAGCAGCTCCTCGACGGTGGACAGCGCCATGAACGCCTGGCCCGCCGCCGCCCTGTCCACAGCCTGGGGATCGCGCTCGGCCGCCGCCATGAGCTCCGGCGGCAGGGGCTCGGGCACGCGGTGGGCGCGTCCGGCCCTCAGATGCAGCGCCGCCTCGCGCGGCAGGACCACCGTGCGCGTCGACACGGGCAGCAACAGCCCGCGGTCGCGCAGCCATTGCACGGGCGGGGTGGGATTCGGCGTGACCTCGCCGTACGGCGGGCCCCAGACCAGCCGGTCGAGCACGGACAGCGCCTCGGCCGGCGCGGTGTCCAGCAGCTCCGCCATCCTTGTCCGGTCGGTGAAGAGCCCGGCGAGCGCGGCGACGGCGGACACCGGGTCATGGGTGGCCGGCAGTCCGGCGGCGGCCAGGATCTCCTGGAGCCGGCCGGGCGACATCCCGGCCGTGGCCTCCGCGACGGTCGGGCCGAGGCCGGTGGGGGAGGGGTGCTGCGGGGACGGCGCCAGCAGCTCTCGCGCGGTGCGCACGAGATGCAGCCGGGCGTCCTCGCCCCAGACCAGGGCCTGTTCGCGCAGGGTCGCCAGGGCGGCGGGCAGCGCGGCGGTGATCGTCGCGCCCGATCCGTCGCGCCCTTCGCCGTCGCCCTGTCCGTCACCGGTGAGGAGCGCCAGCAGCGTGTCGTACGGAGCCGGGTCCGGCGCCACCGCCAGCGCCTCCGCGGTCTGGAGGGCGAAGCGGTCGAGGTGCTCCAGCGCGCGCACCACGGAGGCGCGCGTGCCGGCCCGCGTCGCCAGCTGGGTGATGTCGTTCGGCACGGGGCCGAGCAGGTCGGGGCGGGCACGCAGAAGCCCCGCCAGCGATTCGTCGCCCCGGGCGCGCAGAGCCTCGGCGAGCGTGCGCGGTGGTGTGGTCGTCCCCATCCAACCCACGGTAGCCCCTGGAGCGCTACCGTCGGGGCAGGGCGGGTAGAGGGAGAACGATCGCGTGGGGATCGAGAGCGACCAGCTTGTCTACGACTATCTCAGCCGGGTCGGTGACCTGGCGCAGCAACAGCAGCTGTCCTCGGGTGCCCGGATGCGCCTCGTCGCGACGCTCCGGGGCGAGATCGACCGGCAGCGCGGCACGGACGGTTCGGACTCCCCGGCGGTGGTGCGCCGCATCCTCGGCAGGCTCGGCGCCCCCGACGAACTCGTCGCGGCGGCGGCCGAGTCGGTCGACGGCGGGGTGACGTTGCCCCCGCCCCGTGCGGCCAGGAGCCCGGCCGGGAAGAAGACGGACGCGGGCCCCGGCGCTGTGCCCCGGGCGCGCCGGATGCTCCGTAAGGACGCGTCACGCGAGGAGGCGGCACGCGAGGGCGCGTCGCCGGAAGCGGAGGCCGCCGACACCCGGGCCGGGACCGCCGGAGCCGGGGCATCCGGTACCGGGGGCGAGCCGGCCCCCGGCTGGCCGTCCGCCTCGGCGCCGCACATGGCCGGGCTGGGCCAGCAGCCGTCCGGCGGCGAGCCCGAGTGGTGGCGGATCGAGCCGGGGCCCTTCGGCGAGGGCGGCCTGGGCGCGACGAACCCGGGCACGGACGTGCCCGGGTTCGTGGGCGGTCCGGAGAGCCTGGAGCTGTTCGGGCAGCCGGGCGTGGCGGGTCCCGGCACGGCCGTGCCGGGGTTCGTGGGCGGCCTGGAGAGCCCGGAGCTGTTCGGGCTGCCGGGAAGGCCGAAGACCCCGGGGCCGCGCGCTCCGGTGGAGGAGGCGGAGGACGAGGAGGAGCCGGGCGAGGAGGAGCAGGAGGCCGACGAGCCCGGGACCCGGTCCCGGTGGAGGCCGCGTCTGCGCCGCCCCCGGCGGTCCGCCGAGGGCTCCGGCTCCACGGGCCGGGTCCGGCTGTCGAACCCGGTGCTGCTGCTGGCCGCGGCGCTGCTGGTGGCCGGCGCCGTACTCGGGTCGCTGCTGGCGCTCGCGGGAGGCTGGCTGCTCGCCTACAGCTCACGCAGGTTCTCGCGCGCCGAGGCGAAGTGGGTCGCGATGGGCCTGCCGGGAGTGGTGGTGGGCGGCGCCTTCGTCTGGCTGTGGGGGCGCATGGAGGGCCGCTGGGGCAGCCCCCTCGCCGCGGACGCCATGGGGGACGCGATGACGGATGTCCTGCCGGTGGTGGTGCGGGTGGCGGCGGTCGTGTCGGCGCTCTATCTGGTGTGGAGGGCACGGCGGCTGTCCGGGTGAGCCGTCCTCTGGTGTGGAGGGCACGGCGGCTGTCCGGGTGAGCCGTCCTCTGGTGTGGAGGGCACGGCGGCTGTCCGGGGGAGCCGAGAGTGTACGTTCGTACATTCCAGGTGTACGATCGTACGCATGACGACGGACTACTTCGCCCAGGATCCGCGTACCAACCTGGAGCGCATGCTCGCGGGTGACCTCTACATCGCCGACGACCCGGAGATCGCCCTGCGGCAGCAGCGGGCCATGCGGCTCGCGGCCCGCTACCAGGCCGCGCACACCGAGGACGCGGAGCAGGCCCGGACGATCCTGGCCGAGCTGCTCGACTCGGTCGGCGAGGGCGTCGAAGTGCGCCCGCCGCTGTACGTCGACTACGGCAGCAACATCGCGATCGGCGCCCGCACCTTCGTCAACTACCACCTCACCGCGCTGGACGTCGCCCGGATCACCATCGGTGAGGACTGCCAGATCGGCCCCAACGTCCAGCTCCTCACGCCCACCCACCCGGTGGAGCCGGAGCCCCGGCGGGACAAGCTCGAAGCCGCGCTCCCCATCACCATCGGGGACAACGTCTGGCTCGGCGGCGGCGTCATCGTCTGTCCCGGGGTGACGATCGGCGACAACTCCGTGATCGGCGCCGGTGCCGTCGTCACCAAGGACATCCCCGCCAACGTCGTCGCCGTGGGCAATCCCGCGCGCGTCGTGCGCGAGATCTGACACGCCGTGGCCACCGGGCACACCGACCCGCAGCGCCGCGAGCGCATCCTCGCCGCCACGCTCGACCAGATCGCGGACGAGGGCGTCGCCGGGGTCTCCCACCGCAAGATCGCGGTGCGCGCGGAGGTGCCGCTCGGCTCGATGACGTACCACTTCAGCGGCATGGACGAGCTGCTGCGCGAGGCCTTCACCCGCTTCGCGGACGACATCGTGGCCGTGTTCGAGCTGCACCTGGGCCGCGCGGGCACCCAGGAGGAGGCGCGGGAAGCGGTGGTCGACCTCATCCACCTGCTCTCCGAGGGGCCGCGCCGCGAGCTCGTCCTCACCCAGGAGCTGTACACGCTGGCGGCGCGGCGCGACGAGTACCGCGAGCTGACCCACGCCTGGATGAACCGCAGCCGCCGCCTGCTGGAGCAGCACTTCGACCCGGACACGGCCCGCCAGCTGGACGCCCTGATCGAAGGGCTGTCCCTGCACAGGTCGCTCGACACCGAACCGCACGACCGTGAGCTGACGCGGACCGCGGTACGGAGGCTGACCTCCGCCCCGGCGGACTGAGGGCACTCCCGTGATCCACCAGGGATCACGGGACGGCGCTCAGCGCCCACCTGACCACCCGTGGGGTGCGGACCTGACCCCGCGCCCCACGGGTCTGCTTCGTCAGACGGACCTGACCCCGCGCCCCAGGGGTTACTTCGTCAGATCGGCCTGGAGCTCGTCCAGGATCTTGTCCGCCGCCGTGCAGCCGATCCCCTGGGTCCACAGCTCGTCGTCGACGGGGAACACCTTCGGGCCCGGTGCGCGCAGGGGGCTGGAGCACGGTGCGGAGTCGTGGGCGGGGCGTAAACGTGCTCTGACGTCCGCCCGCCCGCCCGCCCCCGCCCGTCCGCCCCCCCGCCCGCCCGTCCCCGGCCGCCCGTCCCCGGCCGCCCGTCCCCGGCCGCCCGGGACGGCGGTGGCCGGGCCCCTTCAGGGCTGTGCTGACGTCCGGTGGGAGGCGGTCTGCACAATGGGGGGCATGTCCTCACACACCTTGACGGTCGGTTTCGACCTCGACATGACGCTCATCGACTCCCGGCCCGGCATCAAGGCCGCCTATGAGGCGCTGGCCGCCGAGACGGGTGTGTACGTGGACACCGACCTGGTCGTCAGCCGGCTCGGGCCGCCGCTGGAGGAGGAGATGGCCCACTGGTTCCCGGCCGGCGCGATCGCCGAGGCGTCCGACCGGTACCGCGCGATCTACCCGGAGACGGCCATCACGCCGACGACCGCGCTCCCCGGCGCCCGCGAGTCCGTGGAAGCCGTCCAGGCGCTCGGCGGCCGGGCCATGGTCGTCACCGCGAAGTACGAACCGAACGCCAAGCTCCACCTCGCGCACCTCGGCATCGAGGCGGACGTACTGATCGGCGGCCTCTGGGCCGAGGGCAAGGCGGAGGCGCTCCTGGAGCACGGGGCGCGGATCTATGTCGGCGACCACACCGGCGATGTGCGGGGCGCGCACGCCGCGAACGCCCTGTCGGTCGGCGTGACCACCGGCCCGTGCGACGAGGAGGAGCTCCGGGCGGCCGGAGCAGAGGTCATTCTGCCGGACCTCACCGCGTTCCCCGCCTGGCTGCGGACGTTCGCCGCGGGCTGACGGGGTCTGACGGGGTCTGACGGGGTCTGACGGGGTCTGACGGGCACCCGACGCATGCCTGGTGTGCCGGGCGGCACCCTGACCGGTCCGGGTCCGGCGACCCGGGCTGTCGCGGGTGCCGTCCCGGAGCCATGCTGTTAATTTCTCCCCTATGTCCCAAAAGTGCACTTATCGCCTGATCGGCGGGTGAGGCGGGGTGGGTGTTCTCCGCGACAATCCCGCCCTCTCCCTCTTCCTCTGCCTGGCCGCCGGATATCTCGTCGGCAAGCTGCGGGTGGGGCCGATCACGCTCGGCGGCATCTGTGGCACGCTGATCGTGTCGCTGCTCCTCGGCACCCGGCACGTCAGCGTCGACGACGACGTGAAGACCGTCTTCTTCGCGCTGTTCATCTTCTCGCTGGGTTACATGGCCGGCCCCCAGTTCTTCTCCAACCTCAACCGGAGCAGCCTGCGGTTCTTCGCGCTCTGCCTGATCGAGGTGGTCTGTGTCCTCGGCATCGCCTACGGGCTCGCCGAGGCCTTCGACCTGGACGTGGGCACCGCCGCCGGAATCCTCGCCGGAGCGGCCACCGAGTCCGCCGTCGTCGGCACGGCCACGGAGGCCATCGGCAAGCTCAGTGACCTGACCGCAGACCAGATCACCCAGTACCAGGGGCATGTGGCCACCGCGTACACGGTCTGCTATCTCTTCGGCCTGATCACCATCGTGCTCTACACCAGCCAGATCATGCCGATGCTCCTCCGCATCAATCTGGCGGACGACTCGCGCAGGCTGTGGGAGAAGATGCGCGGCGGCAAGGCCGGTCTGGAGTCCGACGAGCGCGAGGCGCTCCCGGTCATGGTCGGCCGCACCTATCTGGTGACCCAGGCCGACGGCCGGACCGTCGGTGACCTGCAG
The DNA here is from genome assembly GCF_053593715.1 of Streptomyces sp. NPDC002125. Lineage (NCBI taxonomy): Bacteria > Bacillati > Actinomycetota > Actinomycetes > Kitasatosporales > Streptomycetaceae > Streptomyces > Streptomyces sp. NPDC002125. Next base: position 105,548 of record NZ_JBSFDD010000011.1, on the reverse strand, counting down.
AGCGCGTCCGGCGACCGGATCACGGTCGAGGGCGTCAAGCGGGGCAGCAAGCTGCTCACGCCCGAGCCCGGACTGGAACTGACGCTCAGCGACCTCGTGCAGGTGGTCGGCCTGCGGTCGGCCATCATCGAGGCCGGCCGGGAGATCGGCCCGGAGACCCCGGCCGTGCCGGGACTCGACACCCCGCTGGCCACCAGTCAGGTCGCCGTCACCGACAAGGAGACCGTCGGCGCGACCATCGACCGGCTGGAGAAGCGCCACCCGGAGTTCCGCAAGGACGGTGTCTACATCACCGACGTACTGCGCAACGAACAGCACCTGCCCGCGACCGGGGAGACGACTCTGGCCCGGGGCGACGTGCTCACCCTGGTCGGGGCCAGGGGCGGGCTGAACCGACTGGTCGCGAAGCTCGGGGCGGTGGTGAAGAACGACTCCACCGACTTCATCTACCTCGGCTTCGGCATCGTCGTGGGCTCCCTGCTCGGCCAGATCGTCATCAAGGCCGGGGACGTCCCGCTGTCGCTCGGCACCGGTGGGGGCTGTCTGATCTCCGGCCTGGTCTTCGGCTGGTTCCGCTCCCGCAGCCAGACCTTCGGCGCCTTCCCGCCGCAGGCCGCGAGCACCCTGAAGGACATGGGCCTGGCCGTCTTCATCGCCTGCACCGGGCTGGCGGCGGGACCCCAGGCCTGGCCGCTGCTCAAGGAGTACGGGGCGCTGCTGCCGGTCGCCGGGATCGCCATGGTCCTGATCCCGGCGACGATCTCACTGATCGTCGGACGCAAGCTGCTGAAGATCGAGAAGCCGCTCCTGATCGGTGCCATCGCCGGACAGCAGTGCTCCACCCCGGCGATCACCTCCATCACCCAGGTGGCCCAGAGCTCCGTACCGCTCCTCGGCTACACGATCACCTACACGCTCTCCAACTTCCTGCTGCCACTGACCGGGCCCATCCTCGTGGGCGTCCTGGGGGCCTGACATGGTCGACTTCCTGAACCGGAACATCTTCCAGCCCCACCCGGAACTGCTCGTCTTCGTCGTGCTCGCGCTCGGCTTCCTCCTCGGGAAGATCCGCTACCGGGCGATCGCGCTCGGCGCGGTGACGGGGTGTCTGGTCGCCGGGCTGGTGCTGGGCGCGCAGTTCAAGGTGGAGATCGACGACACGGTGAAGAATCTGTTCTTCATCATGTTCCTGTTCGCCCTCGGCTACCGCGTCGGCCCGCAGTTCTTCCGGGGGCTGAGGAAGGACGGCCTGCCCCAGGTCGTCAACGCGGTCGTCGTCTGTGTGACCGGGCTGCTGGTCTCCTGGCTCTTCGCGAGCCTCCTCGGCTACGGTCCCGGGCTCGGCGCCGGGCTCATGAGCGGCGCCCTCACCCAGTCGGCCGCCATCGGTGTCGCCCAGGACGCCATCGGCACCCTGCCCGGGCTCTCCTCCGCCGAGGCGAAGTCCGAACAGAACCTGGTGGCCGTCGGGTACGCGGTGACGTACCCGCTCGGCACCATCCTCTGCGCGATGCTCCTGGCCAACGTGCTGCCCAAGCTCTACCGCAGGGACCTGGCGAAGGAGAGCGCCGAACTCGCCGCCGAGATGGACGCCCCGAACGAGAGCCCGGACGAGGGCGAGGGCTACTACGAGGTGGTGCTGCGCGCCTACCGCGTCGAGCGCCCCGACCTGGCCGGCCGCTCCGTGGCGGACTTCGAGGACCAGCAGAAACAGCTCGGGCGCCGCGTCTACCTCACCGGCGTCCGGCGCGACGGCACGGTCCTGGAGCACGACCAGTCCCGCACGCTCCAGCCCGGCGACACGGTCGCGGTCAGCGCCATCCGGGGCGACCTGGTCGCCTTCGACCCGCGGACCCACATCGGGACCGAGGCCGACGACGTCGAGCTCCTCGGCTACCGCACCGAGACCCTGCACGTGGTGGCGTCCGAGAAGGCGCAGCTCGGCCGGACCATCGAGGAGCTGCGCCGGGAGCCGTTCATGGTCGGCGTGTACGTCGACAAGCTGTACCGGGCCGGGGCGGAGTTCCCCTACCGGCTCTCCACCCGGCTGGAGCGCGGCGACACGGTGATCCTCACGGGCCCGGAGCGGCTGGTGGGCCCGGCGGCCAAGGAGATCGGCAAGCCGGTGCCGACGAGCTTCGCGACCGACATGGTCTGGGTGGGCCTCGGCATCTTCCTCGGCGGCTGCATCGGCATCCCGGCGCTGACCGCGGGCGGGGTGCCGATCTCGCTGTCCACCTCGGGCGGGGGCCTGATCATGGGCCTGGTCTTCGGCTGGATCCGCGGAAAGTATCCGACGTACGGAAACGTCCCGCCCGGTGCCCAGTGGTTCATGGACACGCTGGGGCTGTGCGTCTTCGTCGCCGTCGTCGGCATCAACGCCGGGCCGAGCTTCACCAGCGGGCTGTCCTCCGCCGGCTGGGGCCTGCTCGTCCTGGGCGCCGTCGCCACCGTCGTCCCGCTGATCGTGGGCTTCCTGGTCGGGCACCACGTCCAGAAGATCCGTTTCCCCGTGCTGATGGGCGTCCTGGCGGGCGGTCAGACCACCACGGCCGCGATCGGAGCCATCAACGAGACCTCCAGATCCCAGATCCCCACCCTCGGTTACACGATCCCGTACGCCGTCGGCAACGTCCTGCTGACGGTGTGGGGCGCCGTGATCGTCCTCCTCAACCACTGACCCGACACCGACCTGCACGGGAGCGGAGACCACCATGCCGAAGACGAGACTCAGCCGGGAAGAGATCCGGTCCTTCGCCCAGCTCTCCCCCTTCGAGCTGAAGGACAAGTTCATCCAGATCGCGACGGAGGCCCAGAGCGACAAGGCCGGCCAGAAGGGCATGGCGGCCCAGGCCATGCTCAACGCCGGTCGGGGCAACCCGAACTGGGTGGCCACCGGCCCCCGCGAGGCGTACCACGCGCTCGGCTACTTCGCGATCAGCGAGTCCCGGCGGGTGTGGACGGCCGACAACCTGGGCGGCATGCCCGAGGAGTCGGGCTGCGCCGCGCGCTTCGGACACTTCGTCCGTACGAACCCGTCCCTGCCCGGCATCGAGCTGCTGAAGGCGTGCGTCGACCTCGCGGTGAAGCGCTTCGGCTTCGTGCCCGACGCCTTCGTGCACGAGCTCGCGGACTCCTCCATCGGCGACAACTACCCGGTGCCGGACCGCATCCTGCGCCATACCGAGCAGATCGTGCGGGGCTACCTGGCGGACGAGATGTTCGACCACCGGCCTCCCGAGGGGCAGACGATGAGCCTGTTCGCCACCGAGGGCGGCACGGCGGCCATGTGCTACATCTTCGACTCCCTGATGAAGAACGGGATTCTGGAGAAGGGCGACCGGATCGCCCTGATGGTCCCGGTCTTCACCCCGTACCTGGAGATCCCGGAGCTCGACACCTACGGCTTCGACGTGGTGACGGTGGAGGCCAGCCTCTTCACGGAGACCGGGGTGCGCCAGTGGCGCTATCCGACCGAGGAGATCGAGAAGCTCGCCGACCCGTCCGTGAAGATGGTGTGCTGCGTCAACCCGAGCAACCCGCCCTCGCTGGCGCTCTCCACCAGGGTCGCTGAGCAGATCGTGTCCATCGTCGCCGAGCGCAACCCGAACCTGATCATCGTCACCGACGACGTGTACGGGACCTTCGTGGAGGGCTTCCGTTCACTCGCCGCCGACCTGCCGCGCAACACACTGCTCGTCTACTCCTACTCCAAGCACTACGGCGCGACCGGCTGGCGGCTCGGGGTGATCGGGCTGCACGACGACAACGTGATCGACGCGATGCTGGCGGGCCAGCCCCCGGAGCAGAAGGCCCGGCTGGAGAAGCGGTACGGGACGCTGTCGCTGGAGCCGGGGAAGATCCGCTTCATCGACCGGATGGTGGCGGACTCCCGGCAGGTCGCGCTGAACCACACGGCGGGGCTCTCGCTGCCGCAGCAGGTGATGATGGCGCTGTTCTCGCTCTTCGACATGCTCGACGAGGGCCAGGAGTACAAGCACCGGATTCGCGCCATTGTCCGGCAGCGGCTCGACCTGCTCCTGGAGGGCGTCCACATGAAGATCTCGGAGGACCCGAAGCGGGCGGCGTACTACGTCGAGCTGGATCTGCTGGCGGAGGCCGAGCGTGTCCACGGCAAGGAGTTCGCCGGCTTCCTGGAGCGGAACTACGAGCCCGTCGACCCGCTGTTCCGGCTCGCCGAGCAGACCTCCGTGGTGCTGCTCAACGGCGGAGGCTTCGACGGGCCCGAGTGGTCGGTGCGGGTGTCGCTCGCCAATCTGGACGACCTCGACTACCTGAAGATCGGCCACCACCTGCGCGTCATCTTCGACGAGTACGCGCGGGAGTGGCGGGCCGGATGACGGACGGGAGGGCCCGCTACCGCGCGGCGGCGCGCTTCGGGGAGTTCTTCCACACCGACCGGACCACCCCCGCGCCCGCGATCAGGAAGCCCAGGCCCATCAGCATGCACACCGCGTAAGCGACGGACGGGAAGGGCTCGGTGCCCAGGAACAGCGGGGCCACGGTGACCAGAGTGGCCAGCGCGCCGATGAAGAAGACGATCGCGCCGACCTGTACGAGCCGGTCGCCTGCGCCTGAAGGAGTAGTACTCACCCGGCCAGGGTAGTTCCCAGCTCGGCGGAACCATTCGGCGACGTCTTGTGTCAGGCCTCCGGGCCATTAGCCTGGAGCCTGGCGGGTCGGTGACCCGCTGTACTGCTATCCGGAGCCGTATGGCGGCTCTCCCGCGCACCGACGAGTACGAGGACGAGGACAGACGTGCCCACGGGTAAGGTCAAATGGTTCAATTCGGAAAAGGGCTTCGGCTTTCTTTCGCGCGACGACGGCGCAGACGTCTTCGTCCACTCCTCGGTGCTCCCGGCCGGCGTCGACGCCCTCAAGCCCGGCCAGCGCGTCGAATTCGGCGTGGTCGCGGGCCAGCGCGGTGACCAGGCCCTCTCCGTCGTGGTCCTCGACCCCACCCCGTCCGTCGCCGCGGCCCAGCGGCGCAGGCCGGACGAGCTGGCCTCGATCGTGCAGGACCTGACGACCGTGCTGGAGAACATCACACCGATGCTGGAGCGGGGCCGCTACCCCGACAAGGCCGCGGGCGCGAAGATCGCCGGCCTGCTGAGGGCGGTCGCCGACCAGCTCGACGTCTGAGCCGCGCCCCCGGGCCCGCCCGCCGGGCGGGCCCCGGGACGGTCAGCGCGCGTCGAAGGAGAGCGCGTCCGGCGCCAGTGCGGGGACGAGCCCCTCGGCCGCCGCGCGGGTCAGCAGGCCGCGGATCGCCGCGTAGCCGTGCTCGCCGAGGTCCGCGGTGAACTCGTTGACGTACAGCCCGATGTGCTGGTCCGCCACGGCGGGGTCCATCTCCTGGGCGTGCTCCAGGACGTACGGCCGTGAGCGCTCCGGGTCGTCCCAGGCCATCCGCACCGACGTACGGACCGAGTCCGCGAGCCGCTTCAGCGTCTCCTCGCCCAGCGAGCGCTTGGCGATGATCGCGCCGAGCGGGATCGGAAGGCCGGTGGTCGACTCCCAGTGCTCGCCCATGTCCGCGAGGCTGTGCAGGCCGTAGTTCCGGTAGGTGAAGCGCGCCTCGTGGATCACGAGCCCCGCGTCCACCCGGCCGTCGCGCACGGCGGGCATGATCTCGTCGAACGGCATCACGACGATCCCGCCCACACCGCCCGGCACGACCTCGGCCGCCCAGAGCCGGAACAGCAGATAGGCGGTGGAGCGCTCGCTCGGCACCGCGACGGTCTTCCCCGTCAGGTCGGCGCCCGCCTCCTTCGTGAGGACCAGCGGCCCGCAGCCACGCCCCAGGGCGCCGCCGCACGGCAGCAGCGCGTACTCGTCGAGCACCCACGGCAGGACGGCGTACGACACCTTCAGCACGTCGAACTCGCCGCGCTCGGCCATGCCGTTGGTGAGGTCGATGTCGGCGAAGGTGACATCGAGGGCGGGCGCGCCGGGGACCCTTCCGTGCGCCCAGGCGTCGAAGACGAAGGTGTCGTTCGGGCACGGCGAGAAGGCGATCCGCAGGGCGGGGCCCGGCGCTCCGGAGAGGGCGGTCGCGGTGTCAGTCACGGTGTCGGTCGTGTCGGTCATGATGGGTCCAACTTTCCACTACAGGTGCGGTCTTCCCGAACGCCTCGGTGAGCGCGGCCAGGGCGTCCCCGATCCGCCAGGCCGCGCGGTCGCGCGGCCCCACGGTGTTCGAGACGGCCCGGAGCTCCAGGGCCGGTACGCCGAGCCCGGCGGCGGCCTCCGCGACACCGAAGCCCTCCATGGCCTCGGCGACGGCCCCGGGATGCGCGGCCAGGAGCTCGGCGGTGCGGGCCGCGCTGCCGGTCACGGTGGAGACGGTGAGGACGGGGCCCGGCACGGCCCCGGTTGCCGCCGCCACGTCCCGTACGAGGGCTTCGGGCGGCAGGAAGGCGTCCCTGCCGAAGCCGAGACCGGTGACGGGCACGAAGCCGTCCGGGGTCTCGGCGCCCAGGTCCGCGGCGACGATGCCGGTCGCCACGACGAGGGAGCCGACGGGCGCGGCGGGAGCGAAGCCGCCGCCGATACCGGCCGAGACGACCAGTGCGTACGGCTCGGACGCGGGCGCGGCGGCGAGGGCGAAAGCGGTGGCGGCGGCAGCCGCCGCCGGACCCGCGCCGCCCGCCAGGACGTCGAACGGCCCGGCGCGGTGCAACCGGGCGCCGGGCACCTCGCGGACCTCGGGATCACCCCCGAACGCACGCGTGACCGCGTCCCGTTCGGCCGGGACGGCGGTCACGACAAGCACCCGCACGGCGGTGGTCCTCGGTTTCAGAGGGTGGTTCGAGGAGGTCAGGAGGTCTTCTTCAGCTGGAAGTGCCAGATGCCCGTGAGCTTCTGGCCGCTGGTCTCGACGATGCTGACCTGCGTCTTGTCCGCCGTGGTCTCGCCCGTCTGGCTGGCGAAGAAGGCGCTGCCCGGGATCGAGCGGTAGGTCCGCTTGTACGGCTCCTGCTCGGCCTGCTGGCCGTTGATGAAGAGCGTCCAGCCCTTGTCCGCGACCTCGGGGTCGACGCCGAAGCGGACCTTGTCGTCCATCGCGACCTCGACGGACTTCTCCGCCTTCTTGTTGAGGCAGCCCTGGATCTCGGACTCCTTGAGCGCCTTGCCGTCGTTGTAGCAGGCGGCCTCGGTGCTCACCGAGTTGTCGCCGACCGTCACGGTGGCGAGCGGCGTCGGCTTGTCGCAGGCGGACAGGACAAGGAGTCCCGCGGACACGGCACCGAGAGCGACGCCGATTCGACGGCCCTTACCGGAGAAGAACGCAACGGTCATGCGCCGAAGGTTATCGGTCGGCACCGCTCACGCCACGCGGGGGTGCGGTGTGCCGCGCCGCGCGGCCCCCAGGAGGCCCCGTACGGAGGCCGTGGCGCCGAGGGCGAGGATGCCGGCGGCGACGGCCATGCCGACTACTCCGTTGAGAGGGAGCGCGATGCCGATCGCGCCGCCGGCCACCCAGGCCATCTGGAGCAGCGTCTCCGACCTGGCGAAGGCGGAGGTGCGCACCTCCTCCGGCACATCGCGCTGGATCATCGCGTCCAGCGACAGCTTCGACAGGGCCTGGGTGAACCCCGCGACCGCCGCGAGGGCGGCGACCATCACCGTGCTGAAGAAGACCGCGGCGAGGACGGCGACCGCGAGGGCCAGACCCAGCACCGTCGCGACGATCACCTCGGGGCCGCGCGCCCTGAGCCAGGAGCCCACCGCCGTGCCGCAGGCGTTGCCCGTGCCGGCCGCGACGCCCACGATGCCCAGGGAGACGGCGGCGCTCTGCCCGGCGAGCGGGTGGTCACGCAGCAGGAAGGCGAGGAAGAAGATCAGGAAGCCCGAGAGCGCGCGGTGCGAGGCGTTGGCCTGGAGGCCGTGCAGGACGGACGGGCCGACGGAACGCAGCCCCGGCGGCTTCTCCCTGCCGTTCCTCCCCACGGTCCTGGTGCTGCCGCGCCTGCCCTTCCCCGGGGACGCGGCGGGTGCGGGGGGCCGGGCCGCCTCCTCGTGCGGGAGGACGAGGCGGGCCTTGCGCTCGCCCTTGGCCGAGTCGACCTTGTGGGGCAGTGTGAAGGCGAGGACGGTCCCGCCGAGGAAGATCGCGCAGGCGCCGTAGAGCGGCCAGGGCGAACCGACGGTCTGCAGCCCCGCCCCGATCGGTGCCGCGATCCCCGTCGCCAGGAGCCCCGCCAGGGTCACCCGCGAATTGGCCTTCACCAGGGAGAAGCGGGGTGGCAGCAGACGGGGCACGACGGCGCTGCGCACGACCCCGTACGCCTTCGAGCAGACCAGGACCGCCAGGGCCGCCGGATAGAGCTCCAGGCCGCCGGTGGCCACCGCGCCCGACATCGTGATCGCGAGCACCGCGCGGGCGAACATCGCGCCCGCCATAGCGGCCCGCCGCCCGTGCGGCAGCCGGTCCAGGAGCGGTCCCACGACCGGGGCCAGCAGGGTGAAGGGCGCCATCGTGATGGCGAGGTAGAGGGCGACGCGCCCGCGGGCCTCGTCCGTCGGTACGGAGAAGAACACCGTCGAGGCGAGCGCCACGGTGATCATGACGTCACCCGCGCCGTTGACCGCGTGCAGCTCGATCAGCTTGCCGAGGCCCGACTCGCCCGCCCCATGGGCGTGCGTCGCCCTGCGGATTCCCCGCGCGGTGCCGGTGAACGGGGCGCGCAGGGCGCGGCCCATCGCCCGTCCCGCCCTGCGGAGCGGGCCGGATCCGTCGGACGACCTGGCGGCGGCCACGTGGTCATAGTGCCCCAGCACCCCCGGTCACGAACCCAAGATCGTGCGGGGCGCGGTGGCGGTCCGCTCCGTCGGGTGAGTCATCCCCGGTCGGAAATGGCTTGGATCAGACACCGGTCCGATGTGAATAGGAGCCGGTCCGGCCGCGGATCCGACGGTTTCGGAACCAGTTACGGTCCTGTTTGGGACGGGCAGGTGGGCGCGGGGCGGCGGAGAGGGTAGCGTGCACTCACGCGCCACCGGCGGTTGTTCTTGGCCGCGCGCCTCTCCGCGATCCCGCAGAATGGGTGGCAGAAGGCGCGCCCGAGGCAGGCACAACGGGTGTGGACGTCGACGCGGCCCCCAGGTCCGCTCCGCTCACAACTGTCATGGCCGAAATCGGACATCGATGGAGCTGCTGGCGCGCTCGTGAGACGGCGTATGGAGAGAAGCGAGACCTGTGAGTGCTGCGACGACGCGAAGCCGTACGGCCCGTACCCCCGCCCCTGACCGCCTGTGCGCCGAGGCGGTAGACCTCGCCCGCGCGGCGGCCGAGGAAGCCGCCGCGCCCGGAGTGGTCGGTGAGCACGTGGCCCTGGTCTCCGAAGGGGACCGGGTCGTCACGCACTACTTCGAGTCCAAGGAGCCCGGCTACCGGGGCTGGCGCTGGGCGGTGACGGTCGCCCGGGCATCCCGCGCCAAGAACGTCACCCTTGACGAAACGGTGCTGCTGCCCGGCTCGGACGCCCTCCTCGCCCCGGAGTGGGTGCCGTGGAGCGAGCGGCTGCGCCCCGGCGACATGGGCCCCGGCGACCTGCTGCCCACCGAGGCCGAGGACCCGCGCCTGGAGCCCGGCTGGACCGGCGAGGACGAGCCCCTGCCGAACTCCGCCGTCTCCGAGGTGTCCGAGGAGCTGGCCGCCCTCGCCGACGCCGAGGACGCGGAGCTGACGACGCTGCCCGCGACGAGCCGCGGCTCGATCGCCTCGGTCGCCGAGGAGCTCGGCACCCGGCGTGCCCGGGTGCTCTCCCGCTACGGGCTGCGGCTGGCGGCCGACCGCTGGGACGAGGAGTTCGGAGCGAAGACGCCCATGGCGCAGGCGGCGCCCGCGTCCTGTGTCAGCTGTGCGTTCCTGGTGCCGATGGCGGGCTCGCTGAAGCAGGCCTTCGGGGTCTGCGCGAACGAGTTCGCTCCGGCGGACGGGCGTGTGGTCTCCCTGTCGTACGGCTGTGGAGGGCACTCCGAGGCGGCGGTCATGCCGAAGACGCCGAAGCCCGCGCCGCACGCGCTGGACACGATGCGGGTGGACGACTATCCGCTGCGTCCGGCCGGGGACTCGGGCTCGGTCCCGGCACAGCCGGACGGCTCGACGGAAGACCTGGGTCACTCCTGACGTTGCCGCCCGCCGCGGGGCCCCGCTCCGTGCCGGCCCCCAGGCCGGGCCGTGCCGCGGGCCCGTCCTCGCGCCTCCCGGGACTTCGTCCGGGGGACATCCGGCAGGCTCGGCCCCGGCCGGGCAGGCCGGACGCGGACGCTGCCCGGACCGGGTGATTCCGGCCCTCCGGGGTCCTCCCGGGCCGATCGAGGGGGGCATCCCCCGACGAAGCCCTGCTCGGGGACGGGGCGCTGCGGGGGTTCCCGGTCGCGGTACCTTCGGGCGCACACTGGGCGGCACGGGTCACCGGAAGAGCGGAGTACGAGCGTGGGCATGAATGCGACCGAGGGGGCCGATCCGTTCGGGACGGCGCGACTGCGGCGCGGCGTGCTCGACGCCTGGGGTGCGGGCCCGGCCCGCTTCCGTGAGGACGCCAACGCCGAGGAGGACCTCGTCCTGGGCGGCTACCGCGACCGCCTGGTCGTCGAGCTCGCCCAGAACGCCGCCGACGCCGCGGCCCGCGCGGGCGTGCCCGGCAGGCTCCGCCTCACCCTGCGCGCGGCGGCCGACGGCAGCCCCGCCGTCCTCGCCGCCGCCAACTCCGGCGCTCCCCTCGACGCGACCGGCGTCGAGTCGCTGAGCACGCTGCGGGCCTCCGCCAAGCGCGAGGGCCACGAGTCGGCCGTCGGCCGCTTCGGCGTCGGCTTCGCCGCGGTGCTGGCCGTCAGCGACGAGCCCGCCGTCGTCGGCAGGCACGGCGGCGTCCGCTGGTCCCTCGCGGAGGCCCGTGACCTCGCCGCGCAGGCCGCCGTCGGCAGCCCCGGCCTCGGCGACGAGCTGCGCCGCCGCGACGGACACGTGCCGCTGCTCCGGCTCCCGATGCCCGCCGAGGGCAGCGCCCCCGACGGTTACGACACCGTCGTGGTCCTTCCGCTGCGCGACGGCGTCGCCGAGGACCTCGTGGGCAGGCTGCTCGACGGCGTGGACGACGCGCTGCTCCTCACCCTGCCCGGCCTCGAAGAGGTCGTCATCGAAACCCCCGACGGGGCACGGACGTTGCGCCGCTCGCAGCACGGTCCGTACACGCACATCGACGACTCCGCGCACGGTCTGCACCGCTGGCGCACCGCCGGGGCCGACGGCCCCGTGGAGCCGGCGCTGCTGGCCGACCGGCCCGTCGAGGAGCGGCTGCGTCCGCACTGGTCGGTGACCTGGGCGGTGCCGGTGGACGAGGACGGCGCGCCCCGGAACCCGCGTACGGCCCCCGTCGTGCACGCGCCCACCCCCACGGACGAGCCCCTCGGCGTGCCCGCGCTGCTGATCGCCTCGCTGCCGCTGGACACCACCCGCAGGCACCCCGCGCCGGGCCCGCTGACCGACTTCCTGGTGCAGCGGGCGGCCGACGCGTACGCCGAGCTGCTCGCGGGCTGGGAGCCCGTGTCCGTGGCCACCATCGGGCTCGTGCCCGGCGTGCTCGGCAAGGGGCGGCTCGACGGCGCGCTGCGCGCCGCGATCCTGGAGCGGCTGCCCCGGGTGGCGTTCCTGGAGCCCGCCGCGCCCCGTGACCCCTCCGAGGCCGCGGACCAGTGGGAGGACTGGGAGGGCGCGGCGACGCCCGCCAGGGAGGCCGCCGCGCTGCGGCCGGTCGAGGCCGAGGTCGTCGAGGGCGTGGGCGCGGAGACCGTACGGGTCCTGGCCGAGGTGCTGCCCTGCCTGCTGCCCGCCGGCCTGGAACGCCGTACCGAACTGCGCACGCTCGGTGTCGCCCGCGTCCCGCTGACCGAGGCCATCGACCGGCTGGCGGGCCTGGAGCGCGACCCGGACTGGTGGCGGAGGCTGTACGACAGCCTGGCCGGGGTCGACCCCGACCGGCTCTCCGGCCTGCCCGTGCCCCTCGCCGGGACCCCGGACGCGCCGCCCCGCACCACCATCGGACCCCGCCAGGTGCTCCTGCCGCTGCCCGACGCGCTGACGGCCCCCATCCTCGCCCGGCTGGCCCGGCTGGGGCTGAAGGTGGCCCATCCGGACGCCGCGCACCCCCTGCTGGAGAAGCTCGGCGCCCTGCCCGCCACCCCGCGCGCCGTCCTGACGACCCCGCAGGTGCGGGCCGCCGTCGCCGGGTCGCTGGACGCGGGCGAGATCTGGGACGAGGAGGCGCTGGACGGCGACGAGCTCGCCGACACCGTACTCACCCTCGTGCGGGACGCCGACCTCGCGCCCGGCGACGAACCCTGGCTGGGCGCGCTGGCCCTGCCCGACGAGGACGGCGAGACCGCGCCCGCCGGTGAACTCGTGCTGCCGGGAAGCCCGTTCGCCCAGGTGATGCGCGAGGGTGAACTCGCCCTGTGCGACGCGGAACTGGCCGAGCGCTGGGGCGAACAGCCCCTGACCGCCTGCGGGGTGCTGGCCACCTTCGCCCTCGTGCGAGCCGCGGACGTCGTCCTGGACCCCGACGAACTGGAGCCCCGCGACAGCGACTTCGCCGAGCCGGACGACGCCGGGCTGCTCGACGCCGTCGACGTGTGGTGCGAGGACATCCTGGACCAGCTGCCCGACACCCCCGTGCCGCCGGTCGCCACCGAGCTCGTCGCCGTACGCGATCTGGACCTCGTCGACGACGACGCCTGGCCGCAGGCCCTCGCGATGCTCGCCCGTCCGCCGCTGCGGGACGCGCTGACCCAGCCGGTCCGGGTGCTGCTCCCGGACGGTACGACGCAGTCGGTGCGCCCGTACACCGCCTGGTGGCTGCGCGACCACCCCGTGCTCGACGGCCGCCGCCCCGCCGGTCTGCGCGCCGAGGGCGGCGACCCGCGCCTGGCCGGGCTGTACGACCCGGCCGACGCGACGGGCTTCGACGACGCGCAGGTGCTGCGTGCGCTCGGTGTGCGGACCTCGGTGGCCGCGCTCCTGGACGAGCCGGGCGGAGCGGCCGAGCTGCTGGGCCGGCTCGCCGACGAGGAGCGTCCCGTCGGCCCCGTACAGCTGCACTCGCTCTACACGGCGCTCGCCGAGCTCGATCCCGAGCAGGTCACGCTGCCGGACGAGCTGCGGGCCGTCGTGGACGACGAGGTGCGGGTGGTCGACGCGGCGGACGCCGTGATCGCCGACGCCCCCGATCTGCTGCCGCTGACCGGCGGGCTCCCGCTGCTGCCGGTGGCCCCGGCGAGGGCGGCCGAGCTGGCGGATCTGTTCCAGGTGCGGCGGCTCGGCGAGAGCGTCGAGGCCGGGGTGACGACGGAGGGCGAGGAGCACCCGGTGCCGGAGTCCGTGCGCATCCTGCTGGGCGTGGGGACACCCGACAGCTACGTCGAGCACAGCGAGCTGCGGGCGGGCGGCGTCGAGCTGGACTGGCGGCGCACCCCGGACGGCGTGGTCCACGCGTCCACCGTGGAGGGCGTGGCGGCCGGTCTCGCCTGGGCGGCCGGCCAGTGGCCCCGCCGCTTCGAGGTGGCGGCGCTGCTGGAGGACCCGTCCCGCACGGAGGAGCTGGCACGGGACCGCTGGTTCGACTGACTGTTGTGATCTTCACATCACATACATGTAACGAGCACAACCATTCACATGAGGGAGCCGTCTGATCCGTCGAGTCATCAGACTCGACGACCAGCTGGGACCTGCCAGGAGGATCACACTCCGGCGGGCCCCCTGCTCCACAGGGGACCACATGCGTATTCGCGCCACCGTCGCCGCTGTATCCGGCGCCCTGGCCCTGTCCGCTCTCGCCGTTCCGGCGGCCACGGCCGATGACGGCCGGACCTGGACACCCGACTTCGGGCTCTCCGCCCCCGAGCAGTCCAAGGGGCGCATGGCCGCCCGTTCGGTCACCGCCGACAACGACCTCAGGATCACCAAGGCCGTGGTGAACGGCGGCAAGGCCATCGTGGTGGGCACCACCGCCCCCAAGAAGGTCACCGTCGCGATCACCGCCACGGACGACTCGGGCATCGCCGACGCCGGCACCATCCTCTGGATCGGCGACGACCTCGAGTCCGACGACAGCTTCGGCTTCACGCAGAACGAGGAGGCCGCCACCTGCAAGGCGGCCAGCGCCACGACGTCGACCTGCACGCTCACGGTCACCGTCGACCCGGCCTGGCTGATCAACTCCGACGCGACCACCTGGCACGTCGGCGCCGCGGTGCTCAGCAACGACGGCCAGATCGTCCAGAACGACGCGTTCGCCAAGACGAGGCTCCAGCGCCTCTCCAAGGTGACCGTCAACGCCGCCCCGGAGCCCGTGAAGAAGGGCAAGACCATCACGGTCACCGGCAAGCTCTCGCGCGCCAACTGGGAGACCGGCACCTACAAGGGCTACGCCACCCAGGCCGTCAAGCTGCAGTTCCGCAAGAAGACCAGCAGCACCTACACCACCGTCAAGACCATCAAGTCGAGCAGCACCGGCGCGCTGAAGACCACCGTCAAGGCGTCCGTGGACGGCTACTGGCGTTACAGCTTCGCCGGCACGTCCACCACCCCGACCGTCACGGCCGCGGGTGACTTCGTCGACGTGAAGTAGTCCTTCCCGTCACGAGCGGAAGCGGCGGCCGACCAGCCTCCAGACCAGTTCCAGGACGGCCGCCGCGACCGCGGCGATCGCCACCGCAGCCCACGGCATCGTCGTGCCCACCAGCTTCAGGGCGAAGAACTCCTGGAGCCAGGGCACGGCGAGCACGACGAGGAAGCACAGGCCCATCGTCGCCACCAGGGCGATCCGCCACCAGGTGTACGGGCGGGCGATGATCGCCAGGACCCACATGGAGACCAGGAACAGCGTGAGTGTCGCCGCGCTGGTCTCCGCGTCCAGCGCTCCCGTGCCCGCGTAGTGGTGCCGGGCCAGCAGATACGTCGCGAAGGTGGCCGCCGCCGCGATGACCCCGGACGGGATCGCGTACCGCATCACCCGGCGCACGAAGTGCGGCTGGGCCCGCTCCTTGTTGGGGGCGAGCGCCAGGAAGAACGCCGGTACGCCGATCGTCAGCGTGGACAGCAGCGTCAGATGGCGCGGCAGGAACGGGTACTCCACCTGGAAGCAGACCACCAGGATCGCCAGCAGCACCGAGTAGACCGTCTTGGTCAGGAACAGGGTGGCGACCCGGGTGATGTTGCCGATGACCCGGCGGCCCTCGGCCACGACGGACGGCAGCGTCGCGAAGCTGTTGTTCAGCAGCACGATCTGGGCCACCGCGCGGGTCGCCTCGGAGCCCGAACCCATCGAGACGCCGATGTCGGCGTCCTTCAGCGCGAGCACGTCGTTGACCCCGTCGCCCGTCATCGCGACCGTGTGCCCGCGTGACTGGAGCGCCGCGACCATGTCCCGCTTCTGCTGCGGGGTGACCCTCCCGAAGACCGCGTTCCGCTCGATCTCCGTCGCCATGTCGTCGGGGTCCGACGGCAGCCGGCGGGCGTCCAGGGTGTGCTCCGCGCCCGGCATCCCCAGCTTCTGGGCCACCGCGCCGACCGAGACGGCGTTGTCGCCGGAGATGACCTTGGCCGCGACGTTCTGGTCGTCGAAGTAGGCCAGGGTCTCCCCGGCGTCCGGCCGCAGCCGCTGCTCCAGGACGACGAGCGCCGTGGGCACGGCGCCGGACGCGGCGTCCGGGGCGTCGAGCGCGCCCCCGGCGCGGGCCAGCAGCAGGACCCGCAGCCCCTGTTCGTTGAGGTGGCCGGTCTCCGCGAGGGCGGGGTCGCCCTCGGCCAGCAGGACGTCGGGGGCGCCCAGCAGCCAGGCGGACGCGTCGCCGTTGCCCTCGGTGAAGGCGGCGCCGCTGTACTTCCGGGCCGAGGAGAACGGCATGGACTGCGTGACGTCCCAGCCCTCGCCGTCCGGGTAGGCGTCGATGATGGCCTGGAGGCTGGCGTTGGGCCTGGGGTCGGAGGCGCCGAGGGCGCCCAGGACGCGGCGGACGTACTCCTCGTCCGAGCCGTTCAGCGGGCGGACCTCGGTGACGTCCATGCCGCCCTCGGTGAGGGTGCCCGTCTTGTCCAGGCAGACGATGTCCACCCGGGCCAGCCCCTCGATCGCGGGCAGCTCCTGCACCAGGCACTGCTTGCGGCCGAGCCGGATGACGCCGATCGCGAAGGCGACCGAGGTGAGCAGGACCAGTCCCTCGGGGATCATCGGGACGATTCCGCCGACCGTGCGGGCCACCGAGTCCTTGAAGTTGTTGTCCTTGACGACGAGCTGGCTGATGATGAGCCCGATCGCGGTCGGCACCATCATCCAGGTCACGTACTTCAGGATCGTGCTGATGCCGCTGCGCAGCTCCGACTGGACGAGGGTGAAGCGGGACGCCTCCTCGGCCAGCTGGGCGGCGTACGCCTCGCGACCGACCTTGGTGGCGGTGAACGCCCCGCCGCCCGCGACGACGAAGCTGCCGGACATCACCGGGTCGCCCCGCCGCTTGATCACGGGGTCGGCCTCGCCGGTCAGCAGCGATTCGTCGATCTCCAGGCTGTCGGCCTCGGCGACCGTGCCGTCGACGACCACCTTGTCCCCGGGGCCCAGCTCGACCAGGTCGCCGAGGACGATCTCGGAGACGGACACCTCGGCGGACACCCCGTCGCGCCGCACGGTCGGTTTCGCCTCGCCGATCACCGCGAGGCCGTCCAGGGTCTTCTTGGCGCGCCACTCCTGGACGATGCCGATCCCCGTGTTGGCGATGATCACGAAGCCGAAGAGGCTGTCCTGGATCGGCGCGACGAGCAGCATGATCACCCAGAGCACACCGATGATCAGGTTGAACCGGGTGAGGACGTTGGCGCGGACGATCTCGGTCACGGAGCGGGAGGAGCGGACCGGTACGTCGTTGACCTCGCCCCGCGCGACCCGCTCGGCCACCTCGGCGGTGCTCAGCCCGCCGGGTGGTGCGGGCGCGGGAGAGGGCTGGAGAGGGTCCGGCTGCTCACCGAAGGAGTCGACTGCCCGCTGCGTCATGGTTCCGACCGTACGGGCGGAAGGGGTGGTTCACCCGCCGGGGGCCGGAAGTTCCGACCAGGGGAGGAGCCGGCTCCTACGGGGGGTGTACGTCAGGAGTGCGCGGACCCCGGGGTGCCGGCCCCGGCCTCGGCGGCGGCGCGCTTGATCGCGGCGTCCCGTCCCCGGACGTACCAGATGCCGATCAGACCCAGTCCGGCTCCGGCCAGGCAGGCCCAGATCCACCAGGCGTGCCCGCGGTCGTCGAACCAGCCGTAGAAGGGAACCTGCACGAGGAAGAGGACGAACCAGAGGATCGTGCCGCCGGTGATGGTGGCGACGACGGGACCCTCCAGGGGCTCGGGTGCCTCGTGCTTCGGTGTCCACTTCTCCATGCGGCCAGTCTAAGGGCCGTCCCGTACCCCCTGGCGGGGGTGTCGGCGGGCCAGTCGGCCCAAGGGTCTACGCGCGGAGATAGCGATCTTTGGCTTATGTATTCATACTGAATCTGCTTGTGGATGACTCGATTTATTCGTGTGAACATCCAAATCTGTCTGGTTTCATCCCCCGATTTCGTCCCCCGATGCACAACTGAAGGTCATACATGTCCTCCTCGGCCACCGCCACGGTCGATCAGCCTCCGATGCCGCAGCCGCCGCACGGGTTCCTCGATCGCTACTTCAAGATCTCCGAGCGGGGGTCGTCGGTCGCCCGGGAGATTCGAGGCGGTTTCGCCACGTTCTTCGCGATGGCGTACATCATCGTGCTGAACCCGATCATCCTCGGCAGCGCCAAGGACATGTACGGGCACCAGCTCGACGGCGGGCAGCTCGTCACCGCCACCGTGCTGGCCGCGGCGTTCTCCACGCTCCTGATGGGCGTCATCGGCAACGTGCCGATCGCGCTCGCCGCCGGTCTCGGCGTCAACACCGTCGTCGCCCTCCAGCTCGCCCCCCGGATGAGCTGGGCCGACGCGATGGGCATGGTCGTCCTCGCGGGCATCGTCGTGATGCTGCTGGTCGCGACCGGGCTCCGCGAGCGTGTGATGAACGCCGTGCCGCGCTCGCTCCGCAAGGGCATCGCGATCGGCATCGGCCTCTTCGTGCTGCTGGTCGGCCTGGTCGACTCGGGCTTCGTCTCCCGCATCCCGGACGCCGCGCACACCACCGTGCCGCTCCAGCTCGGCAGCGACGGCCACCTCAACGGCTGGCCCGTCCTGGTCTTCATCCTCGGCACGCTGCTGACCCTCGGGCTGATCGTCCGCAAGGTGCCGGGCGCGATCCTGCTCTCCATCGTCGTCATGACGATCGTCGCGCTGGTCATCGACGCCGTCGCGGACCTGCCGGCCGGTGCCTGGGGCCTGACCGTCCCGGAGTGGCCGGGCAACCCGGTCGCGTCACCGGACTTCGGGCTGATCGGTGAGGTCAGCCTGTTCGGCGGCTTCTCCAAGGTCGGCTATCTGACCGGCATCCTCTTCGTCTTCACCGTGCTGCTGTCCTGCTTCTTCGACGCGATGGGCACCATCCTCGGCGTCGGCGACGAGGCCAAGCTGATGGACAAGGACGGAAACTTCCCGGGCATCAACAAGGTCCTGCTCATCGACGGTGTCGCCGTCGCCGCGGGTGGTGCGAGCTCCTCCTCCGCCTCGACCTGCTTCGTGGAGTCCACGGCGGGCGTCGGAGAGGGCGCGCGTACGGGGCTTGCGAGCGTGGTGAGCGGGCTGCTCTTCACGGTGGCGCTGTTCCTGACGCCGCTGGCGACGATGGTCCCCTCGCAGGCGGCCACCCCGGCCCTGATCGCGGTCGGTTTCCTGATCCTCGCGGGCAATGTGCGGGACGTGGACTGGGGCGACTACACGCTCGCCATCCCGGCCTTCCTCGCCATGCTGATGATGCCGCTCACGTACTCGATCACCAACGGCATCGGCATCGGCTGCATCGCCTTCAGCGTGATGCGCCTGGTGGCGGGCCGGGGCAAGGAGGTCCCGGTGGCCATGTACGTGGTCTCCGCGGTCTTCGTCTTCTACTACGCGATGCCGGCGCTCGGCCTCACGTAGGCGCGGACAGCCCTCAGCGGAGCACCCACCCCTACGGGGCGGATGCCCGTCATGTGACCCGGTCGGCCGGGTCCGCCTGACGGGGGTCCGCCCCGTAGAACTTTTCGGTCTCGTCGACGGCCGCGTGGAAGCGTTCGTCGAAATCGTCGCGAACGAGCGTCCTGACCACGTAGTCCTGGACGCTCATGCCGCGTCTGGCGGCGTGACGGCGGAGCCGGTCGAGCAGCTCACCGTCTATGCGCAGGCTGAGCACTGTCGATCCCATGCCAAGCAGGGTCCCGGCACACATGGCCTTCTTGTGGCTCTTTCCGCCCCATACTCACTCGTTCGGGTGATCAGTTTCTCGCGCGTGTACCACCGGGTGGTATTTAGCATTGCTAATGAGTTACGCTAAGGAACATGCCTGACCTGATCCACGACGGTGAGAGTGCCGCCGCCGTGAGCTCCCTCCGCTCCGCCGTGATGCTGCTGGGCCGGCGGCTGAAGCACCAGCGTGTCGACGAGTCGCTGAGCCCCACCGAGATGTCGGTGCTCGGCACTCTCGCGCGTTGCGGCTCAGCCACTCCCGGTGAGCTGGCCCGCAAGGAGCACGTGCAGCCGCCGTCGATGACCCGCATCGTCGCGCTGCTGGAAGCCAAGGGCCTGGTCAGACTGGAACCGCACCCCGATGACCGTCGGCAGAAGAGGGTCAGCCGGACCGAGCAGGCGGAAGCCATGCTCGCCGAGAGCCGCTCCAAGCGGAACGCCTGGCTGGCCAACCTCGCCGAGGGCCTGGACGAGGACGAGTGGGAGAAGCTGCGGGCCGCCGCGCCCGTGCTGGAGAAGCTTGCCCATCTGTGACCCCCGGCGGGCGCGCGGGGCCCCGGCCCCGTGAGCGCCCGCGGTCACCGTCCCGTCAGTCCGTACGCCGTATACGCCCGAGGAGGCGAACCCTTTTGAGTACGGGATCCGGAGCAGACTCCGCCCCCGCACCGACTTCCACCCACGAGAGCAAGACCGGCGGGACCTTCTCGTCGCTGAAGATCCGCAACTACCGCCTGTTCGCCACGGGCGCCGTGATCTCCAACACCGGTACCTGGATGTCCCGCATCACGCAGGACTGGCTCGTCCTGAGCCTCACCGGGTCCGCCGCCGCCGTCGGTATCACCACGGCCCTCCAGTTCCTCCCGATGCTGCTGTTCGGCCTGTACGGCGGTGTCATCGCCGACCGGCTCCCGAAGCGGCGTCTGCTGCTCATCAGCCAGGCGGCGCTCGGCCTGTGCGGCATCGCACTCGCCGTGCTGACCCTCTCCGGCGTCGTACAGGTCTGGCACGTCTATCTGATCGCGTTCCTGCTCGGCATGGTGACCGTCGTCGACAACCCGGCGCGCCAGTCATTCGTCTCCGAGATGGTCGGCCCCGCGCAGCTGCGCAACGCGGTCAGCCTGAACTCGGCGAACTTCCAGTCCGCCCGGCTCATCGGCCCCGCCGTCGCGGGCGTCCTGATCACCACGGTCGGCAGCGGCTGGGCCTTCATGCTGAACGGACTGTCGTTCATCGCCCCGCTCGTCGGCCTGCTCATGATGCGTACGAGCGAGCTCCACGCGTCCGTGACCGTCAAGCGCGCCAAGGGCCAGCTGCGTGAGGGGCTGCGCTACGTGTCGGGCAGACCCGAGCTGATCTGGCCGATCGTCCTGGTCGGCTTCGTCGGCACGTTCGGATTCAACTTCCCGATCTGGCTGACGGCGTTCGCCGACGAGATCTTCCACGGCGGCGCCGGGATGTACTCGTTCTTCAACATCCTCATGGCCGCCGGCTCCCTCGCGGGAGCCCTGCTCGCCGCCCGCCGCCGCTCCTCGCGGCTGCGGATGCTGGTCGCCGCGGGCACCCTGTTCGGTGTCCTGGAGATCGCCGCGTCGCTGTCGCCGTCCGTCTGGCTCTTCTCGCTGCTGCTGGTCCCGATCGGCATGATCGGCCTCACGACCAACATCAGCGCCAACACGAGCGTCCAGATGGCCTCGGACCCCGAGATGCGGGGCCGGGTGATGAGCCTCTACATGATGGTCTTCGCCGGTGGCACACCGGTGGGCGCGCCGATCGTCGGCTGGATCAGCGACGTGTACGGCGCCCGGACCGGCATGGCGGCCGGCGGGGCGATCTCGATGCTGGCCGCGCTCGGGGTCGGCTTCGCGCTGACCCGCGTCGGCGGCCTCCGCGTCAAGGTCGACCTGCGCCCGGGCCGCCCGCATGTGCGGTTCGTCCCGAGGGAACAGCTGGCCACGGCGGCCTGAGAGCCGCCCGCGTACGCCGTCCCCTCCACGCCGGAGGGGGCGGCGTTCCCGTTTCAGTCGCGGGGGAAGTCGGAGGTCTCCAGCGTGAGGCCGACGACCGTCCCCGTCAGGTCCACCGGTGTTCCGAAATCGAGGCTCAGCACGCTGCGGTACTCGTCGTCCTTGGGGATCGAGTGCAGGTGCCATGTGCCGGTGTAGGGGTCGGCGATGAGGTACACCGGCACGCCTGCGGTGGCGTAGGTGGCCTTCTTCGAGCCGTAGTCATTGGCCGCCGTGTCCTTGGAGATCACTTCGGCGACGAACTCGATGTCCTGGTAGCGCCAGTGGCCCTTGGCGTCCGTGGATGCACCCTCGGCAAGCGCCACCACGTCGGACGCGAAGCCGTTGAGGCGGCCGGGGAAATCGATACGCACATCCGACATCAGCCGCTGTCGGGGATAGCCGACACGCAGCTGTTCGACGAGGTCCAGAATGATCTGCCAGTGAGTGCCCCGTTGCGGCGACATGTAGACGTTCCCCTCGACGATCTCGACCTTGAATCCCTCGGGGGTGGGCTCAAGCCACTCGAACATCATGTCCAAGGTGCGCTCGTCGCTGGTGTCGGCCATCTCGATCCTGTCGTCGACGACGGTCATCGTGGCGCTCCTCCCCGCTGCCGCACGGCGCGGGCAGCCGCGTAGTACAACGATAGGCCCGGCCCCCCGGACACGCGGGGACGCTGGGACACTCGCCGCATGAGCAGCCAGAGACTCTTCGCCGCCGTCCTGCCGCCCGGTCCCGCCGTGGAGGAGCTGGCCGGGGCCGTCGGCCGTCTGCGCGGGATGCCGGGGGCCGGCGACCTCCGCTGGACCGAGCGGGCCGGCTGGCACTACACGCTGGCCTTCCTCGGGAACGTGGAGGAGGAGCTGCTGCCCGAGCTGTACGTCCGGCTGGAGCGGGCCGCACACCGGACCGAGCCGTTTCCGCTCAGGATCCACGGCGGGGGCCGCTTCGACGGGCGGGCGCTGTGGGCGGGGGCCGCGGGCGGCCTGGACACGCTGCGGCTGCTCGCCGAACGCGCCGACGCCGCCGCCCGCCGGGCCGGGGTGGCGATGGAGGAGCACCGCCGCTT
Source organism: Streptomyces sp. NPDC002125 (assembly GCF_053593715.1). Lineage (NCBI taxonomy): Bacteria > Bacillati > Actinomycetota > Actinomycetes > Kitasatosporales > Streptomycetaceae > Streptomyces > Streptomyces sp. NPDC002125. The sequence continues at coordinate 83,060 of NZ_JBSFDD010000011.1, read as the reverse complement.
CACCCCGCACCTCACCCTGGCCCGCAGCCGGGTCCCGGCCGACCTGACCCCGTACACGGCGGCGCTGGAGGGCTTCGAGGGCATGCACTGGGAGGCGGCGGAGCTCAGTCTCGTACGCAGCCGTCTGCCCGTGGACGGGGTGCCGGGGGAGCAGCCCCGGTACGAGGTGGCGCGGACCTGGCCACTGGGGCGGTGAGCGGTCCGGTTACGCTCGTCGGGTGGACCCGAAGACAAGAAACCGCATCATGGCGGCCGTGCTCGTGCTGATGTTCGTCGTCGTGGCGGCGGCCTCCGCCCTCGGAGGCTGACTCCGGACGCCGTATCCGGGGCTGATGCCCGGGGCGATCCAGGAAAGCTGATCCGGAGGCGAAGGCCGCGCACGTGCCGCGTCGCTACCAGGCGAAGTTCTCCGGCGACGGGCCGGGGCCCGGGAAGATCTCGTCCAGGGCGGACAGCACCTCCTCCGAGAGCTCCAGCTCCACCGCGCGCAGCGCCGAGTCGAGCTGCTCCCGCGTGCGGGGGCCGGAGATCGGGCCGGTGACGCCAGGCCGGGTCAGCAGCCAGGCGAGACCGGCCTCGCCGGGCTCCAGGCCGTGCTTCTCCAGCAGGTCCTCGTACGCCTGGACCTGCGCCCGCACCTTCGGGTCGGCCAGCGCCTCGCCCGAGCGGCCGGACGTGGACCGGGCGCCGCCGCCCTCGCGCTCCTTGCGGATCGCGCCGCCGAGCAGCCCGCCGTGCAGCGGCGACCACGGGATGACCCCGAGGCCGTACTCCTGGGCCGCCGGGATGACCTCCATCTCGGCGCCGCGCTCCATCAGGTTGTAGATGCACTGCTCGCTGACGAGGCCGTAGCTGCCGCGCCGCTGGGCCCGCTCGTTGGCCTGGGCGATCTTGTAGCCCGAGAAGTTGGACGAGCCCGCGTAGAGGATCTTGCCCTGCTGGATCAGTACGTCGATGGCCTGCCAGATCTCGTCGATCGGGGTGTCCCGGTCGACGTGGTGGAACTGGTACAGGTCGATGTGGTCCGTCTGCAGCCGCTTGAGGCTGGCGTCGACGGCGCGGCGGATGTTGAGGGCGGACAGCTTGTCGTGGTTGGGCCACGCCTCGCCGTCGGCGCCCATGTTGCCGTAGACCTTGGTGGCGAGGACGACCTTGTCGCGGCGGTCGCCGCCCTGCGCGAACCAGGTGCCGAGGATCTCCTCGGTGCGGCCCTTGTTCTCACCCCAGCCGTAGACGTTCGCCGTGTCGAAGAAGTTGACGCCCGCCTCCAGGGCGGCGTCCATGAGCGCGTGGCTGTCGCTCTCGTTGGTCTGGGGGCCGAAGTTCATCGTCCCCAGCACGAGGCGGCTGACCTTGAGTCCTGTGCGTCCGAGCTGCGTGTACTTCATGGAGCCCAAGCCAACTCCTTCGAGCGCGCTCGAAGCAAGCGTGATCTCAGACGCGCCGCGCGAACCGGTCCAGCGCCGCCAGCACCGCCCGGGAGGTCGCGGGGCCGCCGAGGTGCCCCGCGCCGTCGATCACCGTCAGCTCGGCGTCCGGCCAGGCCCTGGCCAGCTCCCAGGCGGTGACCAGCGGCCCGCCCAGGTCGAAGCGCCCGTGGACCAGGACGCCCGGGATGCCCGCCAGGCGGCCCGCGTCGCGGATCAGCTGTCCCTCCTCCAGCCAGGCGCCGTGCGCGAAGTAGCGCGCGCAGATCCGCACGAGGGCCAGCTGGTCGCGGCCGGGTCTGCCGCCGTACGGGGACGGGCCGGTGTGCGCCTCCATGGAGAGCACCGCGTCCTCCCACGCGCACCAGTCGGCGGTCGCCCTCGCCCGCACCTCCGGGTCGGGGCTCTCCGTCCGGCGGGCGTACGCGGCGACGAGGTCCCCGGGGCCCTCGGCCTCCGGTACACCCGCCCGGAACAGGTCCCAGGCCTCGGGGAAGATCTGCCCGGCACCCCTGTACAGCCAGTCGATCTCGCTGCGCCGGGTCGTCGTCACGGCGGAGATCACGATCTCCGAGACCCGCTCCGGGTGCTGTTCGGCGTACGCCAGGATCAGGGTCGAGCCCCACGAGCCGCCGTACAGCAGCCACTTCTCGATGCCCAGGTGCTCCCGCAGGAGCTCCATGTCGGCGATCAGGTGGGCCGTCGTGTTGTGCGACAGGTCGGCGGCGGGGTCGCTCGCGTGCGGGGTGGACCGGCCGCAGTTGCGCTGGTCGAAGAGTACGACGCGGTAGAGGTCCGGGTCGAAGTACTGCCGGGGGCGGGTGCCGCAGCCCGAGCCGGGCCCGCCGTGGACGACGAGGGCGGGTTTGCCGGCCGGGTTGCCGCAGACCTCCCAGTGGACGAGGTTGCCGTCGCCGACGTCCAGCATTCCCTGGTCGTGGGGCTCGATCGGCGGGTACGTTCCGTCGGGCTTCCTGTCCACTGCGGCGGTTCCCCTCGGTCGGTGGGCTATTCGGTGAAGGTGAACGGGGTGTCGGCCGTGTTGTTCGAGTCCACGTTGTCCACGCTCCACACCCGGAACACGGGGGTTTCGTTCCCCGAACCCACTTCCGCGGGCACCGTCACCACCGCAGCGGCCCGGCCGTCGGCATCCGTGATGACATCACGCAGGTCCTTCTCCACGGACCCGCTGTCGCGGAAACTGATGCAGATCCTCTCGTCCGGCGCGAAGCCACTGATCTCGATCGTCACCTTCTCGCCCGCAGCCGCCGTGTAGGGGGTCACGACCACGCGCGGCACGGAGTCCGGGGTCGTGGGACTGGTCGCCGGCAGGGTTTGCACCGGGGGACCCGGCCCGTCGGCCGAGGCGGTGGGCTCCGTGGTCGAGGCGGATGACGTCACGGGCGTCGTCGCCGGACCGGCCCGCAGGCCGTCCGAGGAGGAGTCGTCGCCGGACGCCACGGCCGCGATGACCGCGGCGGCGATCGTCGCCACCGCCGTGATCACGGCGGCGATGACCGGCATCCGGTGGCCTCCGCCCTGCGGAGCCGGGGGGTGCGGCGGAGAGGGCGGGGGACCGGTGGGCGGGACGGGGGCCGGAGCCGGGGGGTTGCTGGGCCTGGGCGGGACCGGGGGGCCCGGTGGTGGGCTGGGCTCGGACACGCGGGATCCCCCTGTGGGCTCGTCAAGATCGGTGGAGCCGCTCAGGATACCGATCCCGATGTGGCGCGCGCCTCTCAATTCGCCCTGGCGACAGCCGAGTTGCGCGAACGGCTCGGGTGCCCCCGGGCGTCACGGGGCGATCGGCAGCCGGCGCTTGTGGTCGGTGAGGCGGTAGCGGCCGACGATCGTGTCGAAGGCCTGCTCGTCGACCGGCTTGCCCTCCAGGAAGTCGTCGATGGTGTCGTACGTGACGCCGAGCGCGTGCTCGTCCGCCTTGCCCGGGTCGAGCGTCTCCAGGTCGGCCGTCGGCACCTTCCACACCAGCTCGGCGGGGGCGCCCAGCGCCTCCGCGACGGCGCGCACCCGGCGCTTCGTCAGGCCGGTCAGCGGGACCAGGTCGGCGGCGCCGTCCCCGAACTTGGTGAAGAAGCCGGAGACCGCCTCGGCCGCGTGGTCCGTGCCGACGACCAGGCCGCTGTGCGCGCCGGCAACCCCGTACTGGGCGATCATGCGCTGCCGGGCCTTGATGTTGCCCACCACGAAGTCCTGGTGGTGGGGGTCGCGGAAGGCCACGTCGCCGGTGAGCAGGGCCTCCCGCATGGCGTCGGTCGCGGGCTTGATGTCCACGGTCAGCACCTGGTCGGCCTGGATGAAGGAGAGCGCGAGCTGCGCGTCGTGCTCGTCGGCCTGGACGCCGTAGGGCAGCCGCATCGCGTAGAACCGGGCCTCGTGGCCCTCGGCCCGGGCGCGCTCGACGGCGAGCTGGCACAGCCGGCCCGCGGTGGTGGAGTCGACGCCGCCGCTGATGCCGAGCACGAGCGAGCGCAGGCCGGTGGAGGTCAGCCGCCCGGCGAGGAAGGACACACGGCGCTCGATCTCCTGCTGGGCGTCGAAGGTCTCCGCGACCTCCAGCTCCCTGGCGATCTCCTGCTGCAGGGCGATGTTCGCCGGCTCGCTCACGTCTGCTCCTCGGTCCGGTTCACGACGGTCTGTCTCGCCCACCCTACCGAGGGCCGCCCGCCCGGCCCGGTCAGCCCTTGACCGCCACGTGGTACGCCGACGCCCACAGCGTCGCCGCGGAGGCCAGGCCCACCACGGCCCGCACGGTCCCGTCCGAGAGCCCCGCCGCGACGAGCACGAAGCCGGCGACCGCCACGGCGCTCAGCAGCGCGGCCGTCCCCTTGTACTGCCACTGGTCGTAGAGGCGCGCGAGCGGGACGAAGTGCAGGCCGACCACCAGCGCGATGGCCGGAGGGATCAGCCCGGGGCGGCCCGACGCGTTGGACGCCGCGATCACCGTGAAGATCGCCGCGAGTTCGACGACGTTGACGATCCCCACCGACCGCGCCCAGTTCGCTGGCAGATCCACCATGCGCGGCGAAGGCGCCGCGCCCTTGCGGTAGGCGAGGAGGACGGCCGCCACGGTGACCGGCACGGCGGCGATCTCGACCGCCAGGGCCGCTCCGGAGGATGCCAGCCCGGACGCCCCCGCGAAGGCCCAGACGAGAGCGAACACGGACAGGACGACGGTGCCCCTGCGGCGCAGGGTCCGGGTGAGGGCGGCGCACTCGGCGTCGGAGACCGTGGGCGTCGAGGGGGTCGGCTGGATCATTGGGCGAGGGTATAGCGATCACGCCGGCCGTTCCGGGGGTTCCGGGCGGACCGGGAATGCCTCCACTTACGGAGTCCCTCCGTCCGCCCGGAACCGCCCTGACCTGCCCGTTCCGCCGTACGGGCCCGTGGGCAGGAGCCCGCGCCGCACGGGTCCGTGCGGCAGGAGCCCTCACCCCCCCGGGCCCCCGCCCGGGGAGCGTCCTCACGGTACGAGGACGAGCCGCCCCCGCACCCCGCCCTCCGCGAGGCGGGCGTGAGCCTCGGCCGCCCGCTCCAGCGGATAGGTGCGGGCCACCCGGGACGCCAGGACGCCCTCGTCGACCAGCTTCACCAGCTCGGCGAGCCGGTTGCCGTCGGCGGCCACCTCCACGACCTGGACGCGGATGCCGCGCACACCCGTCGGGCCCGCGTGCGGGATGACACCGACGTACTTCCCGCCGTCCCTCACATGCGCCAGCGCGTCCGCGCCGATCACGGCGGCGTCCAGCACGGCGTCGAACCCGTCCGCCACCGCGCCGCGCTCCACGAACCGGTCGGCGCCGAAGGACCGTACGAGCTCCTCGTCACCCGGCCCCGCCACCCCGGCGACGCTGATTCCGGCGCGGTGCGCGAGCTGCACCGCGTATCCGCCGACCGCGCCCGCCGCGCCCGTGACCAGCAGTGTGGACCCGGGGGCCAGGTCCAGCAGGTCGAGCGCCTGCGCCGCGGTCAGGGTGTTCAGCGGCACGGTCGACGCGTGGACCGCGTCCACCGAGGCGGGGGCGGGCGCCACCGCGGAGCCGTCCACCACCACGTACTCCGCGTGCGACTTGGCCGGGGCGGGACCGTAGGCCAGCGCGACGACCTCCGCCCCGGGGGCGAACGGCGCCCCCGCGCCCACCGCGTCCACGGTCCCCGCCACGTCCCAGCCGAGGCCCAGCACGCCGCCCTCGGGCAGGGGGACGAGGAACCCCGCGCGATACGCCGCGTCCACCGGGTTCAGGGCCGCCGCCACCACCTTGATCCGCACCTGGCCGGGGCCGGGCACGGGCACCTCGGTCTCCACGAGCTCCACTGCCTCAGGACCACCGAACGCCTTGACCACCACAGCACGCATGTCGACAACTCCTCGGTATCGGTGGCGGGTTTCTCCCGCCACCGCAAACCTAGGAAGAGTTACTCTCCTTCCGTAAGTACGTACCTCCAGGTGCGTAGCCCACCCCCAGGTAGGACCGGAGGCCGGAGACCCATGGCGACCCGCACCGCGGCCCAGCGCCGCGAGGAAGCCCGTTTCGCGTACGACGCCTTCCTCCGGGAGTGCCCGACCAACCAGTTGCTGGGGCGGCTCGGCGACAAGTGGGTCAGCCTCATCGTGAGCGCCCTGCGTGACGGCCCCATGCGCTACAGCGACCTCGGCCGCAGGATCGCCGGGGTGAGCCAGAAGATGCTGACCCAGTCACTGCGCACCCTGGAGCGGGACGGCCTCGTCACGCGTACGGTGACGCCGTCCGTGCCCGTGCGCGTGGACTACGAGCTGACGGAGCTCGGCCACAGCCTGAGCGGCCTGCTGTTCGCCGTGAAGACCTGGGCGGAGACCCACTTCGACCAGGTCCACGAGGCCCGTGAGCGCTACGACGAGGAGGCCGCGGCATGAACGCCACCCCGCGGATCCTGGCGGTGCTGGACGAGATCGTCGCCTCCTCGGACCCCGGCGGGCGGGGCGCCCTGTGGCGTCTCGCCGAGCAGGGCCGGGAGCTCGACGCCAACGTGGTCCGTCTGCCGCCGGGCGCCGGGGTCGGCGAACACCAGGAGGACGCCCTGGACGTGCTGTTCGTCGTCCTCGCGGGCGGCGGCGGTCTGCGTACGGGCGAGGGCGGCACCCTGGAGCTGGCCCCGACCACCGTCCTGTGGCTGCCCCGCACCTCCCGGCGCGCCCTGGAGGCGGGGCCGGAGGGGCTGACGTACCTCACGGTGCACCGCCGCCGCCCCGGACTGACGGTCGGGCCGGCCGTCCGGACGCCCCCGTACGCGAACGAGGGCGGCGAGGCCCCCTGCATGCTGGACCTGGTGTGCCCCGGCTGCGGGCGGCTCTCGGCGGACCGTGCGCCGAAGTTCTGCAGCGCGTGCGGGGAGGCGTTCCCCGGGCGCTGACGGGTGTTCAGGCCCCGAGGCCCGCGTCCCGCGCCGGCAGCGCGGCCAGGCCGCTCGGGCGGAGGCGACGGAACCTGCCTCCGGTGCTGTCCCCCCGCGCGGGGTGTACTCAGCGCCACCCTCGAAGCCGGGTGCGTACGCCAATGTGCTCGTCCCCCCGCGTCCGTAGCGTCGATGCCGTGACGCAGAGGGCGTCCGACGAGCAGAGGGTGATGACCATGTTCGATCGCAAGAGGCAGTCCCCGCGCCGCACGGACGAGGCGCTGCGGCTGGTTTCGGTGACCAAGGTGTACGGGTCCGGGGACGGCGCGGTGACCGCCCTGGACGGGGTGACCCTGAGCCTGCCCACCGGGAGCTTCACCGCGGTCATGGGCCCCTCGGGCTCGGGCAAGTCCACGCTGCTCCAGTGCGCGGCCGGTCTGGACCGTGCCGACGCGGGGCAGATCCTCGTGGACGGCGAGGAGATGGGCGGCGGGGGCGAGGCGGCGCGCACGAGGTTCCGGCGCGAGCGGATCGGCTTCATCTTCCAGCAGTACAACCTGCTGCCCACCCTGACCGTCGAGGAGAACACCTCGCTGCCGCTGCGGCTGGCCGGCCGCAGGGCCGACCCGGAGCGGGTCCGCGCGATCCTCACACAGGTGGGGCTCGGCGAGCGCCTCCGTCACCTCCCCGACGAGCTCTCCGGCGGCCAGCGCCAGCGTGTCGCCATCGCCCGCGCCCTGGTCACCCGGCCGGGCGTGGTCTTCGCCGACGAGCCGACCGGTGCCCTGGACACCCGCAGCGCACGCGATGTCCTCGGTCTGCTGAGGGAGACCGTGCGTCGGCACGGCACCACCGTCGTGCTCGTCACCCACGACCCGGTGGCCGCCTCCTACGCCGACTCGGTGCTGTTCCTCGCGGACGGGCGCCTGGCCGGGCACCTCACGGCTCCCACCGCGGAGGCCGTCGCCGAGCGGATGACGCACCTCGGCGACACCGTGGCCGAACGGCACGCGCACAACAGCCCGCTGATGGAGGTGTGAGCCATGCTGTTCCTCGCCTTCCGCTCCGTCCGCAAGCGCCCGGGGCGCTTCCTCGCCACGCTGCTCTCCGCGTTCCTCGGCGCGGTCGTCATCATGACGTTCAGCTCCCTCCTCGATACGGCGGCCGCCCCCGGGGTCGACGACGTCAGCGCCGAGTCCCTGACCCTCTCCGCGAGCGTCGTCGGCGGCTACGGCTCCCTCCTCGTCTTCTTCGCCGTCGCCTCCACCCTCACCGTCAGCGTCCGCCAGCGCGCCGAGGAGATCCACCTGCTGCGCTGCACGGGAGCCACCCCCGCCCAGATCACCCGCATGGTCGTCGGGGAGTCGGCCGTGGTGGGGCTGGCCGGGACGGTGCTCGCCATCGGCCCCGCCATGCTCGGTGGCAGGCTCCTGCTCGACATGTTCAAGGACAGCGGCCAGGTCGCCGCCCACGTCGACCCCGCCTTCGGCGCGATGGCGCTCGGCTCCGGCTTCGGCATCGCGGTCCTCGCCTCGGCGGGCGCGGCGTTCCTCGCCGTACGCCGCGCCACGAAGGCCGCCGGAGCGCGCCGCCGGTCCACGGGCCGGGGCCGCGTCCTCGCGGGCTGCGCGGCACTGGTCGCCGGGGCCGGCGGAGTCCTGACGACGTACGCCGTCGACAGCACCGAGGAGATGCTGATGGCGTTCCCCGCCTACGGGGCGATCCTGCTCTCCGTCGGCTTCGCCGTCCTCGCACCTTCCCTGCTCGGCCGGCTGCTGGACGCGACGCGCGGGCCGCTGGCCGCCGTCGCAGGCGCGGGCGGCTATCTCAGCGCCCGTAACCTGCGCAGGCGGGGTGCCGAACTCGCCGGAGTGCTCATGCCGATGGTCATCTTCACCGGCATGGCCACCGCCACCCTCTACATCCAGGGGGTGGAGAGCGACTGGGTCACCGCGTCCGGCCTGGACAAGACCGTCGAGGACAAGAACCTGGAGACCCTCAACCTGGTCGTCGTCGGCATCATCGTGGTCTTCTCCTGCATCATGCTGGTCAACAGCCTCTACGCGGCGACCTCCTACCGCTCCCGCGAGTTCGGCCAGCAGCGGCTGGCCGGTGCGACACCCGGCCAGGTCATGGGCGTGGTCGGCTGGGAGTCGGTGATCCTCACGCTGACCGGGCTGTTCCTCGGCACGGTGGCGGGCCTCGCGGGGATCATCCCGTTCACGATGGTCCGCACCGACCAGGTCCTCCCCGACCAGGGACCGGGCACCTGGCTGGCCATCATGGCGATCGCGGCGGTGGTGACGCTCGGGACGAGCCTCGGGACGGCCCGCAGGACGCTCAGGGCACCGGCGATCGACGCGGTCACCCTCGCGGCCTGACCGTACGGGCTGCCGACCGTACGCGACGAAGGCCCCTGCCGGTGTGGCTCGGGCCTGACCGTACGCAACGAAGGCCCCTGCCGGTGCGGTTCCGGGCCGGTCAGACCCAGGGGGCCTGGCGCTCCCAGGGCGGGAGGTCCTCCTCGCGGTAGCCGCAGCGGCAGGACAGGACCTGGCAGGGGGCGTCGCAATGGAGGTGCCGGGGGTGCGGGCACAGGGCGCAGGGGCCGGCCGTCAGGCCGGTCTCCCGCTCGTTCCTGTACAGGGTGCAGGCGCAGCCCGCCTTGGACTCCCACCCGCAGCGGCCCGACGCGTTCGCATGGCGGTGGCGCGGGTGGCCGCAGTCACGGCAGTCGTCCTTCAGGTCCTGCGAGGAACTCTCGGGCATCGGTGCTCAACTCCTTTGCCGGGCATGCAGGATCACTCTCGCAGTATGACCGGTCGGACCCGTGCCGGGTGGCGGCGTCCGCGCGGACGCCGGGCCGGGACGCCGTGGAGACCACGACGGTGTTGGCGGTGACGATCACCGCGACGGCCGACCAGGAGGCCGCGTCCAGGTGCTGGTCCAGGACCGCGAGGCCGATCAGCGCGGCGAAGACCGGGTTCACGCTCATGAAGACGCCGAAGAAGTGCGGCGGCACCCGGCGCAGGGCCATCAGGTCCGCCACGAAGGGCACGGCCGACGAGAGCACCCCGGCGACCGGCGCGCAGACCAGCGCCAGCGGTGTGGGCGGGTGCTGCCAGAGCACCCATGCGCCCACCGGCAGATACAGCGCGCCGGAGACCAGGGCGGCGGCGGCCGAGCCCTCCAGGCCGGGCAGCCGGGCTCCGACGGTGCGGTTGCACTGGATGTAGCAGCCCCAGCAGACCGCCGCCAGCAGGGCGAGGCCGATGCCGAGGTAGTCGGTGGTGGGGGTGGGGCGCGCGAGTACCGCCACCGCTCCCGCCGCGGCGAGCGCGGCGGCGAGGTCGGCACGGCGGCGGGAGCCGGCCAGGGCCACGGTCAGCGGGCCGAGGAACTCCAGCGTGACGGCCAGCCCGAGCCCGATCCGCTCGATCGCCGCGTACAGGGACAGGTTCATCCCGGCGAACACCAGCGCCAGGCACAGCACCGGGCGCCACTGCGCCGCCGTGAAGTTCCGCAGCCGGGGCCGTCCGGCCGCCCCGAGCACGGCGGCGGCCACCCACTGGCGCACCGCCACCACACCGACCGGCCCGATCGCCGGGAAGGCCAGCGCCGCGACCGCCGCCCCGCTCTGGTTGGACAGTCCGCTGCCCAGCATCAGCGCCATCCCTCCCCAGCGCTCCGCACGAGGGCCAACGGCCCGTACACCGGCGGCCTGCGGGGCGGCGGGAGACACGGTTGCGGGGGAGGTCGCGGGCTTCATGCGCCCACGATGGGACGCCGCCACCCATGCGCAAAATGCATGGGGCGCTCGACCTATACGCTGGGCGTATGGATGGTGGGCGGAAGACGGCCGGTGCGATGGAGCTGAAACACCTGCGCTGTCTGGTCGCCATCGTCGACACCGGCAGCTTCACCGACGCCGCCCATGAACTCGGCATCTCCCAGGCCGCCGTCTCGCGGAACCTGACCGCGCTGGAGGGAGTGCTCGGGGTGCGGCTGCTGCACCGTACGAGCCGCTCCGTCGCCCCCACGACCGTGGGCGTGCAGGTCCTGGCCCGTGCGCGCGTCCTGCTCGCGGGCGCGGACGAACTCGCACGCGAGGCCACCGTCGGCCACACCCGGCTGCACGTGGGCCACGCCTGGTCCGCCTTCGGCCGCCACACCACCGAGTTCCAGCGCCGCTGGCACGAACAGCACCCCGAGACCGAACTGCGCCTGATCCGCCACAACAGCCCCACCGGCGGCCTGGCGGAAGGGCGGTGCGACCTCGCCGTCGTACGCGCCCCTCTCGACCTGACGTCCTGGTCGCACGCCCTGATCGGTCACGAGGCCCGCTGTGTCGCCCTGGCGTCCGACGACCCCTGGGCCCGCCGCCGCGGCATCCGGCTGGACGAGGTCCTCGGCCGGACCCTGGCGATCGACCGCCGTACGGGCACCACCACGCTGGACCTGTGGTCCGCGCACGAGCGGCCCCTCGTCGAATACACCCACGACATCGACGACTGGCTCGCCGCCATCGCCACCGGCCGCTGCATCGGCCTCACCCCCCGGGCCACGGCCGCCCAGTACCGCCGCGACGGCATCGTCTACCGCCCCCTGCGCCACGCGGACCCCGTCCCCGTGCACCTCATCTGGCGCACCCACGACGCCCACCCGGCCACCCATACCGCCATCGCCCTCGCCGCCGAGCTCTACCGCTGAACCGTCGTGTCCTCGCCTCCCCGTACGACTCGTGACAGGAGATCCGCATGGCCGGTACCGAATCGAGAGCGGCGGTATGGCCGTTGGTCAACGCCGAGCGGGCGGCACTGGCCTCCGATCTCGCGGGCCTGACGGACGAGCAGTGGCGGACCACCTCGCTCTGCACCGGACTGACGGTGCGTGAGGTCCTCGCCCATCTCACCGCGGGGGCGCGTCTGACGCCGGCGCGCTGGATGGCCGGAGTGATCCGCTGCCGGTTCGACTTCGACAAGCAGGTGGCCGTGCGTCTGGCCGAGCAGATGGGCGCGAGCCCCGCCGAGACCCTCGACCGCTTCCGGGAGTCCGTCACGAGCACGACCAAGCCCCCGCTGCCCGTCCTGGCCATGCTGGGCGAGACGATCGTGCACGGAGAGGACATCCGGCGCCCGCTGGGCATCCGCCGTGAATCCCCGATCGAGGTGCTCACCCGGGTCGCCGAGTACTACGCGGGCACGGACATGGTCGTCCTCGCCAAGGGACGGATCGAGGGCCTGAGCCTCGCCGCCGACGACGGCCCGTTCAGGACGGGCACCGGCCCTCTCGTGACCGGCCCGACCCTGGCCCTGGTGATGGCCATGACGGGACGGGGGGCGCACTGCGACGACCTCTCGGGCGACGGCGTGGAGCTCCTGCGCGAGCGGTGCTCGGCGGGGTGACGGGCGGGTCGGGGCGGCCTGCCGCACCCGGCCCTCACAGGCCCGTGGGGAGCGACAGCAGCCGTTCCGGCGCGGTGAGTTGGCCCATGATCGCGATCGGGGCATATGCGGAACAGGACCCCTCCGCGTGCGGTACCGTAATCGCGTCATCACGTTCCGTACACGCATAGTGCGCGGGGCGGCCCCCGGGGGTGCTACCAACACCCGGCCGAGGGCCTTCACCCAGAGTGGAAGAGTGGAGTCCACCAAGATGCTTCGGCATGCTATCGCGCCCTCCCGGCGCTACACGAAGGCTTCGCACGACGTCGTACGCCATACGCGGCTGACCAGCGACGCGAAGATTCTGCTCTTGGCCGTGCAGGGGCTCCCCGACGGACAGGCCGGGCTGCCGCTGAGTGAGCACGCGCGGAAGCTCGGCATCACGGGGCGGGCGTATCAGAAGTCCAAGGAACTGCTGGTCGCGCACGGTTACGTCCATGAGTGGCGCGAGCAGGGTGAGCGCGGGCGATGGGTGACGGAGCAGCTGCTCTCCAATGTGCCCCTCACGCGGGAGGAGGCGGCCGGGCTTCGCCAGGGGCGGCCCCCAGTGGTCCCGAGTGCCCGGAAACCGACGGTCGGTGAACCAGCCGGTCGGGTGGTCGGTCATCAACTACCGGTGGATGAAGAACTGGAGAAGAACTCTCCCCACCCGCCCTCCGAAGCCGAAGCCGAAGCCGAAGCCGAAGCCGAGACCGGGCCCGAGACCGGGCCCGAGGACGCACTCGCCCCCGAAGTGGCGGAGGGTGAGCGCGTGTTGCTGTCGCTGCGGCATGTGAGGCGGGAGCTGTACCTCGGGGTGAAGGAGGCCAGAGCGCTGGCCGGGCTCGCCGCCCGCTGGCTGTTGCGCGGGGTGTCGGCGGGTGAGCTGCGGCGCGCCCTGACCAGCGAACTGCCGGGCGACGGGGTGCGGTCGGCGGTGGGCTTCCTGCGGTTCAGGCTGCTGAACAAGATGCCGCCGGAGCTCCCCGCCGGGCACTCCCCGGAGCCTGCCGCACCGCCGCCCGTCGCGGAACTGGTGGTCTGCGCGGCGCGGGATGAGGAGGAGCACGTCTTCCGTCCGGTCGCCGACGAGACCGAGTGCGGGCCGTGCCGCCGACGGGCCGCACGGGAGCACTGGGCCCGGCAGAGGACTCTGGCGGAGGCCGAGCCCGACCCCCTCCCGTGGCGGCAACGCTTCGCGCGGGCCGGGGCGCCCGCCCCTGACGGCGGGGCGGCGCCCTGCGCGCCGTAGCCGGGGTGCCCGCGCGTGGGCCGGCTGCCGGGGCAACTGTCAGAGGCGGAAGCTAGGTTCGGTGTATGAGAACCGAGTCGTCCCAGAAGCTCGACCGTTTCCGCGAGAAGGCGCTCGCACGCGGCGTCCCGGCCGACGCGGTGGAGCGCTGGCTGGCGTCCGCCCGCCCGTGCGTGACCCTGGCTCCGATGGCGGACGGGCCCGTGGTGGGGCGGCTCGGCGGTCCTGTGATGCTTCCCGCCGACGCTCCCGAGCTCGGCCGGCATCTGCATCTGATCGCCACCCTGGAGCTCACCGCAGTGCCGCAGGGGGCGACAGGGCTGCGCCTGCCGTCCGACGGCCGGCTTCTGCTGTTCGCCCACGCCGACCCGGAGGAGTGCGAGGCGTCCGGCAAGGTGGTGTACGTCCCGGCCGGTATACCCGTCGAGGAACGACGCGTGGACCATGGCTACGAACCGGACCACGCGATGGCGGATCTCGATGTGCGACTGGAGGAGCTGGGAGAGCTGCGGCTCGCCCACGACGTCTCGCTGCCGGACCACGAGGTGCTCTTCGACCCTTCCGAGCACCCGCACGCCGGCGAACTGCGCGCGGCCTGGGCCGACGTGCGGGACGCGGACTGGAAGCAGCTCGGCCGGGGACATTTGCAGATCGACGGTTACGCCACGGACCCCTACGGCGAGGACGACCCCGTCACGGCGTGCCAACTGCATCCGCAGCGCCGGGAGGACGCGGACGGCGGGCCCGGTGAGGAGGGCCGGCGCCCGAGCCCCTGGGAAGCCCCCCGGCCGGGGGACTGGGCGCTGCTCGGTCAATGGCACGGCCTGGTGGGCGGGGTCCTCTACTGGACGGCCACGAGGCAGGACGTGTCGGAGCGCCGCTTCGACCGGACGACTGTCCTGGGGTTCTTCGAGGGGCCGTTCTAGTCCCGCCTCGGGTGGTTCCAGGACTCCGGTGGCCAAGGGCCGTCCCCCGCCGAACCGCGCCGCGCTCCGCGCGGGGCTGGCAGAATCCGGGGTATGGCGGACATCATCACGCGCGACGGAACGTGGAGCTTCGACGGTGACGCGATACGCGTCGTGCCCGGCAGCAAGGTCCACCCGGTGCGGCAGGACCTCGGCGAGTTCGCCGTGCCGTTGCGCGCGGTGGCGGGGGTGTCGTTCGAGCCGGACCGCAAGGGCGGCCGTCTGCGGCTGAGGCTGCGCAACGGCGCCTGCCCCGTCCTGCGGGCGGCGGACGGGCGGCTCAAGGACGCCTCCGACCCGTACCAGCTCGTGGTCGAGAAGGACCGCGCGGGCGTGGCCGAGTATCTCGTCGACGAGATCCGCAACGCCCTGCTGATCGAGCAGGTGCCCGAGGGGCCCGTGGACGGTTTCCTGCTGCCGGGGCCCTCGGTGCCGGTGTCCGGCGGCGGCGGTGACGGCACGGCGTCCTTCGACGGGGAGACGGTCCGCCTCACCTGGAACTGGAAGGCCGAGGAGTCGAAGACGGCGGGCGGCGCGGTGACCCTGCCGCTGTCCGAGGTCACCGGGGTGCGCTGGCTGCCGGCCATAGGGCTGGAGAACGGGTCCCTGCGCTTCGACCGGAGCGGCGCGGTCTCGGCGTCGCCCGCCAAGTACGACCCGTACTCCCTGGAGTTGTGGGGGCTGTCGAAGCGGGAGTACACGGCGGTGCTGGTTGCGGCCGCCGTGCTCGTACGGCTGCCGTCGCCGGGGGGCAGGGCCGAGCTCGCCGCGCCCGTGGGGCAGCCGGACGCCGCTCCGGCGCCCGTTCCCGCCCCGGGCCCGGCGGCCGACGACCATGACGTCCTGCTGCGCAGGCTCCGGGAGCTCGGTGAGCTGTACGAGTCGGGCATCCTCACCGACGAGGAGTTCGCCCTCGCCAAGCGGGCCGTGCTGAAGCGCCTCTGACCGGGGGGCTGTCAGACCCCGTTGATATATCTGGGGGCATGACGGCTTTCCGTGACTTCAACTTCAAGCTCCTCGTCGTGGAGCAGCTCATGTACGGGGACAAGACGCTCACCCCGGAGTTCAGCATGGCCGAGCACATGCGGGCCCGCGGGGTCGAGGACCTCCACGACCACGTCGAGGAGAAGGGGCTGGAGTACACCGTCCTCGACGAGGCCCGCGCCTACTTCGAGCAGTTGGAGATACCGGCCGAGCTGCTCGCCACCGTCGAGGAGCTGACGTTCGACGGCGGGAACCAGGTCTTCATGGAGTGCGCGCCGGTCTGGGACGGCGAGGACGACCTCTTCGACGTACGCAGCCTCGACGACCTGGAACTGCTGCCGAATCTCAAGCGCTTCATCGGGGGATATGCGCTGGATCACATGCTCCCCGGTTCGCTGGAGACCCTGGCGGCCAGGGGGATCGCCGTGGAGGACTAGAGCCGGTCCGGTGGTCAGGGGGGCGCTCGGCCGCGCGCCGGGCGGTCCCGGACTGCTGTACGAGCGCTCACCGGTCCTGGCGGTCCGTGCCGTGGGCGGCGCGGCGCGTGGCGTGTCGCGCCGGACGAACCAGGACAATGGCGCACGCGCCATCCAGACGCGACCAAGCCCTCTTCGGCCCCTGCGACCCGCTCGACTGCCGTCGCGCGCCCGGAGATACGGCCGACGAAGGAGGACCCGTGGTGGATGTCCCGGTGGACCAGCTGACCGGTACGGTCGACGGTGCGCGTACGCGCGCACGCGGAAAGCTCCTGGACGCCGCCCTGGAGCTGTTCGGGGTGTACGGCTACGCGCAGACGTCGGAGCAGGCCGTGTGTGTGATGGCCGGGGTGCCGGAGGAGGTCCTCTGGGAGGAGTTCGGCTCCCGCGAGGGACTGCTGACGGCCCTGCACAACCAGATCACGACCAGCGGACTGCGGGCGGCGGAACAGGCCCTGCTCTCCGAGGGGATGGACGACTGTCCGCTGGAGCAGCGCTTCCGGCGGCTGTTCGACGCCTATGTGACGGCGGTGACCCGGGACCTGCGCGAGGCGCGCGTGTGCTTCGTCGAGGTGCTGGGGGTGAGCCCGGCCGTGGACGCGCACTGCAAGCGGTGGCGCGACCTGTGGGCCGACTTCCTGAACGGCGAGGCCGAACGGGCGGCGGTGCGCGGCGAGGTGGAGGAGCGGGACCATCGGGTCGTGGTGATGGTGATGGTCGGTACGGTCCACGAGCTCATGGCCCACCACGCCCGCCGCCCGCGCAGGGCGCGGCCCGACGAGGTGACGGAGGAGCTGACCAAGCTGGGACTGGCCATGCTCGGGGTGGAGTTCGTGGGCTGAGCCGGCCGCGGGCCGGGCGGGCGCTCACAGCCTGATGTCCGCCGCTATGGGCAGGTGGTCGCTCCCGGTCGCCGGCAGCGACCGTACGCGGGTGACCGTCGCCGACCGGGCCATGACCTGGTCGATCCGTGCCACCGGCAGCTTCGCGGGCCAGCTGAAGGCGAAGCCGGGGCCCGTCGGGTCCATCAGTGAGCCGACCGGCTCCAGGCCCCTGTCGTCCAGGGTGCTGTTGAGGTCCCCGAGGAGGATCACGCGGTCCAGAGGTTCCGCGGCGAGGGCCTTGCCGAGGAGCACGGCGCTCTCGTCGCGCGTCCCGGACGAGAGCCCGGACGGGCCGATCCGTACGGAGGGCAGATGGGCGACGTACACGGCGATCTCACCGTGCGGTGTACGGGCGGTGGCCCGCAGTCCCCGGTTCCAGCCCTCCCCGACGCCCTTCGGCCTGATGTCGACCAGCCGCACCCCGGTGAGGGGGTACTTCGACCAGAGCCCGACCGTGCCCCTCGTCGCGTGATGGGGATGGCTCGCCGCCAGGGCTGCTTCGAAGGCGGGCAGGGCGGGGGCCGTCAGCTCCTCCACGGCGATGAGACCGGCGTCCGTGTCCGCCAGCGCCCGTGCGGTGGCGCCCGGGTCGGGGTTCACGTCGCTGATGTTGTGCTGGACCACCGTGAGATCGGCCTCGGGCGCCTTGCCGGGGAAGAGCAGAGGGCCGAAGACCCCCGACCAGGCGATGGCGGGCAGCAGCACGGCGGTTGTCGCGAGGAACGAGCGGCGCAGCAGCGCCGGGACGAGCAGGACGGGGACGGCCAGTCCGAGCCAGGGGAGGAAGGTCTCCAGCAGACTGCCCAGACGCCCAGGGGTGTTGGGGACGATTCCCGGCAGCAGGAGCAGGACGGCGACCAGGCCGCAGAGCAGGGCGGTCACCCGGCCGTGACGCCAACTCCAGCCTTTCGCGGGGCTGTCCGGCTTCTCCGCCACTCGCTCACGCCCCCACGGGAACTGTTCCCGCGAGCGCGCCCGCGTACGGGCCGCCCACGCCCCAGGCCTGGTGCATCGCGTCGGCGAAGGCCCCGGCCAGCCGGTGCTCGCCGGTCGGGCCGGGGTGGGTGCCGTCGTAGGTGTCCGTGTGGATGTCGTAGCCCTCGGGGGCCGAGGCCAGCAGGACCGGGGACGCGGCGGTGTCCAGGTCGGCGACCGCTTTCGCGAGCAGGGTGTTGAAGCGGTCGCACTCGGCGGCGAAAGGGGCGTCGGACTCCGCCCGTATGTTCGGTATGACCGGGAGGAGCACCATCCTGATCCGCGGGTTCGCGGTGCGGGCCCCGGCGATGAAGGCCCTTACGTTCGCGGCGGTCTGCGCACTGTCCGTGTAGAAGCCGAGGTCTATCAGGCCGAGCGAGACCAGCAGGACGTCGGCGCGGGTCGCGGTGACCGTGTCCGCGATGACGGGGGCCATGTGCAGCCAGCCCTCGCCCCAGCCGGACAGGTGCCGGCGTGCGGGGGCCGGGAAGGCGGGATCGGCGTACGCGTGGGAGAGCGGGGCGTTCGCCTCGGGGTCGTACAGCTCGGTGCGCGGGCCCGTGATCGCGTACCCGCCGTCGCCGAGGGTCGCTTCGAGGTGCTGCCACATGCGGTAGCGCCAGGTGAAGTCGCCGGCCCTGCCCACGGTCATGCTGTCGCCGACGAAGAGAAAACGCATGGCGACATCATGGCCGATCAGCGCTCCGGCCTGCGACGTGACAGTGGACACTTGTGCCATGAGATCGCTGCTGACCGTCTCCGCCGCTGCCGCCCTCCTGTTCCTGACGGGGGCGGCACCCGCCGTCGCGGACGACGGGGACGGGGCGGACCGCACGTTCACGATCGAGGACCCCCGGATCACCGAGTCCAGCGGCCTCGCCGCCAGCCGCCTCCACCCGGGCGTCTACTGGACGCACAACGACAGCGAGGACGGGCCGTACGTCTACGCCGTCGACTCCCGGACGGGGAAGACCGTCGCGACGATCACCATGAAGGGTGTGGGCGAGCCCCGGGACGTCGAGGCGATCTCGCTCGGGCCCGACGGCAATCTGTACGTCGGCGACATCGGCGACAACCTCGACGGCTCCTGGGACCACGTCTGGATCTACCGCTTCCCCGAGCCGAAGCGGCTCGCGGATGCCACGGTGCGGGCGACGCAGTTCGACGTGACGTACGCCGACGGGGCGCGCAACGCCGAGGCGATGATGGTCCACCCGAAGACGGGGCGGGTCTACATCGCCTCGAAGAACGAGGACGGCGGCGGGCTCTACGAGGGCCCCGAGAAGCTGGCGACCGGCGGGAACAACGTGTTCCGGCGGGTGGGCGAGGTGCCGTGGGTCACCGACGGGGCGTTCTCGCCGGACGGCGAGGAGCTCGTGCTGCGCTCGTACTTCAGTGCCCGGCGCTACGCCTTCGAGAACGGCCGGCTCGGCGCGGACCACGCGGTGGGCGTCCCCCTCCAGGGACAGTCCGAGTCGGTGACCTACACAGCGGACGGCTCGGCGATGATGTTCGGCTCCGAGGGCGAGAAGAGCGACGTCGTGCGCGTGGACGTGGAGGGCTGGGACGACCGGAAGGACGGCGACGCGCCCTCCCCGAGCAACGGTGGCGGCGGGACCTCGTCCGGGGACGACGGGGACGACGGGGACAACGGCGGACCGGACAAGGGCACCACGACCGGGGGAGCCGTGGCCGTCGCCGTCATCGTGCTGGCCCTGATCGCCGCGAAGCGCCGCCGGGGCCGGTAGGGGCCGCCGGGCCGGCAGGGGGCCGCGCGGTGGCACAGTGGAAGCCCGACCCACCCGTCCTCCCGGAGACCGATCCCCCCATGCGCCTGCTGCTCATCCGCCATGGTCAGACCCCCTCCAACGTCAAGCGCCTGCTGGACACCGCCGAGCCGGGCCCTGCCCTGACGCCCCTGGGACAGGAGCAGGCGGCGGCTCTGCCGGACGCCCTGGCGGACGAGAGGATCGACGCCCTCTACGCGTCCAGCCTGCTGCGCACCCAGCTCACCGCGGCGCCCCTGGCGGCCACGACCGGCCTCGACGTCCAGGTGCGGGAGGGCATCCGGGAGCTGATCGCAGGCGATCTGGAGATGCGCGGGGACGACGAGGCGGTCGAGACGTACATGACCACCGCGTTCGCCTGGTCGGCGGGGAACACCGCGCTCCGCATGCCGGGCGGGGAGAACGGCGTGGAGGCCCTGCGGCGGTTCGACGCCGTCGTCGAGGAGGCCGCCGCCACCGGAGCGCGGACCGTGGTCATGGTCAGCCACGGCGCCGCCATCCGCATGTGGTCGGCGGCCCGCGCCGAGAACATCGACGTCACCTCCGCGTCCGCGCAGGAGCTGCGGAACACCGGCATCGTCATCCTCTCCGGCGCGCCCGGCCGGGGCTGGCGTGTCCTGCACTGGGAAGGCCGGGCGGTCGGCGCCGAGGACAGCGGCATCGAGGAGAGCGGGCCCGCCGGCGAGGCGGTCGAGGACACGGAGAGCCTCTAGCGGGGCGCCCGGCAGTCTGCCTGATCGGGCCGGCTCGGATCGGGCACGTACGGACCCGGTCCGATCCGGACGCTGAGCGCCGGGTTCACCGGTCGTCGGTGATCGGCCGCAGCTCGTAGTGGAGCGTGTGGTCGCGCTTGAGGCGATGGGCGAGGGGTACCGCCACACCGTGGAGTGCCGGGTACTTCCTGGACATCGTCCGGGAGGCGTGGGTGTTCTCCTTCGACCCCTCCTGGAGGAGCCGCGCCCAGGCCTTCACGGGCGGTCCCGTCGGCGCGCCCCGCACGGTGCACGGGGCGATCTCCACGACGGGGTGGTTGCGCATCCGGTCCACCTTCCACGCCGAGGAGAACGTCCGGATGTAGGCGTGGTCGCCCTCGACGGCGATGCTGACGGGCGTACGGGCAGCCGATCCGTCCGGCCTGCGGCTGCTCAGCAGGACGGTGTACTGCTTCACGAAAGGCTCTAGTTCATGGATCGTCTCCATGTATTCCATGGTGCATGAAACAGGGGTGATCCGGGCCCTTCCGGCGGACCTGTACACAGCGCGCGAACTGGTTGATCGCGAGTGCCCAGGAGTGGGCCCGGAGCGTGGCCCGGCAGGTGCGGACCGTGACATCGGTGGCCGTCCGTACCTGTGGGGCGTGGTGTTCCCGTCGCTCGCCGTACGCGGATTCCGGCGGCTCGGCCGCTGACGCCGCGTAGGCTCCGCCCCATGCAGGTCAACGGGGCCCCCGAGCCCTTCTCCACCTCCCGCCTCGACGCGCTGCCGCTCGATGTCGCGCACGCGGAGGAAATGGCCGCGGTCCTCTTCGACCCGGCCCTGCACGCCTACACGGGAGGCGCCCCGGAGGACGCCACCGCCCTGCGCGCCCGCTACGAGCGCCAGACCGCCGGCTCGCCCGACCCCGCCGAGCTCTGGTGGAACTGGGTCCTGCGGGAACGCGCCGACGGGTGCCTGACCGGATACGTACAGGCCTCCGTGCGGGGCTCCGGGGCGGAGGTGGCCTGGGTGGTCGGGACCCGCTGGCAGGGCAGGGGATACGCCAAGGAAGCGGCCACGGGGCTGGTCCGGCACCTGCTGGACCAGGGAGCCGTCCGTACGGTCGTCGCCCACATCCACCCGGACCACGCGGCCTCCGCCGCCGTGGCCTCGGCGGCGGGACTGCTGCCGACGGACGAGTGGGAGGACGGGGAGGTGCGATGGCGGTACGAGGCGCCCGCCGCACCGGCCCCGGAGCCCGGCGCCTGACGGGGGCGGCGCGGTCCCGGGGCGGACCGGCCCGGGGTCTGAGCTCGGGGTCCGGCCGGGCGGCGCGGCCCCGGACTGTCAGTGCTCCCCGCTACAGTGCCCGACCGTGACCGAACCAGACTTCCTGCGCACCACTCGGGCGTCGTACGACGTCATGGCGGACGGCTACTTCGCGGCCTTCCAGGACGAACTCACCGCCAAGCCCGTCGACCGGGCCCTGCTCGCCGGCTTCGCCGAGATCGTCCTGGCGGACGGGGGAGGGCCGGTGGCCGATGTCGGCTGTGGCACGGGGCGGGTGACGGCCCATCTGCACGGCCTGGGACTGGACGTCTTCGGCGTCGACCTGTCGCCGGGGATGCTCGCGGTGGCCCGGCGGGCCTACCCCGAACTCCGGTTCCAGGAGGGCTCGATGCTCGCCCTCGACCTCCCGGACGGCGCTCTCGGCGGCCTGCTCGCCTGGTACTCCACGATCCATGTGCCGGACGACCTGCTCCCCGCGGTCTTCGCCGAGTTCCACCGCGTCCTCGCCCCCGGCGGGCACCTGATGCTCGGCTTCCAGGCGGGTGACGCGGTGCTGCGCCGGGACGACGCCTGGGGCCAGGAGATCCAGCTCGACTTCCACCGCAGGCAGCCGGACCGGGTGGCCGCACTGCTGGTGGAGGCCGGGCTGACGATGCGGGTGCGGACGCTGCGCGAGAGGGACACCGCGAGCGCCTACCCCGAGCCGACGGACCAGGCGTTCCTGATCGCGCGGAAGCCGATTGTCAGTGGCGGGCGGCAGGATGGGGACACCGACTGAGGAGGGGGCTCCCATGGGCACCTGGGGGATGGGCCATTTCGACAGCGACACCGCCGCCGACTTCTCGGGGAGTCTCGACGACGCCCCGCCCGGCAAGCGCGAGGAGATGATCAGGGAGGCCCTCGCCTTCGCCGCCCGCACGGGCCCGGAGGAGTATCTCGACGCCGACGACGGGGTGGTGGCCGTCGCGGCCGCGGCCCTGCTCGCCGCCCAGAGACCTGGCGGCACCCCCGTGGACACCGTGTACGGCCCGGACGAACCTCTGCCCCCGCTGCTCACCCCGGACCTGTGCGAGCTGGCCGTGCGGGCACTGGGGCGCGTGATAGCTGAGGAGTCCGAGCTGCTGGACCTGTGGGACGACGCCGGGGAGGGCGAGCAGTGGAGCGCGGGCGTCCGTGAGCTCCGCGCGATTCTGGCGGGGGCCGACGCGGCGGCACCGTAGCCGGCCGGTGGGCGCCGGCCGTCAGCCCTTGGGGCGGCCCGCCCGCACCAGCTCGGCGACGTCGAGGGAGACCTCGGCGCCGATGGAGGCGGGCAGCGGGGCCTGCTGGCCGGGGGCGTACACCTCGTGGCGGTCGTAACCGGAGGCCAGGGGCTCGGTCAGCACGTGGACGCGGCCGTGCCTGCGGTCGACGATGACATAGACGGGGATCTTCGCCTCGGCGTACGCCACCACCTTGTTCCGCAGGTCGGCCTGGTAGTTGCCGGAGGTGACCTCCAGGACGAGCCGGAAGCAGGCGGGGTCGTAGCAGTTGTTCTCGACCAGGTGCGCGTCGAGATCGGCGTCGACGATCGCCAGGTCCGGGATCGCGTAGTCCTCGGGACCGCCGGGCAGCCAGAGACCCACGGCCTGGAGGACTTCTGTCTCGCCGTCGTCGAGCCCGGCGGTGATGAACGGCCGCATCAGTTTGGTGAGCGCGCGGGCGTGCGGCCCGTCCGGGCGTGGTGCCACGGTGATGACGCCTCCGATGATCTCGACGCGATGCCCCGGAAGCCGCTCGGTGAGACGGTTGGCCGTCACCAGCATCGGTTCCGGCTCATCGTCACAGGGGTGCTCGACTGCTGCTGCAGACATTGCGGGGCTCCTGGGATGGCTGGTGTCGAGAGCATCATCGTAGGGCGAGGGGCCGGTTTCCGTCGTGAGCCCTCGTTCGTCACCCCGGCGAGTGAAGCAGAAACGGCCCTGCTCACCGGGGTGAGGAGGGCCGTTCCGGACGCGTGACCGTCAGAGCTTGTCGATGACGTAGTCGATGCAGGCCGTCAGCGCCTGGACGTCCGCCGGGTCGATCGCCGGGAACATCGCCACGCGCAGCTGGTTGCGGCCCAGCTTGCGGTACGGCTCGGTGTCGACGATGCCGTTGGCGCGGAGCACCTTGGCGACGGCCGCCGCGTCGATGCCGTCCTCGAAGTCGATCGTGCCGATGACCTGCGAACGCTTCGCCGGGTCGGTGACGAACGGGGTGGCGTACTTGGACTCGTCGGCCCAGCCGTACAGGTTCTGCGCGGACGTGGCCGTGCGGCCGGTCGTGAACTCCAGGCCGCCCTGGGTGTTCATCCACTTCAGCTGCTCGTTCAGCAGGAAGAGGGTGGCCAGCGCCGGGGTGTTGTACGTCTGGTTCTTCAGGGAGTTGTCGATCGCCGTGGGCAGCGAGAAGAACTCCGGGATGTGCCGGCCCGAGGCGTGGACGCGTGCGGCGCGCTCCAGGGCCGCCGGGGAGAAGACACCGATCCACAGGCCGCCGTCGGAGGCGAAGGACTTCTGCGGGGCGAAGTAGTAGACGTCCGTCTCGGTGATGTCGACCGGCAGGCCGCCCGCACCGGAGGTGGCGTCCACCAGGACGAGGGAGCCCTCGTCGGCGCCCGCGACCCGCTTGACGGGGGCCGCGACACCGGTGGAGGTCTCGTTGTGGGTGAAGGCGTAGACGTCGACGCCCGCCTCGGCCTTCGGGTCCGGGTGGGTGCCCGGGTCCGAGGCGATGACGGTCGGGTCGGCCAGCCACGGGGCCAGCTTGGCCGCCTTCGCGAACTTCGACGAGAACTCGCCGAAGTTCAGGTGCTGGGACTTCGACTCGATCAGGCCGTGCGTCGCGACGTCCCAGAAGGCGGTGGAGCCGCCGTTGCCCAGGACGACCTCGTAACCCTCGGGGAGGGAGAAGAGGCTGCGCACGCCGTCGCGTACCTCGCCGACCAGGTTCTTGACCGGGGCCTGGCGGTGGGACGTACCGAGAAGGGAGGTGCCGGTCGCGGCCAGCGCGTCGACCGCCTCCGTCCGCACCTTGGAGGGCCCGGCGCCGAAACGACCGTCGGCGGGCTTGAGGTCTGCGGGAATCTGGATATCAGCCACGAAGCGGAGCGTAGTCCCTCCCGGAAGCGGTCGAGGACCATGTCCGTCCGGTGAGACGCGCGCTCCGGATCATGGACGGTCCGTGCGGCGCGGGCAGCGGGCCCCCTCCGCGCCCGTGCGGCGCGGGCAGCGGGCGCCCGCGCCGCACGGAACCATGGCGGAGGTCCGCCGGGCTCAGCCCAGGTCGACGGGGAGCTCGTGCAGGTCGTTCTGGGTCACGATCGGCTTGTTCCGCAGCTCGGAGGCCGGTACCGCGAGGTCCAGGTCGGGGAAGCGCTCGTACAGCGCGGGCAGGGCCACCCCCGCCTCCAGCCGGGACAGCGCGGCGCCCGGGCAGACGTGCGGGCCGTGGCCGAAGGCGATGTGGCGGTTGGGGGAGCGGGTGATGTCGAACTCCCCGGCGGTGGGCCCGTACTGCTTCTCGTCCCGGCCCAGCGCGCCGAAGGAGATGAGCAGGCCCTCACCCTTGGGCAGGATCTTGTCGCCGACCTCGATGTCCTCGGTCGCGAAACGGATCAGGACGTGCGAGGTCGGGGTGTTCCAGCGCAGAGTCTCCTCGATCACGTTCTCCCACGGGACCTCGCCGCTCAGCACGCGCTTGCGCTGCTCGGGGTGGGTCTGGAGCGCCTCCACGACGTTGACGACCAGGCTGATCGTCGTCTCGTGACCGGCCGCGATGATCAGCTGCAGCGTGTTGACGATCTCCTCGTTGGTGAGGTGGTCGCCGTCCTCGGACGCCGCGATCAGGGCGCTGGTCAGGTCGTCGCCCGGGTTGGCCCGCTTGTCGTCGACGATCTTCGTGAAGAGGGTGCCGAGGTCCGCCATCATCTGCGGGACCTCCTCCGGCGGGGTCTGCGTCGAGAAGAACTTCTCGAACAGCTCCTTCAGCCGGGGGTGGTCGGCCGCGTCCACGCCCATCAGCTCGCTGATGACGTTCATCGGCAGCGGATAGGCGAACTCCGCCTTCAGATCGACCGTCTCGCCCTTGGGGTGCGCCGCCAGCCGGTCCAGGGAGGCGTTCGTCAGCGCCTCGATGCTCGACCGCAGCCGCTCCACCCGCTTCACCGTCAGCGCCTGCGCGACGAGGGTGCGCAGCCTGCGGTGGTCGGCGCCGTCGACGGTCAGCATGGAGCGGCCCGGGTTGACGAGACCGATCAGCGGCCAGTCCATCGGGATCTCGCCGCGCTGCCAGGCGTTCCAGACGTTGATGTCCTTCACCACGCGGCTGTCGGTGAGCAGCTGGCGGGCCTCCGCGTGATGCGTCACCGCGTAGCAGTGCACCCCTCCGGGGAGCTCCACCTCGGCCAGCGGGCCCGCGGCGCGCAGCGCGGCGCTCTCGGCGTCGAGGTCGGTGACGAAGGGATCGAGGACGATCCGGGTCATTTCTGGCCTCCAAGTGCGGGAGTGGGCGTGAAGTGCACCGGCAGGTCCGTCAGTCCGCGCAGCCACGGGGAAGGACGCCGGGTCAGCTTGTCCGCGGGGACGGCGAGGTCCACGTCCGGGAGCCGGTCCAGGAGCACCTCGATCCCCGTACGGGCGATGACCTCCGCGGTCTCCTGGGCCGGGAACGGGCAGCGGTGCTCGCCGTGTCCGAAGGAGAGGAACGCGTTGTTGCCGCCGGTCAGCGCGGAGCCGTCGGTACGCACCTGGGGGTCGCCGTTGGCGGCGGCTATGCCGAGGAGCAGCAGGTCGCCGGCGCGGATGTGGCGCCCGCCGAGGTGGGTGTCGCGGGAGGCCCAGCGGCCCGCCACGTTCTGGGTGGGCGTGTCCTCCCAGAGCACCTCGTTCATGGCCTCGCCGACGCTGTGCCGGCCGCCCGAGAGCGACGCGGCGAAACGGTCGTCGGTCAGCATCAGCCGCAGCGAGTTGCCGATCCAGTCGGCGGTCGGCTGGTGGCCCGCGGCCATCATCACCATGAGGTCCTGGGCGACCTCCTCGACGCTGAAGCCGCCCGGGTCCTGGAGCATCCGCGACGCGACGTCGTCGCCGGGCCCGGCCAGCTTGTCGGCGAGGAGCTGCCCCATGGCGGCGGCCAGGTGCTGCTGCCCGGCCAGCGCGCGCTCGCGGCCGTCGATCATGTCGTTCAGCGCGCCCACGAGCGGGCCGCCGACCTCGTCGCTGAAGCCGTAGAGCTTCGCGAGGACACGGGCGGGCAGCAGCATCGCGTACTCGGCGATGATGTCGGTCCTGCCGGTGGCGCAGAAGCGGTCGATGAGGTCGTCGGCGAACTCCTCCGCGTACCGATTGAGCGCGAACGGGTCGACGGCCTCCAGCGCGTTGCTGATCATGGCCGCGCGGACGGTGTGCCGCTCACCGACCGTGTAGAGGATCGACGGCTGCTTTCGCCCGATCATCGGCAGCAGCGGCCAGTTGTCCGGGATGTGCTCCCACTGGTTCCACAGCTCCGAGTCCCGGCTGAAGAGCACCGGGTCGTTGGTCACCTGGTGCAGCTCGCGGTAGCCGAGGATCAGCCACGCGGGGACGTCGCCGTCCAGCACGACGGGTGCCACGGCGCCGTTGTCCCGGCGCATGTCCCGGTACAGCTGCACGGGGTCGGTCTGGAACCGGGGACCGGACAGCGGGGCGAAGTTCTGGGACATGGGGCACTTGGTCATGGCGTGCGCTCCGGGGTCATCGCCGCGGCGGTCATGGCGCCCGCAGCCGCGCCGGCGCTCTTCTCGCGGGCGACGGAGAGGGCGTAGAGGTGCTCGACCAGCGTGATCAGGACGTACTTGCTGGACGAGCGGTCCCGGGCGTCGCACTCCACGAGCGGGACCTCGGGGGAGAGGTCCAGCGCCTCGCGGATCTGCTGCTCGGTGTGGAGCGGACCGCCGAAGTCGTTGCACGCCACGATGAACGGCGTGCCGTGGTGCTCCAGCCGGTCGATGGCGTACCAGGAGTCGGCGAGCCGCCGGGTGTCGACGAGGACGACGGCGCCCAGGGTGCCCGAGAAGAGGCTGTCCCAGAGGTACCAGAAGCGTTCCTGGCCGGGCGCGCCGAAGAGGTAGAGGACCGACCGCGCGTCGAGCGTGATGCGGCCGAAGTCGAAGGCGACGGTGGTGGACGTCTTGGAGTGCACACCGTCGAGGTCGTCGACGTCCTCGCCCGCACGGGTCATGGTCTCCTCCGTGTTGAGCGGACGGATCTCGCTCACGGAACGGACCATGGTGGTCTTGCCGACCCCGAAGCCGCCGACGACGACGATCTTCAGTCCGTTGTCGGCCGTCGCCTGCAGGGCGGCACGGTCAGAGGTTGCGGAGTCCAACGAGCACCTGTTCCAGGGTGTCGGTGTCGGGGAGACGGTCCTCGACACGTGCAGTACGGGGATGGCGGGCGCTGATCCGGCCGGTGTCGAGCAGGTCGCACAGCATGATGCGGACGATGCTGACGGGCAGGTTCAGGGTTGCCGAGATCTCGACGACCGCGGTGGGGCTGTCACACATCCGCAGGATCGCGACGTGTTCCGACTGCATCCCGGCGCTCGGTTCGCACTCGGCGACGACGAGCGTGACCAGGTCGAACGCGGCCGAGTCGGACCGGCTGCGGCCACCCGTGAGGGTGTACAGCCGGTCCGGATCGTCGTCGCGGCCGGGGCGGGGGCGCGGTAGCTGCGTCATACGTCCGCTGTCTCCGCGGCGGTGGCCACGGTGTCGGAGGAGGCACGCGGCGGGGCGACGAGGTATTCGCCGAGCTGCTCGACGAGCTCGCTCATGTTGTGGCCGACGAGGCCGACGTCGGAGTCCTCCGCCGCCACGACCGCCAGGTGGGCGCCCGCACCGGCTTCGACGATGAACAGCACACCGCCGTAGAACTCGGTCATCGCGGACCGTACTCCGCCGGTGCCGTCACCGAACTCGATGGACGCGCCGTGCGACAGGCTCTGGATGCCGGCGGAGATCGCGGCCAGCTGGTCGGCCTGGTCGACGGAGAGCTCGGGGGTCCGGCACAGCTTGAGGCCGTCCCGGGACAGGACCAGTGCGTGCCGGGCGCCGGGCGTGCGGTCGAGCAGGCCCTCCAGCAGCCAGTTGAGCTTCTCGTCGGTCGTCGCGCTCATCGGGTGTTGCCTTCCGGGTGCGGTGAATTGGCACGTACCGCCTGGCTGAAGGTGCTGAAGCGGGCAGCCTGGACCTTCGGGTCGGTGGTACGGGGCCGGGGGGAGTCGGCGTCGCCGGGGGCGGCGTTGCCGGTACGGGCTTCGGCGGCGGCCAGGGTGCGGCCGCGGCGTCGCTTGGGCAGGCCGCTCTCGCCGACCTGGGGGACGGAGCCGGTGGATTCGGCCGCGGACTCCGGCGTGCCGGACGCGGTCCGGGGCGCGGACCCCGCGGTGTCCGCCGCCCTCTCCGGGGTGCGGCCCGCGGACCGGCCCTCGGAGCCCGGGGTCGAGTGGTCCGGCTCCGGCTCGGGCTGCGGCTCCGGGCGCCGGTCGGCGTCCGCGAGGGGCGCGGGAGCCGTCGTACGGGAGATGAGCTCCTGCGGCAGCATGATCAGCGCGCCGGTACCGCCGCGCGCCGAGGGCCGGAAGGAGACGGTCAGGCCGTGCTTCCGCGCCAGCCGGCCGACGACGGCGAGGCCGAGCCGGGTGCCGGAGATGGCGGTGAGGTCCTGGTCGTCGGCGGACACGGCGCGCTCGGCGCGGCGCAGCTGCACATCGCTCATCACGAGGCCGCTGTCCTCGACGGTGACGACGATGCCCGCCGGCACCTCCTCGACGTACACGTGGACCTCGGCGGTGGGCGGCGAGAAGTTGGCAGCGTTGTCGAGGATCTCCGCCAGGGCGTGCATGACGCCCTCGGCGGCGTGGCCCGCGATGGCGACATCGCTGGTCGAGTGGAGGCGGATGCGCTGGTAGCTGCCGATCCGGCCCATCGCGCCGCGCAGGATCGACTCCATGACGATCGGCTTCGCCCAGCGGCGCCCGGAGCGCGCGCCGGTCAGCACGGCGATGGAGTCGGCGAGACGGCCCGCCTGGGCCGTGCGGTGGTCCAGGTGCAGCAGATCGCCGAGCACGTCCTCGGCGGTGTGCCGGTGCTCCATCTCGCGCAGGTCGGCCAGCATGCTGGTGGCCAGGGCCTGCATCCGGCCCGCGGCGTTGGCGCAGGCGGCGACGGCGGCGGCGCGCTCGGTCTCGCTGCGCCGGGCGCGGGCGGTCAGCCGGGCGGCCTCGGCGGTGAGCCGCTCGTGCTGCTCGGTGGCCTCGACGGTGACCCGGGCGACCCGGTCGTCCGCCTCGGCGGTGACCCTGGCCGCCTCAGCCGACGCGGCAGCCCTGATCCGGGCGGTCTCGGCGGTGAAGCGCTGGGCCTCGGCGGCGGAGGTCGAGACGAGGCGCGAGGTCTCGGCGGTGAAGCGCTCGGCGTCGGCCGCGCGCAGGGCGCGCAGATTGCGCGCGGTGGCGAGTGTGTGAACGGTGACGGTCACCGCGACGCACAGCAGCACGGCGGCTGCTGCCGCCCCCCACGACAGCGGGGCCCGTACCGAGTCGGGGGCGGCGGAGACCGCCCACAGGCACAGGGAACCGGTAACGGCTGCCGAGATCAGCAGGGCGAGCGCGGTCTGCCGGAGTTGAGGGCGCAATCGGAGTCCTTGGGGCGGACGGTGCGAGGGAAGGGACAGGTGTGACGCAGGTGCGGTACTGCGGGTACGGCGAGAGGTGCGGGTGTTGCGGATGTCACGAGAGGTGCAGGTGTGACAAGTGGGGCAATCAGGATGTTCCGGTGTGGTGGTGGTGAAAGAACCACAACTGGAGCTGATTGTTCCTGATCAAGTCACGGCAACTATAGGAGAATTGGCGACTTGTTTGGGGATTCCTTGTGGCCACTTCTGTTTGAAATCTGGCCGGAAAGGGCCCTTGTCGATCCCTTCGGATGCTGTCCGTCGGGTCAAGCACCTGGACGGGCGGGTGAGTAGCGATAAATGTCGCGTTATGTCCCCTGTGTGAGGCTTGAATTGTCACGATCGTCGCCCGTGAGCCGGTGGCCAGCTAATGTGAGCGCTCCGGTGCAGTCGGCCTGCCAGGTCGGGCACTGCCGTAAGACACACCGCGCGCCTTGAAGGGGGAGGCGCCGCGTGGCCCCGACGGAGGACGCAGCAACCGTGGACGCGCAAGGCCGTGGGCGGGACGAAGGCATCGACCCCGCAGACCAGTGGGTACTCAATCCGGACACCGGTGATTACGAACTGCGACTGACCCCTTCCTCAGGGCGATCGTCCGCGTCGTCCGGTTCCGGCCGTGGTGCCTCCGATGCCAGGACTCCCGGCCCGCGCCGCGGACGGGGCCCCGTGACCCCGCCGGAGGACGACCGGGCCGCCGTGCCCGGACAGCGCGGCGGGCGCAGGGGCTCCGGCGGCGGACGCGGAGACCGGGACGAGAGCCGCAGGCCGGGCGACCGCGACGAGGGGCGCAGGGCGGGCGGCCGAGCGGCACCGCCGGCGGCCGGGCGCCGCAAGGCGAAGCCCAGGAAGTCGCGCAAGAAGAAGGCCCTGGTGTGGACCGGCGGCGTGCTCGCCTTCCTGCTGGTGGGCACCGGTACCGCGGGCTATCTCGTCTACCAGCACTTCAACGGCAACATCACCGCCGTCTCCACCGACGGCGCGGGTACCGGCGGCTTCAGCAAGGACCGGGCGATCAACGTCCTGGTGATCGGGACCGACAAGCGGACCGGCGCGGGCAACGAGGGGTACGGGGACGCCGGCAGTGTCGGCCACGCCGACACCAACATCCTCTTCCACGTCTCCAAGGACCGTACGAACGCCACCGCGCTGAGCATCCCTCGTGACCTGATAACGGACATCCCGAACTGTCCGACCACGATGGAGGACGGCTCCAAGAAGGACATCCCCGCGACCACCGGCGGGCGGTTCAACACCAGCCTCGGACAGTCCGACCGCACCCCCAGCTGCACCATGCGCACCGTCACCGAGCTCACCGGCATCACGCCCGACCACTTCATGGTGGCCGACTTCAACGCGGTCAAGTCCCTGACCACCGCGGTCGGCGGCGTGGACGTCTGCCTCGCCAAGGACATCGACGACAAGGACTCGCACCTCAAGCTGTCCAAGGGCGAGCACACCCTCCAGGGCGAGCAGGCCCTCGCCTTCCTGCGTACCCGTCACTCCGTCGGCTTCGGCAGCGACCTGAGCCGCATCGAGATCCAGCAGCAGTTCCTCGGCTCGCTGATGCGCAAGCTGAAGTCCAACGACACCCTGACGAGCCCCACCAAGATGTGGTCCCTCGCGGAAGCGGCCACCAAGGCGCTCACGGTCGACGACAAGATCGCCGACATCAACCAGCTGCGCAAGCTGGGCATGGAGCTGGCCTCGGTCGACCCGAAGAACATCACCTTCACCACGGTCCCGGTGCTGGACAACCCGAACGACAAGGCCACCGTCATCCTCGACGAGTCCAAGGCCCCCCAGGTCTTCTCGATGATGCGCGAGGACGTCTCCTTCACCGCCGTCGAGAAGCAGGAGAAGGCCGCGGCCAAGGCCGCTGCGGACGCCAAGCTGAAGGGCGAGATGGCCGACCCGGCGGACGTGAGGGTCGACGTCTACAACGGCGGGGCCCCGGCGGGCTCCGCACAGAACGCACTGGACTGGCTTCAGAACGAAGAGGGCGTGCTGAAGTCCACCAACAAGGCGAACGCCCCCGCGGACGTGAAGAAGACGCAGCTCGTCTACGCCCCCAACCAGGCCGACCAGGCCCGGCGGCTGGCCGACTTGATGGGCCTCTCGGCCTCGGCCCTCAAGCCGACGACGACGGACGCGGGCGAGATGGACCCGATGGTGCTGACGCTGGGCCCGGACTTCAAGACGGCGGGCAGCCCGCTCACCGCGCCGCAGAAGGCCCCGGAGGACATCCAGCGGGTGGAGGCGGACAAGGCGGTCTGCGCCAAGTAGCCCCCTCGCAACGGCGCCCGGCCCCCGCACGATGTGCGGGGGCCGGGCGCCGTTCGGGCGGCCTCCGGCGGCCCGGGTGTTCAACGGCGCCCGTGGTGCGGCTGGGGCGCATCGTCGCTGTCCCGGTCCTGACGGACCCCGTGGCCGTACGGCCCCCGGGTGTCAGAGCTTCGCGACGGCCTCGCTGACCGCCGCCGAGAGCCGCTCGTTCTCCGGGGCCGCACCGCCCGGCAGGGCGAAGCGCCGCCGGGTGTAGCCGTAGGCCACACCGCTCGCGGGATCGGCGTACGCCTGCGAGCCCGCCGCCCCGGAGTGGCCGAAGGCGCCCTCGCCCAGGGCCGGGTAGACCGCCTGCGACGCCTCGAAGCCGAGGGCGAAGTGGTCGGTCTCGCCGGTCACCAGGTCGGTGCCCTTCCACCGCACCCGGCCGGCCTCCGCCACCGACTCCGGGGTGAGGAGCGGCGCCCGGCCGTCCAGCCCGGTGACCGCGGCGGCGTACATGCCCGCGAGCCCTCGCGCCGAGCCCACGCCGCCGACCGACGCCGGGCCGAGCGCGCGCAGCGCGCGGTTGTTGACGAGGGCGATGAGATCGAGCGGCTCGTTCCCGCCGAAGCCGAACGCGAGTGCCCGCAGGCTGTCCGGGTCGAGCGGGTTCGCCGCCATCTCCGCCGTCTGCTCCGGGGTGGGGACGCCGGGCCTGATGTCCACGTACCGGGACTCCAGCGCCTCGGGCAGGCCCAGGTGGAAGTCCAGCCCGTACGGGGCGCGCACCCGCTCCTCGAAGAGCTCCTGGATGGACCGTCCGGTGGCCCGCCGGACCACCTCGCCGGTGAGGGCGCCGATCACGAGCGCGTGGTAGCCGTACTCCGTGCCGGGCGTCCAGTAGGGCCGCTGTCCGGCCAGCCGCGCGGCGATCAGCCGGTCGTCGGCCAGCTCCTCCGCGGTGAAGCCGCCGTCAGCCCAGACCAGCCCGGCACGGTGCGACACCAGCTCGCGGACGGTCAGCTCGCCCTTGCCGCCCTCGGCGAACTCCGGCCAGTACGAGGCGACCGTACGCTCCGGATCGATGACGCCGTCCTGGACGAGCAGGGCCACGACGAGATGGGCGGCGCCCTTGGTGGAGGAGTACACGGCGGGCAGCGAGTCCCCGTCGATGCCCTCCCCGGCCCACAGGTCCACTACGAGCCGGCCGTCCCGGTACACCGCGAGCTGGCCGCCGGGCTCCGTGTGGTCCGCGGCGAGTACGGCGGCGAACTCCTCCCGTACGCCCTCGAAGCCCGCCGCCACCGTGCCGTGCACGGTGATGGTGCCGTCTGTGTCCGTCATGAGTGCCCCCAGAGCTGATCGACCCGACCGGTACAGGTCTGCCAACTCCCTTGCCGCCAGGCTTCATTCCCCCTGTGGCGTGAAATTTCCGGGTGGTTCCCGCTGTTCGCGCGCCACGATCTCGCGGGCGAGCGCCGCCAGCCGGGGCAGCGCCGGATGGCCCGGCCCGTCCCTGCGGGCCAGCAGGACGGGCAGCGGCGGGGCGTCGTCCAGCGGCACGTAGGTGACCCCCGCGTGCGGGTGCATCCCCGAGGTCGACGCCCCCGAGACCCCGTTGCCGCGCCCGGCCGCGATCGCGGTGAGCCAGTCGTCGGTGTTGGCGACCGTGAGGGTGGCGGCGGGGCGCGCCTCGGGCGGCCAGAGGCCGAGCGTGGTGGCCCCCGAGACGGTGTTCAGGACGATGGGGTCGCCGGTCAGGTCGGCCAGCGAGAGCGAGGCGCGGCCGGCGAGCGGTCCGTCGGCGGCGACGGCGGCCACCCGGCCCTCCGTGAACAGCACCTCGGTGGCCAGCCCCGGGGTGTCCACGGGCCCGCGCAGCAGTGCCGCGTCCACCTCGCCCCGGGTGAGCCCCGCCGTACGGTCGTCGATGCGCAGCAGTTCGAGCGGGGTCGACGGATACCGCTGCTGCCAGGTCCGCAGCAGCGGTGTGGTGTACGGGCCGAACGCGGACCAGGCGTGCCCGAGCCGTAGCGGCCAGTGCCGCAGCCGTCCGGGGTCGAGGGCCTCGTCGAAGGCGCCGACCGCGGCGGTGGCCTTGTCGCGGAAGGCGACGCCCTCGGGGGTCAGGGCGAGGTGGTGGGTCGACCGGTCGACGAGCCGCACACCCAGCTGCCTCTCCAGGGCCGCGAGCGTACGGGAGACCACGGGCTGGGTGACCCGGAGCCGGGTGGCCGCGCGGGTGACGCTGCCCTCGTCGGCGATGGCCAGGAAGGCCCGCAGATGGCGGATCTCGATCCCTCGTCCACCGTTGCCCGTGCCCTGTCCAGTGCTCATGCGTCCGGAGCATAACGGGAGAGCAATCGGCATTTCACGGGAGGCGCGCCGGTCCCTAACGTGAGGATGTGGGCGACCACTCCTCGGTGTCGTATCGTGCACCTCTGGTTCAATGTATTGTACTGAGCGAAGCTGAACGAGACTGGATGAGAGGTTCCTGGTGAAGGACTCGCGCGCTGCCGTAGAGCCGGCCGCAGCGGTTGCCGTACCGGAGGCGGTGGCCGCGTTCGACGCGCCGGACCGCCCCGGTGGTGGCAGGCCCGCGCTCGGCCCGATCGCGCTGGTGGTGGCGAGCGGGCTCTCCGTCCAGTTCGGCGCGGCGGTCGCGGTCCTGCTGATGCCCAAGGCCGGGGCGCTCGGGGTCGTCACGCTCCGCCTCGCCGCCGCGGCGGTGGTCCTGCTGGTCGTCTGCCGGCCGAAGCTGCGGGGGCACTCGCGCTCCGACTGGGGCACCGTGGTGGCGTTCGGCGTGGCGATGGGCGCCATGAACACGCTCTTCTACCTCTCCCTCGAACGCATCCCGCTGGGCGCCGCCGTCACCCTGGAGGTCCTGGGCCCGCTGGTCCTGTCCGTGGTCGCCTCCCGCCGGCTGGTCAACCTCGTCTGGGCGGCCCTGGCGCTCGGCGGTGTCGCTCTGCTCAGCGGCGGCGGCTTCGACCGCCTGGACCCGGTCGGAGCGGCGTACGCCCTGGCCGCCGGCGCCATGTGGGCGGCGTACATCGTCTTCAGCGCCCGCACCGGCCGCCGCTTCCCGCAGGCGGACGGCCTGGCGCTGGCCATGGTGGTGGCGGCGGTGCTCTCGCTGCCCCTCGGCATCATGGAGGCCGGCTCGAAGCTCGTGGTCCCCACCACGCTCGGCCTGGGCATCGCCGTGGCCCTGCTGAGCTCGGTCCTCCCGTACACCCTGGAGCTGATGGCCCTGCGGAGGCTGCCCGCCCCCACCTTCGCGATCCTGATGAGCCTCGAACCGGCCATCGCCGCCACGGCGGGCTTCCTCATCCTCGACCAGGCCCTCTCCTCGACGGACGCCGTGGCCATCGCCCTGGTCATCGGGGCGAGCATGGGCGCCGTACGCAGTCAGGGGCGGCGCTCCCGGAAGCGCTGAGGCCGTCGCGCGCGGGGGGGGCCTCTCCGTTCCCCCTGCGCGGCCGGGCGTCCGATCCTAGGGTGGTCGCGACGGCCGACCTGGAGGAACACATGCCGGAGCACGACGATCTCCTCGCCCTCGTGACGGATCAGCGCACGAACTTTCTCTACACCGTCGCGGAGCTCGACGACGCCGGGGCCCGCGCCCGGACCACGGTCAGCGAGCTGACCCTCGGCGGACTCCTGAAGCACCTCGGACTCGTGCAGCGCAGCTGGCTCGACGTCGTCGAGGGCACCGCCCCCGCCAAGATCGACTGGTCGGACCTCGACCCCGACGGCAACCGGATGACCGACGACGAGACGGTGCCCGGACTGCTGGAGGCCTTCCATGCGGCGGCGGCCGATTTCGACCGTACGGTGCGCGAGGAGACCGACCTCGACCGCGAGGTCACGCTGCCCCAGTACCCCTGGTCGCCCCCGGAGCCGGACGTCTGGACCGTCCGCCGCGTCCTGTGGCACATCTTCCGCGAGATCGCCCACCACAGCGGCCACGCCGACATCATCCGCGAGGCCCTGGACGGTGCCAGCACCACGGCGAAGATGGCCGAAGCGGCGTCGAAGAGGCAGTGACGGGCCCACCGCGCCGGGACGGGGCGCCGGAGGGACGATGGAAGGGAGCCGAGGAAGGAGGCCCGCGCATGGGAGCCCCCAAGGAAACCGACGAGTACGCCGGGCTGTACTCGCACACCCCCTCGCAGGCCGAGGGAGAGCGCGACGAGCCGTCCGTGCGGGGCACGGCCTCCGAGACGCACCCCGACGTCCCCCGGACCGAACCCTCGCAGGCCGAGGGCGACCGCACGGAGTAGCAGGCCGAGCGGGCGGACGGGCGGGCGGAGACGGTCAGCGGCGTCCGGCCGACACCTTGTGCCCCCGTAGGCCGGGAAAGCCCCCCACCGGCGCGGGCGAATAAATCATGCAAGCATGCTTGCTTGTTTTATGGGGCGCTGGCATGCTCCGGGGCACACCGCCACGCCCCGAGGGGAGCGCACCGTGTCCGACGCATCGGCCGTGACCGTCGCCGTGCTCGACGACCTGCGTGAGGAGAGCGACGAACTCGACCTGCTGGTAGCCGGGTTGAGTGCGCACGAGTGGACCGTGCCCACCCCCGCCGAGGGGTGGACCGTCGCCCACCAGATCGCCCATCTCAACTGGACCGACGAGGTCGCGCTCGTCGCCGCCACCGAGCCCGGTGCCTTCGCCGCCGAGGTCGAGAAGGCGCTGGCCGCGCCGGACAGCTTCGTCGACGAGGCGGCCGGGGAGGCGGTGGCCGCGCTGACGCCCGAGGCGCTGCTCGTGGAGTGGCGGGAAGGGCGGGCCCGGCTCCAGGACGCCCTGCGCGCGGCGCCCGCGGGGGCGAAGCTGCCCTGGTACGGGCCGCCCATGAGCGTGGCGTCGATGGCGTCCGCGCGGCTCATGGAGACCTGGGCGCACGGCCAGGACGTCGCCGACGCGCTCGGCGTCGCCCGCAAGCCGACCGCCCGGCTGCGGCACGTCGCCAGGATCGGCGTACGGGCCCGGGACTACGCCTACTTCGTCCGGGGCCAGCGACCACCCGCAGAGCAGTTCCGGGTGGAACTGCTGGCCGAGGACGGCGGACCGACCGTGTACGGGCCCGAGGAGGCCGCCCAGCGGGTCACCGGGCCGCTCCTCGACTTCTGCCTGCTCGTCACCCAGCGCGCCCACCGTGACGACCTCGCCGTCGAGGCCGTGGGCGCGGACGCCGACCGGTGGCTGGACATCGCGCAGGCCTTCGCCGGACCGGCCGGACCCGGACGGCCCCCGAAGGCGGACCGATGACCCGGCCGCTGCGCATCGGCAACGCGTCCGGCTTCTACGGCGACCGGTTCGACGCCGTCCGCGACATGCTCACCGGCGGTCCGCTCGACGTCCTGACCGGGGACTACCTCGCCGAACTCACCATGCTGATCCTGGGCCGCAGCCGCCTCAAGGACCCGAAGCGCGGATACGCCTCGACGTTCCTGAGGCAGCTGGAGGAGAGCCTCGGGCTCGCCCACGAACGCGGGGTGAGGATCGTCACCAACGCCGGCGGGCTGAATCCGGCCGGACTCGCCGACGCCGTACGGGAACTGGCCGAGCGGACCGGTGTCCCCGTGCGCGTCGCACACGTCGAGGGCGACGCGCGGCCCGTGCCCGACGGCTACCTCACCGCCAACGCCTACCTCGGCGGCGCGGGCATCGCCGCCTGTCTGCGCGCCGGGGCCGACGTCGTCGTCACCGGCCGGGTCACCGACGCCGCCCTCGTCACCGGGCCCGCCGCCGCCCACTTCGGCTGGGGTCCCGACGCCCACGACGCCCTCGCGGGAGCCGTCGTCGCCGGGCACGTCCTGGAGTGCGGGACCCAGGCGACCGGCGGCAACTACGCCTTCTTCGGCGACCACGACGTCCGCCGCCCGGGGTTCCCGCTCGCCGAGATACACGAGGACGGCAGCAGCGTCATCACCAAGCACGACGGCACCGGCGGCGTCGTCGACATCGGCACCGTCACCGCGCAACTGCTGTACGAGACGGGCGGTGCCCGCTATCCCGGACCCGATGTCACCGCCCGGCTCGACACCGTACGGCTCACGCAGGCCGGACCCGACCGGGTGCGGATCGACGGCGTACGCGGCGAGGCCCCGCCGCCCACGCTCAAGGTGGGGCTCAACCGGCTCGGCGGATGGCGCAACGAGGTCGTCTTCGTGCTCACCGGGCTCGACATCGAGGCCAAGTCCCGCCTGGTGCGGGACCAGTTCGCCGACGCCCTCGACCGCGCGGGCTCGAAGCCGGCCGAGGTGCGCTGGGAGCTCGCCCGCACCGACCGGGCCGACGCGGGCACCGAGGAGACCGCGAGCGCCCTGCTCCGGCTCGTCGTGCGCGACCCGGACGCGGACGCGGTCGGCCGGGCGGTCTCCGGGGCCGCCGTCGAGCTGGCGCTCGGCAGCTACCCGGGCTTCCATGTGACCGCCCCGCCGGGCAAGGGCGCGCCGTACGGGGTCTTCGAGGCCGCGTACGTACCGGCCGGCGAGGTCGAGCACGTCGCCGTACTGCCCGACGGCTCCCGGGAGACCGTCCCGGCGGCCGGTCCGTACCGGGAACTGGCCGGGGTCGCCGAACCGGCCCTGCCCGAACCGCTGCCCCAAGGGCCCACCCGGACCGTGCCCCTCGGGTACGTCGCCGGCGCCCGCAGCGGCGACAAGGGCGGGGACGCCAACGTCGGCGTCTGGGTCCGCACGGACGAGGCCTGGCGGTGGCTGGCCCACGAGCTGACCGTCGAGCGGTTCCGGGAACTGCTGCCGGAGACCGCCGGGCTCACCGTCGGGCGCCATGTCCTGCCCGGACTGCGGGCGCTCAACTTCGTCGTGCGGGGCCTCCTCGGCGAGGGCGTCGCCGCGCAGGCCCGCTTCGATCCGCAGGCCAAGGCGGTGGGGGAGTGGCTGCGCTCCCGGCATGTCCCCGTCCCCGTACAGCTGCTGGACGACACGGAGGTGACCGCATGAGCGTCCTGCCCACCGCACTCGACACCACCGGGCCCGAATACGCCACGAACCGCGAGGCCATGCTCGCCAAGCTCGCCGAACTGGACACCGAGCACGCCAAGGCCCTGGCGGGCGGCGGCGAGAAGTACACCGCGCGGCACCGGGGGCGCGGCAAGCTCCTCGCCCGCGAGCGGATCGAGCTGCTCGTCGACCCGGACACCCCGTTCCTCGAACTGTCCCCGCTGGCCGCCTGGGGCAGCGACTACGCGACCGGCGCGTCCCTCGTCACCGGGATCGGGATCGTCGAGGGCGTCGAATGCCTGATCACCGCCAACGACCCCACCGTACGCGGCGGAGCCTCCAACCCCTGGACCCTCAAGAAGGCCCTGCGCGCCAACGAGATCGCCTTCGCCAACCGGCTGCCCTGCGTCTCCCTCGTGGAGTCCGGCGGCGCCGACCTGCCCTCGCAGAAGGAGATCTTCATCCCCGGCGGGGCCCTCTTCCGCGACCTCACCCGGCTTTCCGCCGCCGGAATCCCCACCGTGGCGGTCGTGTTCGGGAACTCCACGGCGGGCGGGGCCTACGTCCCCGGGATGTCCGACCACACCGTGATGATCAAGGAGCGGTCCAAGGTCTTCCTCGGCGGCCCGCCCCTGGTGAAGATGGCCACCGGCGAGGAGAGCGACGACGAGTCGCTCGGCGGCGCCGAGATGCACGCCCGCACCTCGGGCCTCGCCGACCACTACGCCC
The DNA here is from genome assembly GCF_053593715.1 of Streptomyces sp. NPDC002125. NCBI lineage: Bacteria > Bacillati > Actinomycetota > Actinomycetes > Kitasatosporales > Streptomycetaceae > Streptomyces > Streptomyces sp. NPDC002125. Next base: position 42,804 of record NZ_JBSFDD010000011.1, on the reverse strand, counting down.
TGGACGAGCACGACGCGCTGCGCCAGGCCCGGCGGATCGTGGCCCGGCTCAACTGGCGCAAGGCGCACCCCGATCCGGGCCCGGCCGAGCCGCCGAAGTACGACGAGGACGAGCTGATCGGCATCGTGCCCGGCGACCTCAAGGTCCCCTTCGACCCGCGCGAGGTCATCGCCCGGCTCGTCGACGGCTCGGACTTCGACGCCTTCAAGCCGCTCTACGGGACGAGCCTGGTCACCGGCTGGGCGCGGCTGCACGGCTATCCCGTCGGCATCCTCGCCAACGCCCAGGGCGTGCTCTTCAGCGAGGAGTCGCAGAAGGCCGCGCAGTTCATCCAGCTCGCCAACCAGCGCGACATCCCGCTCCTCTTCCTGCACAACACCACCGGCTACATGGTCGGCAAGGAGTACGAACAGGGCGGCATCATCAAGCACGGCGCGATGATGATCAACGCGGTGTCGAACTCCAGGGTCCCGCACCTGTCCGTGCTGATGGGCGCCTCCTACGGCGCCGGCCACTACGGCATGTGCGGCCGGGCCTACGACCCGCGCTTCCTCTTCGCCTGGCCCAGCAGCAAGTCCGCCGTCATGGGCCCCCAGCAGCTCGCGGGCGTCCTCTCGATCGTCGCCCGCGCCTCCTCCGCCGCGAAGGGGCTGCCCTACGACGATGAGGCCGACGCCGGGCTGCGCGCCATGGTGGAGCAGCAGATCGAGTCCGAGTCCCTTCCGATGTTCCTCTCTGGGCGGCTGTACGACGACGGGGTCATCGACCCGCGCGACACCAGGACCGTCCTCGGGATGTGCCTGTCCGCGATCCACACGGCACCGGTCGAAGGCGCGCGCGGCTTCGGCGTCTTCCGGATGTGAGGCAGAGGATGATCACCACACTGCTGGTCGCCAACCGGGGCGAGATCGCCTGCCGGATCTTCCGCACCTGCCGCGAGCTCGGCATCGCCACCGTCGCCGTGTACTCCGACGCGGACGCCGGCGCCCTGCACGTGCGCGAGGCCGACACCGCCGTGCGCCTGCCGGGGAACGCGCCCTCCGACACCTATCTGCGCGGCGACCTCGTCGTCGCCGCGGCGCTCGCCGCGGGGGCCGACGCCGTGCATCCGGGATACGGCTTCCTCTCGGAGAACGCCGGCTTCGCCGCCGCCGTGCGGGACGCGGGCCTCGTCTGGGTCGGACCGCCGGTCAAGGCCATCGAGCTGATGGCGTCCAAGACCCGGGCCAAGGAACTGATGGCCGCCGCGGGCGTGCCGCTTCTGGCCCCTGTCGACCCGGGAAGCGCCACCGTCGCCGATCTGCCCCTGCTGCTGAAGGCGGCGGCGGGCGGCGGCGGGCGCGGGATGCGGATCGTGCGGGACCTGGCCGCGCTGCCCCAGGAGCTGACCGCCGCGTCCGCCGAGGCGGCGAGCGCCTTCGGGGACGGCGAGGTCTTCGCCGAGCCCTGTGTCGAGCGGGGCCGGCACGTCGAGGTCCAGGTCATGGCGGACGGAGAGGGGACGGTGTGGGCGCTCGGCACCCGCGACTGCTCGCTCCAGCGCCGCCACCAGAAGGTCATCGAGGAGGCCCCCGCGCCCGGCCTCGACGAGGCGCTGCGCGGGCGGCTCCATGACGCGGCGGTCGCCGCCGCGCAGGCGGTGGGGTACCGGGGCGCGGGAACCGTCGAGTTCCTCGTGTCGGCCGAAGGACGCCCGTACTTCCTGGAGATGAACACCCGGCTCCAGGTCGAACACCCTGTCACGGAGGCGGTGTTCGGGCTCGATCTCGTCGCCCTGCAACTGCGCGTCGCCGAGGGCGCGCCCCTGCCCGCCGCCGCGCCACCGGAGCCGGCCGGACACTCCGTCGAGGCCCGGCTGTACGCCGAGGACCCGGCCCGTGACTGGCAGCCACAGACCGGATCACTGCTCACACTCGATCTGCCGGACGAACCGGGCATCCGCCTCGACACCGGCTACACGGGCGGCGACACCATCGGGGTGCACTACGACCCGATGCTCGCCAAGGTCATCGCCCACGCCCCGACCCGCACGGAAGCCGTCCGGCTCCTGGCCCGCGCGCTCGAACGCGCCCGTATCCACGGCCCGGTCACCAACCGGGAGCTGCTCGTACGCTCCCTGCGGCACCCGGACTTCGTCGCGGGACGCCTGGACACCGGCTTCTACGACCGGCACCTGGCCGCGCTGACGGCGACCGGCGGCCCGGGGGAGGAGGAGGCCCGCACCCTCGCCGCCACCGCCGCCGCGCTCGCCGCAGCCACGGCGGGGGGCGCGACGGGCCCCGCCCGCTTCGGGGCCTGGCGCAACCTCGCCTCGCAGCCGCAGACCCGGCGCTACCGGAGCGAACCCGACGGCACCGAGTACGAGATCGCCTACCGCACCGGCCGGGACGCCATCCCGGTCCCCGGTTCGGGCGAGCGGGTCGTCGCCGTACACCCCGGTGCCGTCACCCTCGAAACCGGCGGTGTGACACGGCACTTCGCCGTGACCGCGCACGGCGACCGGGTCCATGTCGACACCGCGTCCGGCTCGTACGCCTTCACCGCCCTGCCCCGCTTCACCGACCCCGCCGAGCGCACCGAACCCGGCTCCCTGCTCGCCCCCATGCCCGGCACCGTCGTCCGCCTCGCCGAGGGACTCGTGCCCGGCGCCGCCGTCGAGGCCGGGCAGCCGCTGATCTGGCTGGAGGCGATGAAGATGGAACACCGCATCCTCGCCCCCGCCTCCGGCACCCTCACCGCGCTCCACGCCGCCCCCGGACTCCAGGTCGAGGTCGGCGCGCTGCTCGCCGTCGTACAGGACGCCCCCGCGAACGCCCCCGCGCACCAGGAGGAGACGACACCATGAGCACCGTCCTCGAAACCGAGGAGCACCGGGCGCTGCGCGCCGCGGTCGCCGCCCTCGGCAAGCGCTTCGGCCGCGACTACAGCACCGGCCTGGCCCGCAAGGGCGAGCACCCGCGCGAACTGTGGGAGGAGGCCGGCAAGCTCGGCTACCTCGGCGTCAACCTCCCCGAGGAGTACGGCGGCGGAGGCGGCGGCATGGCCGAGCTCTCCATCGTCCTGGAGGAGCTCGGCGCGGCGGGCAGCCCCCTCCTCATGATGGTGGTCTCCCCGGCGATCTGCGGCACCGTCATCGCCCGCTTCGGCACCGAGGCCCAGAAGCGGACCTGGCTTCCTGGCCTCTCCGACGGCTCCCTGACCATGTCCTTCGGCATCACCGAGCCCGACGCCGGCTCCAACTCGCACCGCATCACCACCACCGCGCGCCGCGACGACGGGGGAGGCTGGATACTCAGCGGCCGCAAGGTCTTCATCTCCGGCGTCGACATCTCCGACGCCACCCTGATCGTCGGCCGCACCGAGGACGCGAAGTCCGGCAGCCTCAAGCCCTGCCTCTTCATCGTCCCCCGCGACACCCCCGGCTTCACCCGCACCCTGATCGACATGGAACTCCACGCCGCCGAGAAGCAGTTCGAGCTGACCCTCGACGACGTGACGCTGCCCGCCGACGCCCTCGTGGGCGAGGACAGCGAGGACGCCGGCCTTCTCCAGCTCTTCGCGGGGCTGAACCCGGAGCGCATCATGGGCGCCGCCTTCGCCATCGGCATGGGCCGCTACGCCGTCGAACGGGCCGTGGACTACGCGAAGACCCGCACCGTCTGGAAGGGCGCGCCCATCGGCGCCCACCAGGCCATCGCCCACCCGCTCGCCCAGGCGCACATCGAGCTGGAACTCGCCCGGCTGATGATGCAGAAGGCCGCCAGGCTCTACGACGACGGCGACGACACCGGCGCGGGCGAGGCCGCCAACATGGCGAAGTACGCCGCGGCCGAGGCATGCGTCCGGGCCGTCGACCAGGCCGTCCACACCCTCGGCGGCAACGGCCTCACCCGCGAGTACGGGCTCGCCTCCCTCGTCACCGCCGCGCGCGTCTCCCGTATCGCACCCGTCAGCCGCGAAATGATCCTGAACTACGTCTCCCACCAGACCCTGGGCCTGCCGAAGTCGTACTGACGTCCTCGGTCGTGTCACGGGTCTCCCCAACCGCTCCCGCAGGGGCGATTCTGGCTCTCCACCCGCGTCGAAGGGGACCGCCATGGTGTTCCACAGCGAGTACGCAGATGTCCCGGCCCTCGATACACCCATCCACGAAGCCGTCCTCGGGAACGCCGCGGACTTCGGTGACACCCCGGCCCTGGTCGACGGGACCAACGGGATGACCGTCACCTACGCCCAGCTCGACACCTTCCACCGGCGCATCGCCGCCTTCCTCGCCGATGCGGGACTGCGCAAGGGCGACGTCCTCGCCCTGCACAGCCCCAACACGGTCGCCTACCCGCCCGTCTTCTACGGGGCGACCAGGGCCGGTGCCACCGTCACCACCATCCACCCGCTGGCCACCGCCGAGGAGTTCGCCAAGCAGCTCCAGGACTCCGCCGCCCGCTGGATCGTCACCGTCTCCCCGCTGCTCGACGTCGCCCGCGGCGCCGCACGGATCGCGGGCGGCATCGAGCAGATCTACGTCTGCGACCAGGCCGAGGGCCACACCTCCGTACTCGACATGCTGGCCTCCACCGCCCCCGAACCGGAGATCGCCTTCGACCCGGCCGAGGACGTCGCCGTACTCCCGTACTCCTCGGGGACCACCGGCACCCCCAAGGGCGTCATGCTCACCCACCGCTCCATCGCTACCAACCTGGAGCAGCTCCGGCCCTTCGTCCCCCTCGGCGAACGCGACCGCATCCTGGCCGTGCTGCCGTTCTTCCACATCTACGGGCTGACGGCCCTCATGAACGGGCCGCTGCGTTACGGCGCCACGGTCGTCGTCCTGCCCCGCTTCGACCTCACGCAGTTCCTCGAAACGATCCAGACCCACCGCATCGCGGGCCTGTACGTCGCCCCGCCCATCGTCCTGGCCCTCGCCAAGCACCCGCTCGTCGGTGAGTACGACCTCTCGTCGCTGGAGTACATCGTCAGCGCCGCGGCACCCCTGGACGCCGAACTCGCCGCCGCCTGCTCCACCCGGCTCGGCGTACCCGCCGTGCGGCAGGCCTACGGCATGACCGAACTCTCGCCCGGCACCCATGTCGTGCCCCTCGACGCGGAGAACCCGCCGCCCGGCACCGTCGGGAAGATGCTGCCCGGCACGGAGATGCGGATCGTCTCGCTCACCGACCCCGGCATCGACGTCCCCGTCGACAACCCCGGCGAGATCCTCATCCGCGGCCCTCAGGTGATGAAGGGCTACCTCGGCCGCCCCGACGCCACCGCCGCCATGATCGACGAGGACGGCTGGCTGCACACCGGGGACGTGGGGAGGATCGACGAGGCGGGCTGGCTGTACGTCGTCGACCGGGTCAAGGAACTCATCAAGTACAAGGGCTACCAGGTGGCCCCCGCCGACCTGGAGGCACTCCTCCTGACCCACCCGTCGATCGCCGACGCCGCCGTCATCGGGGTGTACGACGCCGACGGCAACGAGGTCCCCAAGGCGTTCGTGGTCCGCCGCCCCGGCGCCGAGGGCCTCGGCGAGGACGACGTCATCACCTATGTCGCCGACCGGGTGTCCCCGTACAAGAAGGTCAGACAGGCCGAGTTCATCGAGGCCGTGCCCCGCGCGGTGTCCGGCAAGATCCTGCGGCGGGAACTGCGCGACCGGGAGAAGCAGCGATGACCCTGGCACCCCCCGTCCACGAGCGCGGCATCACCACGCTCACCCTCGACGCACCCGCCAGGCGCAACGCGCTCTCCGCGCGCCTGGTCGGCGAACTGACCGAGGCCCTGGCCGGCTGCGCGGCCGACGACTCCGTGCGGGCCGTCGTCCTCACCCACACCGGCACCACCTTCTGCGCGGGCGCCGACCTGACCGCACCACCCGAACCGGCGGCGTTCGTCGCCCTGATGCGCGCGATCGTCGCCCTGCCCAAGCCCGTCGTCGCCCGGGTCACCGGACACGTCAGGGCGGGCGGGCTGGGGCTGCTGGCCGCCTGCGACATCCCGGTGGCGGGAGCGGACGCGACCTTCGCCCTCACCGAGTCCCGCCTCGGCCTCGCCCCCGCCGTCATCTCCCTGCCCCTGCTGCCCCGCCTCGACCCGCGTGCCGCCGCCCGCTACTACCTCACGGGCGAACGCTTCGACGGGCCGGAGGCCGCCCGCATCGGCCTCGTGAGCATCGCCGCCGAGGATGTGGACAAGGCGCTCGTACCGGTACTGGACGGACTGCGCAGGGCCTCCCCCCAGGGCCTGGCCGCATCGAAGGAGCTGGTCACGGCTACTGTGCTGCGTGGTTTCGACCAGTACGCCGAAGATCTCGTCACCCGCTCCGCAGCGCTCTTCGCCTCCGACGACGCACGGGAGGGGATGACGGCCTTCCTGGAACGACGGGATCCCTCATGGGTGCTGTGACCTCCCCGAAGCAGGACAGGAGCCGCGCCACCCGGCAGCGGCTCCTGGCATCAGCGGTGGCCTGCCTCGCCGAACACGGCTGGGCGGGCTCCACCGTCTCCGTCGTCGCCGAACACGCCGGGGTCTCGCGCGGCGCCGCCCAGCACCACTTCCCCACCCGTGAGGACCTCTTCACCGGCGCCGTCGAATACGTCGCCGAGGAACGCTCGGCCGCCCTGCGCGCCCTGCCCGTCCAGGGCCGCGCGGAGGTCGTCGGCGCGCTCGTCGACCTCTACACCGGCCCGCTCTTCCGGGCCGCGCTCCAGCTCTGGGTCGCCGCCTCGAACGAGGAGCAGCTCCGGCCCCGGGTCACCGAACTCGAAGCCCGCGTCGGCCGGGAGACCCACCGCATCGCCGTCGGCCTCCTCGGCGCCGACGAGACCCGCCCCGGGGTCCGCGAGACGGTGCAGGGCCTCCTCGACATGGCCCGGGGCCTCGGCCTCGCCAACCTGCTGACGGACGACGGGGCGCGACGGCGCCGGGTCGTCACGCAGTGGGCCGCCCTGCTCGACGACGCGCTGGGCTGAGCGTCCCGCGGATCGTCGTGAGGTCACGGACCGCCGAGGGGCCTGTACGCCCCGCCCGGCTGTCCGTGACCTCTCATCGACCGGTCCCGGTCGCACCCGGCCCTCCGTCAGTTCCCCAGGTCCGCCAGCTGGTCGTACCCCTCGATCGAGCGCGGGTCGCGCGTGCCCGGGCCGACGTACGTCGCCGAGGGGCGCACCAGGCGGCCCGTCCTCTTCTGCTCCAGGATGTGCGCCGACCAGCCGGCCGTGCGGGCACAGCTGAACATCGACGTGAACATGTGCGCCGGGACCTCTGCGAAGTCCAGCACGATCGCCGCCCAGAACTCGACGTTCGTCGCCAGGACGCGGTCCGGGCGGCGGGCGTGGAGCTCCTCCAGGGCCGCCTTCTCCAGGGCCTCGGCCACCTCGAAGCGCGGGGCGGCCAGCTCACGGGCCGTGCGGCGCAGGACGCGGGCGCGGGGGTCCTCGGCGCGGTAGACGCGGTGGCCGAAGCCCATCAGCCGCTCGCCCTTGTCCAGCGCCTGCTTCACATAGGCCCGGGCGTCGCCGGTCCGCTCGATCTCCTCGATCATGCCGAGGACCCGGGACGGAGCCCCGCCGTGCAGCGGGCCGGACATCGCGCCGACCGCGCCGGAGAGGGCGGCCGAGACGTCCGCGCCGGTGGAGGCGATGACACGGGCCGTGAACGTCGAGGCGTTCATGCCGTGTTCGGCGGCCGAGGTCCAGTAGGCGTCGACCGCCTTGACGTGCTTCGGGTCCGGCTCGCCGCGCCAGCGGATCATGAACCGCTCGACGACGGACCCCGCCTTGTCGATCTCGCTCTGCGGGACCATCGGCAGGCCCTGGCCGCGGGCCGACTGGGCGACGTAGGACAGGGCCATCACGGCCGCACGCGCGAGGTCGTCGCGTGCCTGCTCGGCATCGATGTCGAGCAGCGGTTTCAGGCCCCACACGGGCGCCAGCATGGCCAGCGCGGACTGCACGTCCACGCGGATGTCGCCGGAGTGCACCGGGATCGGGAACGGCTCGGCGGGCGGCAGGCCGGGGTTGAACGCCCCGTCCACCAGCAGCCCCCAGACGTTGCCGAACGACACATGGCCGACGAGATCCTCGATGTCGACGCCGCGGTAACGGAGCGATCCGCCTTCCTTGTCGGGCTCGGCGATCTCCGTCTCGAACGCGACGACTCCTTCAAGTCCGGGTACGAAGTCGGACATCGGGCGGCTCCTTCGGCTCGGCGGCTGTATGACGGCGACAAAGGCCTGTCCACGATACTGGCGGGTTCCCACGACGCGGGGAAGGGTGACGTCCGGCACAGCCTCCTCCCGGCTCGCGGACCGGGAACCGAACCCCTGCCCGCAGGGAACACCGGCCCGCTGCGGCAGGATGGCCCCGTGCCCACAGCTGATGCCACTCCGACTTCCGCTTCCGCCTCCTCTCGCACCCCGTCATCCGATTGCACCACCGATCCGGCCGCGATGCGCGAGCAGTACCGCTCCGAGGACTTCACCGAGAAGGACCTCGCCGCCGACCCCATGGACCAGTTCGCCCACTGGTTCCGCCAGGTCGCGGGGGGCGGCGCGCTCCACGAGCCGAACGCGATGGTGGTCTCCACGGCCGACTCCGAGGGGCGGCCCTCCTCCCGCACGGTGCTGCTCAAGCACTACGACGACCGCGGCTTCGTCTTCTTCACCAACTACGGCTCCCGCAAGGGCCGCGAACTGACCGCGAACCCGTACGTCTCGCTGCTCTTCCCCTGGCACCCGCTGGCACGCCAGGTCATCGTCACCGGCACCGCCTCCCGCGTGGGCCGCGAGGAGACGGTCGCCTACTTCCGCACCCGCCCGCACGGCTCCCAGCTGGGCGCCTGGGCGAGCGACCAGTCGACCGTGGTCGGCTCCCGGCAGGAGCTGACCGCCCGCTACGAGGAGCTCGCCGCCCGCTACCCCGAGGGCGAGAAGGTCCCCGCGCCGCCGCAGTGGGGCGGTTTCCGCGTCGTACCGGACGCGATCGAGTTCTGGCAGGGCCGCGAGAACCGGCTGCACGACCGGCTGCGCTACGTGCGCGAGAGTCCGGCCGCCGGCTGGCAGGTGGAGCGGCTCTGCCCGTGACCCGTCAGGCCGCCCCTGGCCCCTGAGGAGGCGGCGGCAGCAGGCGTACGAGGTCCAGGAGGTCGGCCTCGGCGATCTCCTGGCCCAGGAACACCGTGCGGTAGACGACATGGCCCACCCAGCTGTCCACGACCGCCCGCACCGGCAGGTCCCGCGGCAGCCCGCCCCGCTCCACGCCCCTGCGCAACAGCTGCGAGAGGGGCGCGGAGTGGGCCGCGAGGAGATCCCGCAGATCGGCCCGGCCCGGCTCCCCGCGCTCGGTCAGCGCGCCCGTCACCACCCCGGGGTCGCCCAGCAGGGTCAGGGTGCGCACCAGGTCCCGCAGCCAGAGCAGAGCGTCCTCGCGCACGTCGCCGGTGTCGGGGGCCGGCCCCGGGGCGAGCCGGTCCGCGACCGCCTCGGTGACCACGGCCGCCTTGTTCGGCCACCAGCGGTAGACCGTCATCCGGGCCACCCCCGCACGCGTCGCGATGCGGTCCATCGTCACGCCCTTGTAGCCCAGCTCGTCCACCAGCTCCCGCGTGGCCGCCAGGACGGCCTCATGGGCGTCGGGGTCCCGGTGCGGGCCGCGCCGGGGGCGCGAGGCGGGGTGTTCGTCGTCCATGGAACCTCCTCAGCCGCACGATACGGGCACCACGGAATATTTAGACTGTACGTACTGTCTAGTCTAGTGTCATCCGGCACATCTCAGCGTGGAGGTTCAGTCATGGAAGACCGGTTCGGCGGCAAGGTCGTCCTCATCACCGGCGGCGGCTCGGGTCTCGGCCGCGCGGCGGCCCTGCGGGTCGCGTCCGAGGGCGCCAGGCTCGCCCTGGTCGACGTCAGTGAGCAGGGCCTCGCGGACACGGCGGCCGAGGTCGAGAAGGCCGTGCCCGGCGCGGAGGTCCTGCGGATCACCGCGGACGTCAGCTCCGAGGACGACGTGCGGCGGTACGTCTCCGCCACGGTCGAGGCCTACGGGCGCATCGACGGCTTCTTCAACAACGCGGGCATCGAGGGCAAGCAGAACCTCACCCAGGACTTCGGCACCGACGAGTTCGACCGCGTCGTGTCGATCAACCTCCGCGGCGTCTTCCTCGGCCTGAAGTACGTGCTCCCGGTCATGAAGGGCCAGGGCTCGGGCTCGGTCGTGAACACCGCCTCCGTCGGCGGCATCCGGGGCGTCGGCAACCAGTCCGGCTACGCGGCTGCCAAGCACGGCGTCGTCGGCCTCACCCGTAACTCCGGTGTGGAGTACGGGCAGTTCGGGGTCTCCGTCAAGGCGATAGCCCCCGGCGCGATCATGACCCCGATGGTCGAGGGCTCGCTCCGTCAGATCGACCCGGTGAACTGGGAGGAGGCCGGCGCGGCCTTCGTCAGCGGCAACCCGATGCGGCGCTTCGGCAAGCCGGAGGAGGTCGGCAACCTGGTCGCCTTCCTGCTCTCCGACGAGTCCGGCTTCATCAACGCCACGGTCGTCCCGATCGACGGCGGCCAGTCCGAGCAGTACTGACACTCCCCGCGAAACGCAGAAACCCGCAGGCTCTGGTCCCTCCTTGCGGAGGAGCCGGCCGGACTTACCGGCGAGCCTGCGGGTCGGTGACTGCTTGGGTTTCGGCAGACAGCCTGCCGAGGTGCACGATGTGCGACGACGGGCTGTCAGCCCGCAGCCACCTCACGAATCCGATAAGACTGCACTTTTCGGATCACCTCCTTTCAACGTGTACGCACAGCCTAGGAACCCCCCGGGGACCGCACAAGCGAATTAACGGGAGCGCCGGTGGACACCGGATTTCCGGGAAGTGGCTGTGTGGTGGCTCACGTTCGAGTTCAATTGTCTGACGTGCGGCAATGCGGAACGCGAAGCGGAAGACGCCCTGCGGGAGGTACGGAGTGAGTGCTTCCAGGAGCACCGGGACCACCGACGCGCTCGGTCCCGACGAGGGCCCCGAGCGGGAGCCGTCGGCAGTCGTTCCAGGCTCCCGTCTGCTCGCCGCGCTGCTCGACGGGATGGACGCCGCGCTCTGCGCGTTCGACGCGCACGGCACGATCACCCACTGGAACCGCGAGGCGGAACGGATTCTCGGCTGGACCGCCGCCGAGGCCGTCGGACGGCGCGGCTTCGCGGGATGGGCCGTGCGGAGCGCGGACGCGGACGACGTGGAGAAGCGGCTGCTGGCCGTCATGGACGCCCCGGGGCGCCAGGTCCACGAGTTCGCGCTGCTGCGCAAGGACGGTGGGCGCGTTCTCGTCCGTACGCAGTCCTCGGGCGTGCGCGGAGAGGACGGCAAGCCGGCGGGGGTGTACTGCGCGTTCAGCGAGGTGCACACCCAGATCGACCTGGAGCGCTCCATCGCGCTCAGCGAGGCACTGTTCGAGGACGCGTCCTGGGGTGTCGTCGCCGTCGACGTCGATCTGCGGCCGACCATCGTCAACGCGTACGCCGCCCGGGCGCTGGGCGGCGGGCGCACCACGCTGCTGGGACGCCCGCTGGGCGAGCTGATCGTGCAGGGTGTCGAGGACCTGGAGGGCGCGCTCCAGCACGTCCTGGCCGAGGGCCCGCCGCCCGCGCCCGCCGAGCTGTGGGTGACGCTGCGGACAGCGGAGGGCGAGCGGCGGCGCTGCTGGCGCAGCGGGTTCCTCCGGCTGGCCTCGCCGCTCGCGGAGGAGCCGGTTCCGCTGGGCGTCGGCTGGCTGTTCCGGGACGTCACGGCGGCGAAGCTCGCCGAGCAGGAGGCGGACCGGGTGCGCTTCCGGGCCGCCCAGCTGCACCGGGCGGCCCGGCAGGCCGCCGAGTGCGAGGACCCGATGGAGGCGGCGACCACGTCGCTGGACTACGCCCTGGCGGGGTTCGCCGACCACGCGGTGCTGGACGTGCGGGCGGACCTGGCGGCGGGGGAGCGGCTCGTACGGGCCGCCGCGACGCCGTCCGACGCCCCGGGCCCGTGCCTGCCGGTCTCCGGCGGCCCGCTCCCGGTGCGCTACGGCCCGGGGCACCCCGCACTCCAGGCGGTGGAGCGCACGGGGTCCGTCCGCGCCGCCGCTCCGGCCGGAGCGGGCGCGGCGTGGGCGGTGGAGCACCAGTGGCCCGGTGACTCGGTGCACGCGCTGAGCACGGTGCTGCGCAGCCGGGGCCGGACGCTGGGCGTGGTGACGTTCCTGCGCGCGGCGAACCGCAGCGCGTTCGAACGGCCTGACGTGGTGTACGCGGAGAGCGTGGCGGTCCGGGTCGCCTCGGCGGTCGACCTGGCCAGGCTGACCGCCGAACCGGGGCTCTGAGGGCGCCGTTGCCGGTCCGGCCGGGGTTCCGAGGGCGCCGTTGCCGGTGCCGATCGCTGGGCGGGGCTCCGGGGGTGCCGTTGCCGGCGTCCGGCCGACCGCCGGGCCGGCATTCCGGGAGGCCGGAGGCGGAGCCCGGCGGCGTCAGTGGCGGTAGAAGATCCGGTCGCCGTACTCCCGCATCACGCGCCCGTTCCACTCGTGCCCGCCGTCGACGTTGCCCGAGCGCAGCAGCGGCGGCTCGATGCCCCGGGCGACGAGCTCCTCGGCCGCGGTGGCCATCATGGCCTGCATCAGCGCGCTGGTGACGACCGTGGACGCCGGGGCGAACGGGGCCTCGATGCCCTCCGCCGTCAGCTCCGCGTCCCCGACGGAGATCTTGCTGTCGAGCACGATGTCGCAGTGGTCCCGCAGGAAACCGCCCGAGGTGTGCCGGGACTTGGTGCCTGTCGTGTACGCGACCGAGGTGACCCCGATGACCGTCAGCCCGAGCGCCCGCGCGTTCTGCGCCATCTCCACGGGCAGTGCGTTGCGCCCGGAGAGAGAGATGATCACGAGCAGGTCCCCGGCACGGGCCGGGCTGGAGTCGAGAACCGCGCTCGCGAGGCCGTCCACCCGCTCCAGCGCGGAGCCGAGCGTGGCGGGCATGACGTCGACGCCGACGGTGCCCGGCACGGCGAGCAGGTTCATCAGGGCGAATCCGCCTGCGCGGTAGACGACGTCCTGGGCCGCGAGCGAGGAGTGCCCCGCCCCGAAGGCGAAGAGCCGCCCGCCCGCCGCGACGGTGTCGGCGATCGCGGCACCCGCGGCGGCGACGGCGCCGGACTCCTCGTCGCGCACCCGCTCCAGCAGGCCGATCGCTGCGTCGAAGAACTGACCGGCGAGCTTGCTGTCGCTCATCGAGGAGGCCTTTCCTGCGGGTGATGGGGTGTCCGTGCGGTGCCCGTGCCGCGGATCACGTTGCGGTCTGGACCACTGGGCTGTCAATAGGGGCCCGGACCGGCCGGCAGCACAGGCATGCGACGGCGGGGCACGGTTGTCGGCGCTATGCGTCAGAATTGGTGGAGGGCCATCGCACGACGACTTCATGTCACAGCATCGAGGGGCACGTATGTCCGGACTGATCGATACAACGGAGATGTATCTCCGCACCATCCTCGAGCTCGAAGAGGAAGGCGTGGTCCCGATGCGCGCCCGGATCGCCGAACGGCTGGACCAGAGCGGTCCGACGGTCAGCCAGACGGTGGCGCGCATGGAGCGGGACGGACTGGTCCAGGTCGCGGGCGACCGCCATCTGGAACTGACCGAGGAGGGGCGGCGCCTGGCGACGCGGGTGATGCGCAAGCACCGCCTCGCCGAGTGTCTGCTCGTCGACGTCATCGGCCTGGAGTGGGAGCAGGTCCACGCCGAGGCGTGCCGCTGGGAGCACGTGATGAGCGAGGCCGTGGAGCGGCGGGTGCTGGAGCTCCTTCGGCACCCGACGGAGTCTCCGTACGGCAACCCGATCCCGGGTCTGGAGGAGCTGGGCGAGAAGGCCGAGGCCGATCCGTTCCTGGACGAGGGCATGGTGAGCCTGGCCGAGCTCGACCCGGGCTCGGAGGGCAAGACCGTGGTGGTGCGCCGGATCGGGGAGCCGATCCAGACCGACGCACAGCTGATGTACACGCTGCGGCGGGCGGGCGTGCAGCCCGGTTCGGTCGTCAGCGTGACCGAGTCGGCCGGCGGGGTGCTGGTCGGTTCCAGCGGCGAGGCGGCCGAGCTCGACGCCGAGGTCGCGTCGCACGTGTTCGTCGCGAAGCAGTAGGAAGAAGCAGAAGCAGAGGCCGGGGCGGTGGCTCGGGCCGAAGCGGAATGAACAGCCGGAACAGCGAGCGGCAAGACATTCGGACGGCGTTGATCAGCCGTTGACCAGCGTTGATGCACGTATCGGCGTCGTGACGGCATGTGCAGGCGCCGGTGCGGATGCACGTGCAGATCTGCGCCGGTAAGCCCGCTTTCTGTTTTCCGCCCGGAATCGCAGCGCCCGGGCGAAACGCGTGCCAGGCTGTGGCCAGGCATTGACCTGGGGGCGCCGGCAGACCTTGCCGCGCGGTCGGGGAGGGAGCGGGAAATGCGCCCGTCGCACTGGCACGTGCGCTGTGAGGGGGCGGCCGGGTTCTGTGACGCCTCGACGGCCCCGCGGGCCGGGCGAGCCGCGCCGCCGGTGCGGCACGATCGCGGGCCCGAAGGACCGGGCGGACCGGGCGGACCGGGCGGACGCGGCAGGTCGGCCGGGCGTGGCAGGTTGGCCGGACCCGGTGGATTCATCTGTTCAGGAACAGGGCGAGGCCCCGGTGCCCGAAGGCGCCGGGGCCGGTCCTCCCCTGCGCTGACCTGGAGCCCCGAGCTCTCGAGGTCAGTCCCCGCGGACCCCTTGTCCCCGAGTGATCCGCTTCCCGGTGAAGGTCTCCCCCCGGCCGGGCGCATCAATCCTGAACCGCTGTCACCCAAACGTGGGATCGTGCGAGCCGGACCCGAGTTTTCGAATAAAGGTTCGATAGTCTGGCGTGTACGCGGAACACGGTGATCGAGGACCCGAAGGGAGTGCCAGACCTATGGTGCGGCGCGTTGATGTGACCGGGTCCGACGGCGTACGCCTCGCGGCCTGGGAGTTCGCCGATCAGCCCAAAGGGCGCCCGGAGTCCGGGCAGGCCCCCGGGATCTTATTGCTGCACGGCCTGATGGGGCGGGCCGCGCACTGGGCCTCCACCGCCCGCTGGCTCTCCGAACGCCACCGGCCGGTCGGCCTCGACCAGCGGGGACACGGCCGTAGCGAGAAGCCGTCCGACGGGCCGTACACCCGTGACGCCTACGTCGCGGACGTCGAGGCGGCGATCGAACAGCTCGGCCTCGCCCCCGTCACCCTCATCGGGCACTCGATGGGCGCGCTCACGGCGTGGCAGCTCGCCGCGAAGCGCCCCGATCTTGTCAAGGCTCTGATCATCTGCGACATGCGGGCCTCCGCGCTCGGCGGGGCCTCCCAACGCGAGTGGGAGGACTGGTTCGACGCCTGGCCGCTGCCCTTCGCGACGCTCGCCGACGTACGGAAGTGGTTCGGCGAGGACGACCCCTGGGTGGAGCGGCCCAACCCCTCGCGCGGCGAGTTCTTCGCCGAGGTGATGGCCGAGAGCTCCGACGGCTGGCGGCCCGTCTTCTCCCGGGAGCAGATGCTCGTCTCCCGGGCCACCTGGGTCTACGACGCCCACTGGGAGGAGCTGGCGCAGGTGCGCTGCCCCACCTTGGTCCTGCGCGGGATCGACGGGGAGCTGGGCAGGGCAGAGGCCCAGGAGATGGTCCGCGTCCTGCCGCGCGGGCAGTACGCCGAGGTCGCGGACGCCGGACATCTCGTCCACTACGACCAGCCGGACGGCTGGCGCACGGCGGTGGAGCCCTTCCTCGAACAGCTCGCGGAGGACTTCCGGGACGACAGGGAGCCTGTCAGCCCCTGACCGCCCGTCAGGCCATGACTCCGGCCCGGGAAGCCCCTGGCCACCCGAGCCGCCGGGTCCCAGTCCCGGACCCGCGCCCGGTCGCTCAGCCCTTGCTGACCGCGGCCAGGATCTCCGGGAGCCGGTCCGCCGTGCGCGGCGCCGCCAGCCGCACGCCCAGCCAGCTGATGAACGTCCCGTAGACCGCGCCCACCGGCAGCAGCAGCCACAGCAGGCCGTGGTGGTCCGCCCCATGCAGCCAGATCGTCAGCGCGATCACCGGGGCGCTCAGCACGGCCGCCGCCACCATCCCGCCGAAGAGGGAGATCCAGGCGAGCCCGGCCTGCCCCGGCGCGACGTTCTTGAACGCCCCGTCCTGCGGGATCGAGTACGGGAACAGCGCCGAGGCCAGGGCGCCCGTCGCCAGCATCGCGCCGAGCAGGGCGAAGGACAGCCCCATGACGCCCGGCAGCGCCGCCCAGTCCCCGACCACCGCGGCCGTCACCACCGTCACCAGGACCGTGTACGGCAGGGTGATCAGCAGCAGGGCCAGGGCCCGCGCACGCAGTTCGAGGTAGGCGTCCCTGGCCGACGACACCGAGAGCGCCACCATCCAGAAGGCGGAGGTGTCCTGCCCGAACTGGTTGTACATCTGCATGCCGAGCATGCCCGCCGCGAAGCACGCGAAGTAGACCGATCCGACGCCCTGCACCGCGTTGAGCACCGGCACGATCAGACCGATCGCCAGCGCCGTCACCCAGGACGCCTTGGTCTTCGGGTCCCGTACGACATAGCGCAGACTCCGCTGCATCACCGTCCCCGTGCGCCCCTCCGGCAGCAGCGCGTGGAGCCCCGAACGGTCACCGCCCGACCGCTCGGCGGACGGCTCGGCCGCGGCGATCGTGGAACCGTCCGGCGCCGTCATCAGCTTCACCAGGCTCCGCTGCCACAGCCCCATCAGGACCCCCAGCGCCAGCAGCGAGACCAGCACCTGTGCCACCGCCGTCCCGTACGCCCCCTCGGAGGCGGACCCCACGGCCCCGAGGGCCGAGGCCGGCGGCAGCCAGCGCACCACGTCCGCGACCGGCTCCAGCGACGACAGCCCGCCCGCCCGGCTCAGGCTCTGCGCCCCGAGGTTGACGAACTGGATGCCCACCCCGATCACCAGCCCGCTGAGCACCGCGAGGTCACGGCCCTTGCGCGAGGTCAGCAGCCGGATGTTCGCCGTGGCGACGGACCGCGCGAGCGCCACACAGACCAGCAGCGTCAGCGGCACGGCGATCACCCCGGACACCACCGCCGCGGCGCCGTGCGCCACCGCGATCACCGAGCCCAGGGCCAGCACCAGGGTGAAGAGCGGCCCGATGCCGATCAGCGAGGCCACCAGCAGCGCCTTGATCAGCGGCCCCGGCCGCAGCGGCAGCATCGCCAGCCGGCTCGGGTCCAGCGTCTCGTCGCCGCTCGGGAAGAACAGCGGCATCACCGCCCAGCCCAGCGCCAGAAGCGCGCTCAGCAGCACCACCAGGGTCTCCGCGTGCGGGGAGCCACGCAGCGCGATCAGGCCGATCAGCTGGCCCGCGGCGAGCAGCAGCGTGACGACGAGGGAGGCCACATAGGCGGCCCGCCGCCCGGACGACTGGCGCAGACCGTTGCGCAGCAGCGTCAGCTTGAGGCTCACGAACACGGGGACGAGTCCCTGGCCGCGTACGGCAGGGACGGCGGACCCGGTGGGGGCGGCGTCCAGGACGGTCATCGGGCACCCCCCAGCCAGTCCAGGGAGTCACCGGTGTCCCGGGCGCCCGCGCCGACCAGTTCGAGGAAGGCGGCCTGGAGGGAGGCGGCGTCGCCCCGCACCTCGGCCAGCGTGCCGTGCGCGCGGATCCGCCCGCCCGCCATCACGGCCACCCAGTCGCAGAGGGACTCGACGAGCTCCATGACATGGCTGGAGAAGACCACGGTCGCCCCGGAGCGGGTGTAGCGCTCCAGAACCCCGCGGATCGTCTGGGCGGACACCGGGTCCACACCCTCGAACGGCTCGTCGAGGAAGAGGACTTCGGGGTTGTGCAGCAGCGCCGTCGCCAGCCCGATCTTCTTCCGCATCCCGGTCGAGTAGTCCACGACCAGCTTGTGCTGCGCACCCGCCAGATCGAGGACGTCGAGCAGCTGGGTCGCGCGCTTGTCCACCTCGGCGCCGGGCAGCCCGCGCAGCCGGCCGTTGTACGCCAGGAGTTCACGCCCGGAGAGCCGCTCGAAGAGACGCAGCCCCTCGGGGAGCACCCCGATCCGCGACTTCACCTCCACCGGGTCGCGCCACACGTCGTGGCCGGCGACCTCGATCCGCCCCATGTCCGGCCTGAGCAGCCCGGTCACCATGGAGAGCGTGGTGGTCTTCCCCGCGCCATTGGGACCCACCAGGCCGATGAACTTGCCGGCGGGCAGCTCCAGATCGATCCCGGAGACGGCGACCTGCTGCCCGAACCGCTTCCACAGCCCTTCCACCCGCACGGCCACCGGCGAAGCCGCCCCGCCGCCCTGCGAAGTCCCGCCGCCCGGTGAAGTCCCGCCGCCCTGCGATGTACCGCTGTCCCGCGATGTTCCGCCGTCCCGCGAAGTCCCGTCCACCGCCGTCCTGTCGACGGCCGGGGGCACGCCGCCCGCCCCGCTCGCCCCGTCCGCCCCGCCCGTGCTGTCCGCCTGGTCCGGCATGGCACTGCCTTTCGGTATCCCCGCCTGTGGGGACCAGCCTACGAAAGGCGAGCGCGGGCGTCGGCCGCCTCCCGTGCACAGGCGTACGCGAGCGGGTTGATCAGCTCGTCCGCGTCCGGCAGCCACAGATTGACGCGGGAGGGCCTGCGGGCCCACTGCACGGCGCCCCGGCCGCCCACCCTGGTCGGCGGCCCGGCCACGTACTCCCCCTCGCCGCGCCCCACCATGCCGATGGCCCGGGCGTCCCAGCCCAGCTGCCGGACGAGGGCCGGTGCCTTGGCGGCGGCTCCCGGCAGGACGAAGAAGAGCATCCGCCGGTCCGGGGTGCGGGTCACCGGGCCGAGCGTGAGACCCATCCGCTCCATCCTGGCCATCGCGAGGAAGCCTGCGGACTCCGGTACGTCGAGGGCGTCGAAGGTCCGCCCGGCCGGCAGCAGCACCGACGACCCGGGCTGCCTGGACCACATCCTGCGGGCCGCCGCCGCGCTGCCCGTCGCCTGGCCCGCCCAGTCGGGGCGGGCGGGATGCGCCCCCGGTTCCTCGCAGAGGGCGTCGCCGCACGAGCAGCGCTCCGTCCCGCCCACGGCTTCGAGCCAGGTGCCGGGGAACACGTCCCAGTGCCGTTCCTGGGTGTACCACGCAGCGGCTTCGAGCAGCTGTTCACACCGCTGTTGAGGGATACGTGCGGCTTCCGTCACTCCGATGGGCTCTTCCACGCACACACAACTCCGGTCGCCACCAGGGGTTACGGGCGCGCGTGCGGTCAATATGGCGGATCGATCCTGCATATGGGGCGCACGGATGCATGGGCGGGGGCGCGCGTGAGCAAGCGCACCGATCCGCGGGTAACCCCTTGCAGAACTGTGCCAACTCGCCACCACGCGTACCCGATGCAGATGAATATGCGCATTTCTCGTGCCGTGCCGGGCAGTGATGCCTCACCAGCTCACTGCGGTCCCAGGGGGAAAAAGAATGGCAGCCAGGCCTCTCGTCGCCCGTCAGCCGAACGAACGGCTCCAGACGCTCATCCAGGAGGCGGCGTGCTCCAACGCCGGTCTCGCACGCCGGGTCAACATGGTCGGAGCCGAGCGGGGTCTCGACCTCCGCTACGACAAGACGTCCGTGGCCCGCTGGCTGCGCGGCCAGCAGCCACGCGGCAGGGCGCCGGGAATCATCGCCGAGGCGATCGGCCGCAAGCTCGGCCGGACGGTCACGATCGACGAGATCGGCATGGCCAACGGCAAGAGCCTCGCCTCGGGCGTCGGCCTGCAGTTCGCGCCCACCGTGATCGGCGCGATCGAGCAGGTCTGCGAGCTGTGGCGCAGCGACGTGGGCCGGCGCGACCTGCTGTCCGGCTCCGCCGTGGCCGCGTCCGCGCTGGTCGAGCCCAGCCGTGACTGGCTGATCACGGGCGCCGACCCGCAGGTGGCCCGGTCCGCCGGGAGCAGGGTCGGGATGCCGGACGTCGAGGCGGTGCGGGCGATGACGGCCGCCCTCGTCGACCTGGACCACCGCTTCGGCAGCGGACATGTGCGGCCCGTCCTCGTGCACTACCTCAACAGCGTGGTGTCCGGGCTGCTTTCGGGGGCGTACCGCGAATCGGTCGGCCGCGAGCTCTTCGGCGCCGTCGCCCGGCTCACCGAGCTCGCCGGATACATGGCCGTCGACACCGGACAGCCGGGTCTCGCCCAGCGGTACTACATCCAGGCGCTGCGCCTGGCCCAGGCCGCGGGCGACCGGGCGTACGGGGGCTATGTGCTCGCCGCGTCGATGAGCCATCTCGCCGCGCAGCTCGGCAACCCCCGGGAGATCGCCCAGCTGGCGCGGGCCGCGCAGGAGGGCGCCCGGGGCCGGGTCACCCCGCGCGCGGAGGCTATGTTCCACGCCGCCGAGGCCCGGGGCCACGCGCTGATGGGTGACGCCCGCACCTGCCAGGTGGCGGCGAGCCGCGCGCTGGCGGCCCTGGACCAGGCCGACCCGGACACCGGCGACGACCCGGCCTGGATCACGCACTTCGACGCCGGCTATCTCGCGGACGAGCTGGCGCACTGTCACCGCGACCTGGGACAGGCCGAGCCCGCCGCCCGCCGCGCGAAGGAGGCCCTGGCCGCACTCCCGGAGTCCCGTGCCCGGCGCCGGGGCATCGGCCTGGTGCTGCTCGCCAGCGCGCAGGTGCAGCAGCGCGAGGTGGAGCAGGCGTGCCACACGGGGCTGCGCGCGATGGAACTTCTGGGGACGGTGCGCTCCAGCCGGGGTGCGGAATATCTCGACGACCTCCAGCAGCGTCTGGAGCCGTTCGGGAACGAGCCGGCGGTCCGGGAGTTCGGCGCCAGACTGGAGCTCCAGGCCGCCTGACCGGGCGCCTTCGGCGAGTTGACCAGGAACAGCGTCGCGGGCGTGCTGCGCGTTACCGCCGTGTGGAGGGGTGGTGAGGGGCCTTGGGCGCTTGGCGTCGCGCGCGGGCCACCCGGTAGCGTGAGCCGACGATTCCATAGGTTGACACGTAGGAGTCCCGGTGACGCAGAGCGGACAGGGTGACGAGCGGCAGCTTCCCGCTGTACGGCCCGCGCACGAAGGTGTCGTGCTGCCCGCGGACGGTGGTGCCCCCTGGACCCCGGGCGCGCCACCGGCCGCGCAGCCGGACCAGGCGGCCCCTGCGGGCGGGCAGCCGTGGGGCCAGCCCTGGGGACCGCAGGCCACCCCGCAGGAGGGCCACGCACCGGGACAGCTGCCGCCGGAGCAGCGGTCTCCTGGTCCGTACGCACCCCAGCACGGCCAGTACCAGGCCCCGCAGCAGTCGTACGCACCCCAGCAGCCCCAGCAGCCCCAGCAGCACCAGCACGGCGCGTACCAGCAGCACCAGCCGCACCAGCAGGACGCGTACCAGCAGCCGCAGTCCTACGCCCAGCCGCTGCCGCCCGAGAACGCCCCCGGCGCCGGGCAGGCCGGAGCGCAGGGCATGGGGCAGGGCGGGGACGCGGACGCCACGCAGTACATCGCGCCCGTGCCGGGCGGCTCCTTCCCCGGCGGGCTGCCGCCCGAGCGCCCCGCGGAATCCACCCAGTACCTGGGACAGTCCGCCGCGCCCGCGCAGCCCTCCGACGCCGACGCCACCCAGTACATACCCCCGGTGCCCGGCGGCGCTCCGTACGGCATCCGTCCCGGAACACCGAGCGACCGGCAGCCGCCCGCGGAGTTCGACAGCCTCTTCCGCAGCGAGGAGCCCGCGGGCGCCACGCAGCAGATGCCCCGCTTCGACCCCGGGCAGCAGCAGGCCCAGCAGCACCGGCCCTACCAGGCGCAGCAGCCGCAGGGCGCTCAGCCGTACCAGTCGGGCCTTCAGAACCTCCAGGGCGGACCGGGCGGACAGACCGGGCACGGAGGCCACGGAGGCCACGGTGGATACGGTGGATACGGCGCGGACGAGCCGGACCAGGGCCACGGCCCGCAGCGCAGACGGTCCGCGCACATCCCGCTGATCGCCGCGGTCGTCATCGGCTGCGCCGTGATCGGGCTCGGCGCGGGCGCGCTGCTGAGCGGCGGCGACGAGAGCCCGGACGACAAGCAGCCGGTGGCCTCCCAGAGTTCGTCCGCCGCGGAGCCCAGCGAGGCGGCGGCCGACCCCGCGAAGCCGCAGGCGGAAGCGCTCGACAAGCTCCTCGCGGACAGCAACAACAGCCGTGCCGCGGTGATCAGCGCCGTGGAGAAGATCCGGGGCTGCCGGGCGCTGGACCAGGCCGAGACCGACCTGAGGGGCGCGGCCACGCAGCGACGCGGCCTGGTGACCAGGCTGGAGGCGCTGAGCGTCGACCAGCTTCCCGACCACGAGCAGCTGAAGACCTCGCTGACGAAGGCCTGGCAGGCGTCGGCCGAGGCCGACGACCACTACGCCGCGTGGGCCCGCCAGGCGAAGGACGACAAGAAGGTCTGCAAGGGCGGCAAGGCCCGCACGACGGACGAGACGAACAAGGGCAACGCGTCCAGCAGCGATGCCACCATTCAGAAGCGCAAGGCCTCGGGCCTGTGGAACTTCATCGCGCGCAAGTACACGCTGACGGAGCGCGCGCCGACGCAGCTCTGACGCGACGGCCTCCGGCCCCCGTACATCACGGGGGCCGCCCGCGGTGTGCCGGACCCCCTGGTCCGCCGTCCCGCGTCAGACGCCGGAGCCGGCGTTCACGAGCGTCTCCGTGACGTCCACGAAGCCCTTCTTCGCGGACGTGAGACGCCCGTCACGGACCACCTGGAACGTCACCCGCCCATTGACGATGCGCCCGTAGGCGGCCGTGCCCACCATGTCCTGGAAGCGCCAGCGCAGGACCGGCGTCAGGCCGCCGGTGTCCACCTCGGTGCCGCGGTTGAGGCTGACGGAGACACCGCCCGCCGTGATCGAGGACTCGTCCATCGCCTCGATGACCGCCTTGAGCACGGTGTAGGCGATCCAGGTCGTCTGCACGCCCGTGTCCTCGGGATCGATCCGGTTGTCCTTGAAGGCGTACTTCTCGATCACCTGGCGCATCTCGTCCCAGCGGGCGTCGCCCGAGTCCGGGTACCAGCCGGTGACGAGGGCACCCTCGAAGGGGCTGTTCCGGCCGCCCGTGCGGTCGATGAGGTCCTGGCCCACGCTGCCCAGCACGGACGAGATCCGTACCTCGTCGTCCTTCGACTCCAGCCGGCGGAAGGAGTCGAAGAACGTCCCCGTGCCCTTCCCGAGCACCGCCGTCACGCAGCCGCCGCCCGCCTGCTCCAGCGCCTTGGCCGCCTGGGAGTCGTACGAGGTGGCCTCCTCGGGCGCGCTGATGTCGTAGGACGCGGGCCGGTCGCTCCGGCTGAGGCTCGCGTCGAGGAGCCCGGGCAGCGTGTCGCCGACCAGGGTGTCGGGCCGCACCAGCGAGACCCGCTCGCAGTCGGCCGCGAGCTGCTCCCCGTTGCCCGCGACGAGCGCGGGCTGGCCGCCGTTGACGGGGTAGGACAGATAGCTGGTGAACTCGTCGGCGGAGGCGCCGTAACCGCCTATGTACGGGATTCCGGCGGACTCCAGCGGGGCCAGGAACGCCCGCCCGTATCTGCTGTACGAGCCGACGACCGCCGCCACGTCCTCGTCCGCCGCCCGCCGGGCGCACTTCGAGGCCCCGCTCGCGGTGTCCTGCTCGTTGCAGGTGAGCACCCGGAGCTCGTGGCCGTCGATCCCGCCCTGCTCGTTGATCCAGCGGGCGTAGGTCCTCGCCATGGCCGGCATGCCGGCCATGTTCACGGTGTCGGCTCCAGTGGTGTCGGGGGCCCAGGTCATCACGGTGACGGGCTCCCTGGAGCCCCCCGAGGCTCCAGGGAGTACACCGCAGCCGGATATCAGCAGCGCCCCGGCCGCCACCGATGTGAGGAGCTTGTAGGGGCGGGGGGAGGAGAGGCGTCGCCATCCGGTCATGGGCATGAACTTTTGCGGCTCAGGGGTAACGCCGCAGTGTGCCGTGGTCAACGCACGGTGACGTACAGGTGAATTGCGGGGGGCCGCGCACGGCCGCCGGAGGGGAACGTACGATCGACAACCGTGCAGCAAGGTTCGGAGAACACTTCCCGTCGCGGCCGTCGCTCCTCCACCATGGGCGGCATGCCGCTCAACGACATGCCGTGGTGGCGCTGGCGCAGCAACGTGCGCTCGGCGCTGCACATGCTCTCCGACCCCGTCTTCCACCACGAGTGCTGGCTGGCCGGCCGGGAGGGGTACGGCGACGTCACCGACGCCGTGTACCGCCTGGTCGAGGACACCTGGCTCGACAACTGGTCAGCCGAGAAGTACGTCGGCACGATCTTCCGCGACTCGGCCGAGGCCGCCCTCGTGGACGTCGCCGCTCTGCGGGTGCTGCGCATCATGCACCAGACCGGCGCGGACGCCCCCGTGTCTGCCTATCTGGAACACCCGGGCTGGGGCGAGGCGGTCATGGCCGCCCGCGAAGCCCATGTGATGCTCGCCACCAATGACGCGGAGGACCCCGACTCCCCGCCGCGCTCCCTGGACGTGCTCCGCATCATGACCAGATCGGCGTGACCGGCGGGCGGTGTGGCACCCTACGGGAATGACCGCGCCGCAGCCTGCCGAATCCGTAACCGCTGCCTCGGACGCCACCGCCGAGCAGTACGTCCTCACGCTCTCCTGCCCCGACAAGCAGGGCATCGTGCACGCCGTGTCGAGCTATCTCTTCATGACCGGCTGCAACATCGAGGACAGTCAGCAGTTCGGCGACCACGACACCGGTCTCTTCTTCATGCGCGTCCACTTCTCGGCGGACGCCACGGTCACCGTGGACAAGCTGCGGGCCAGCTTCGCCGCGATCGGGGACTCCTTCCGGATGGAGTGGCAGATCCACCGCGCGAGCGACCGCATGCGCATCGTGCTGATGGTCAGCAAGTTCGGGCACTGCCTCAACGACCTGCTGTTCCGCTCCCGCACCGGTGCGCTGCCCGTCGAGATCGTGGCGGTCGTCTCCAACCACACGGAGTTCGCCGAGCTCGTCGCCTCGTACGGTGTGCCCTTCCGGCACATCCCCGTGACCAGGGACAACAAGCCGGAGGCCGAGGCGCAGCTGCTGGAGCTGGTGCGCGGCGAGAACGTCGAGCTGGTCGTCCTGGCGCGCTACATGCAGGTGCTCTCGGACGATCTCTGCAAGCAGCTGAGCGGCCGGATCATCAACATCCACCACTCGTTCCTGCCGAGCTTCAAGGGCGCGAAGCCGTACCACCAGGCGCATGCGCGCGGGGTGAAGCTGATCGGTGCCACGGCGCACTATGTGACCGCCGACCTCGACGAGGGGCCGATCATCGAGCAGGAGGTCGAGCGCGTCGGCCACGGCGTCACGCCGGACCAGCTCGTCGCCGTGGGGCGTGACGTGGAGTGCCAGGCGCTGGCCCGCGCGGTCAAGTGGCACGCGGAGCGGCGCATCCTGCTCAACGGCCGCCGCACGGTCGTCTTCGACTGAGGTCCGAAGGTCCCGGGACCCGGCGGACGGCCTCGGTGAGCCGCCGGGATCACAGCCGGCTCAGGGAGGCCGCCGCGCACAGGACGTCGCGGATCGCCTCGCGGTCGCCCTCCTGGCCGGCCGCCGCCTCGACCGGCGGCACATGCCCGGCGACCAGCCGGCAGAACTCCACCCCGTCCAGGGCGACCTGCGCGACCGTGTGCGCGGGGGAGCCGAGGGCGGCGGGCGAGTCCAGCGCGATGTACCAGTCACCGCCGCCGCGGCCCTCGACCTCCAGATGGAGCGAGCGCCCCGGCCTCCCCGCCGTGACCAGCTGCTTGGCCGGTGCGGCGAGCCCCGCACGGCGCCGCTCGGCGAGGGTCGCGGGGAGCAGCCGGGCCGCCAGGTCGATCATGTCGTGGAGATGGGCGGCGGCGGGCGGCTCGTAGGGATAGTCCACGGCGTTCGCGATGTCACCGCCGTGCACCCAGCACTCGAAGGCCCGCTCCAGGAGCGAGTCGTGCAACGGGAGGGCGAAGTCGCCGTAGGGGACGGAGAGCTCCGCGACACCGCGGCCGGCGAACGAGACCGTACGGACGAGCGCGTGGCTCTGCTCCCGCCACGGTTCCCGCACGGTCCGGGTCGGCGGGCGGTGGGCGGACGACCAGTAGGACTCGGTGCGCTCGGTCGGCGAGGCCGGCTTGTCGCCCCTGCCGAGCGGGTCGTCCAGGCCCAGCGCCGTGGACACCAGCCCGTCGACGGCCATCAGATGACCGATGACCCCGGCGACCGTCGTCTTGCGGTTCACCTGGCGCTCGCCCTCGAACCACCTCAGCCGCACCGGGGCGTGCCACTCCGAGTCGCCTATGTCCCGCAGCAGCGCGTCGAGCCTGGCTGTCTCCGCGTCGTACGGAGCGGCCCAGGCGGGTACGGGAATGCGTGGCGGGCGGCGCCCCATACAGCCCTCCAGCACGCGGGACCTGAGCATCGGGTCCAGATCCAGGGTGCCGTCGGTGTGCAGCAGGCCCACCGCGTCGCGCAGCCGCAGCGCCTCGTCCGCGCAGGGGGCGCACGTGGTGAGGTGGTCCTCGACCGCCGCGGTCTCCTCGGCGGAGCAGGCGGCCAGGGCCCAGGCGCCGAGCAGCGACTTGAGCACCTTGTGGGTGAGCGGCTGACCGGAGCCCCCGGGCAGGACCGGAGGCAGCTGCTCGCGGTCGTCAGCGGCCGCCCGGGGGCCGGGTATGCGCCGTTCGACCGGCTGCTCTCCGTCGCGGGCCTCGCCGCTCCTGTCCTCGTTCACGGTGTCGGCCCGTATCCGGGAGGCGCGGTGTCCGCCGACGGCCGGGTGTTCGCGGTGGAGAGCAGCTGGAGCCCGAGCCGCAGCCGGCGCCTCGCCTCGTCCCCGGTGACGCCGAGGTCGGACGCGGCCTGGCGGTAGTCCCTGCGCTGTACGTACGCGAGCTCCAGGGCGGCGCGCAGGGGAGCGGGCATGGAGGCGACGATGTAGTCGGCGCGGGCCGCCGCGGTGGCCCTGAGCACCCGCTGCTCCAGCTCCTCGGCGTCCTGCCCCTCGGCCCCTTCGTGCGCCCCGCGCAGCAGCAGCACGGACCGGCGGTGGGTGAGCCGCGCCACCCAGGAGCGCATCGAACCGTGCTTGGGGTTGTAGGCGTCCGGGTTCTCCCAGACGTAGCAGAAGACCTCGCGGGTCACCTGGTCCGCGGCGTCCTCGTCGTCGAGCATCCGGTGGGCCTGGCTGTGCACGAGGGCGGCGAAGCGGTCGTAGAGCTCACCGAGGGCCGCCGCCTCGCCCCGCGCCAGCCGCTGCTGCATGCGGCGGTCCCAGCGCGGTGGTGCGTCTTTCGCCATCGAGCCCCCAGCCCTGTTCCCCTCGTCACGTCGAAATGTAGTCGGCGCCATCGGCCGTGCACGTACCTTTGCGACAAGTACGTCCCTTCAGTGGCGCTGAATGATAAGGAATGAACGACGCCTTGCCATTCCTTGACCGCGTAAACGATCCTGAAGTGATCATTTCTGGGTGAATCGCGTACGGGGCCGATGCGCCGAACCGTGTTTCGCCGGAGCCCAGGGGGGCAGCCGCGAGGAGGAACGGTAACGTCCGGATCCTCCGGAACCCCGGAACGAGAGGCCGAGTCGCGTGACGCTGAAGGTGTACGAGACCGAGCAGGACGCGTGGACCGTGCTGCGCATCCACGGCGAGCTCGATCTCGTGAGTTCACCCGTCGTGCGCCAGTCCGTCCATGGAGCGGTGGCCGCGGGCCGCCACGACGTGGTCCTCGACCTCTCGGGCGTCCTGTTCTGCGACTCCAGCGGCGTCGGCGTCCTGATCGCCTCCCGCCGCCTCATGAAGTCCTGCGGCGGCCGGCTCCGGCTCATCCTCCCGGCCCGCGGCGCGGTGGACGGCTCGCACGTCAACAAGGTGCTCGGCGCCCTGGGGGTACGCCGGCTCTTCGACGTCTACCCCGACGCGGACGCGGCGACCGACGACGCGTCCGAGCCGCTCACCGCCTGACGGCCGCCCCGCCGCGCCGTCGGCGTACGAGGTTGTCACATCACTGATGGACATCGGTGACACGTGACGCCCTCCGGCGTCGTACGCTCCCCGCATGGACAGCGCAGAGTACGAGCGCAAGATCGCGCACCGCTTCGCCGCCTTCGACCAGGACGGCAACGGCTACATCGATCGCGCCGATTTCAACGCCGCCGCGGCCCGCCTGCTCACCGAGTTCGGCACGAAGGCCCGCTGCGACAGGGGCCAGGCGCTCTACACGGGTGCCGAGGCCTTCTGGCAGGGCATGGCGGGTATCGCCGATGTGGACGGGGACCAGCGCGTCACCCGTGAGGAGTTCGTCGGCGGGGCGGTGAAGCGGCTGCGGGACAGCCCCGGGCGCTTCGCGGAGATCGCGCGCCCCTTCCTGCGGGCGGCGATCGCCGTCGCGGACGGCGCGGACCTCGAGGGGAACGCCCCCGCCTCGGCGCCGGTCGCCGCCGTGGAGCGCGCCCTGAGGGTGCTGGGCGCCCCCGACGACATCGCGAGCGTCGCCGCCCGGAGTCTGGACACCGACCAGGACGGCCGGATCGCGGAAACGGAAGCGGTCGCCGCCTTCTCCGCCTACTTCACCGTGATCGAGCCGGACGCGTAGCCGCACGCGCACAACACGCCCAACGGCGCGAGCAGTTCGCGCACTTCCACGGCCCGGCCCGGGGTGACCCGGGGCCGGGCCGCGGTGCTGCCGGGGCGCAGTCGTGCCTGACCGGGGGCGTACGGAGGGTGCGCCGGGAGTGACACAGCGCATCCGGTGACCATATGCGCCCCGGGTGCGAGCGGTCACCGGGCGGAGTCGCGCGGTCCGGCTCGGGTACGCTCCGTTGGATGCGAGTGGCACTGGAACCGGAGGATCCGGGTGTGGCCCCTGTGGGCGCCCCGGTCGGCGCACGGTGCGCTGCTCGCACCCCACGGAGCTGCGCGGGGCCTGTCGGGGGCATGCTTCCCGGGGCGCCGAAGCGCTTCTGTTCGACTCTCCGCAGCACGCGTCGCACAGTATGGACCACGCGTACTCCTTCGCGCTGGAATATGCCCGAAGCGCTTGTTGCGGTGACTGTACGTCAACCATGCTGTCTCGCAGGGGAGTCACGTTCCGTGACCCTGAGGAGGCGCGAGGCGATGTGTCCGCCGGTTCGGATGGTGTGAGCGGTGCAGGTGCTTCAGGTTCAGTTGGAGGTCGGGGCGGATCCCGCGGAGGTGGGACGGGCCCGCAGATGGGCGCGGTCGCGGCTGATCGGGTCCGGGTTGGAGGACGACGAGCCGCTCGCGGAGACGCTGATCCTGCTGATCTCCGAGCTCGTCACCAACGCGGTGGTCCACACGGGCTGTCCGGCCGTGCTGCGGATGCTGTTCGGCACGGCGGGCCCGGCGGGTTCACCGGGTTCGGCGGGGACGGTGAGGGTCGAGGTGGCCGACACCAGCACCCGCCCGCCCCAGCCGCGCCACGCGGAGGGCGAGGACACCGGCGGGCGCGGACTGGAGCTGGTGGACGGCCTGGCCGACCGCTGGGGCTGGCAGCCCGAGGGCGCCGGGAAGCGGATCTGGTGCGAGGTGGACCGGGGCGGCCCGGTGATGGTCCCGGCGATCCAGGAGCAGCCCGGCGACCGGGCCCGCCTCTGAGAGGGCGCTCCCGAGGCCGCGGGTGATCCCGGGGCCCGAGGCCGCCGGCCGTCCCGGAGCGCCGAGATTGCCGCGCGCACGCTACTGATCCCGGCCCCGAGGCGGCCGTGATCCGGGCGCCGCGTACGCCGTGATGTCGCCGTGTACGCCGTGATCCGGGCGCCGTGTACGCCGTGATCCGGGCACCGCGTACGCCGCAATCCCGGCGCCGCGTACGCCGCAATCCCGGCGCCGCGTACGCCGTGATGCCGGTGCCCCGCCCCGGAGCCCGGTGTCTCACCGTCCGGCGGACGCCGATCGGAACGTCCGCCGGTAGACCGTGGGCGAGACCCCCAGCGTGGCCTGCATGTGCTGCCGCAGGGAGGTCGCCGTACCGAAGCCCGCGTCGCGTGCCACCTGGTCGATCGACAGGTCCGACGACTCCAGCAACTGCCGCGCCCGCTCCACCCGCTGCTGGGCGAGCCACTGCCCCGGACTGACGCCGACCTCCTCGCGGAAGCGCCGGGTGAAGGTGCGCACGCTCATCGACTCCAGCCGTGCCAGGTCGCGCAGCAGGATCGGCTGCTCCAGCCGCCCCAGCGCCCAGGCCCGCGCGCTCGTCGTCGTCGCGGACCCCGGCTCGGGGACGGGCCGGCTGATGTACTGCGCCTGGCCGCCGTCGCGGTGCGGGGGCACGACGGTGCGGCGGGCGACGTCGTTGGCGACGGCGGTGCCGTGGTCGCGGCGCACGATGTGCAGGCAGAGATCGATCCCGGCGGCCACCCCGGCGGAGGTCAGCACGTCGCCGTCGTCGATGAACAGGACGTCCGGGTCGACACGGATCTTCGGGAAGAGCCGCTGGAAGTGGTCGGCGGAGGCCCAGTGCGTGGTGGCGGGGCGCCCGTCGAGATATCCGGCGGCGGCGAGGGCGAAACCACCCGTGCAGATGGCGACCATCCTCGTCCCGGGCCTGATGTACGCGAAAGCGGCGGCCAGTTCGCCGGTGAGCCGCCCCTCGTCGTACACCGGCCCAAGCTCGTAGGAGGCGGGTACGACGACGGTGTCGGCGGTGGCCAGCGCCTCGGGGCCGAGCTCGACCATGATGCTGAAGTCCGCGTCCGTGCGGACCGGGCCCGGTGGGCGCACGGAGCAGGTCACGATGTCGTACAGCGGCTCGCCCTCGCCGGCCGGCCCGGCGCTCCGGGCGCGGCCGAAGATCCTTTGCGGGATGCCCAGTTCGAAGGGGATCACCCCGTCGAGCGCGAGGACGACCACGCGGTGGCGCATACGGACTCCCGTTCTCCCGCGGATTGAGTGCTACCGGGTACGGCCTGATAAACGTACCGGTCATGAACGAGAAGCTGACCGCGAGCGCGGCTGTTCCCCCGGCGTCGGCCGTCCGCGCGGCAGCGCTCGCCGCGGCCGTCGTGACCGTGGCGGCGGGCCTCGGTGTGCGCGCGGCGGCGGGAGGGGAGGCGGCGAAGTACGCGGGCGACGCCCTCTACACCGTGCTGATCCACACCCTCGTGGTCCTCCTCGCGCCCCGGGTGCGGCCACCGGCCGCCGCGGGAGTGGCCCTGGCGGTCAGCTGGGTGGTGGAGCTGCTCCAGCTCACCGGCGTACCGGCCGATCTGGCCCGGCGGAGCATGGTGGCACGACTGGTGCTCGGCTCCACGTTCAACGCCCCGGACCTGCTCTGGTACGCCGGGGGAGCGGCCCTCGCCTGGGCCGTCCACCGCCGGCTGGTGCGCGGGGGCTCCCCCGCGCATCCCTGACCACGGGTGGCCCGATCCCTTCGAAGGGTGTCCCCCAGGCCACTCGTCCGGGGCTCCCGCCGCCCCGATGCTGGAGCGCGTGACCCAGACAACCGACAGCGCGGCCGTCTCCGCCGCCCCGCCCCGTCCCTCGCGCCGCATCCACCGCGCCTGGGTCGTCGCCGCCGTCACCTTCGTGACGATCATCGGCGGCGCCGCGTTCAACTCCCTGCCCGGCCTGCTCATCGACCCCCTCCACTCGGAGTTCGGCTGGTCGCGCGGCGAGATCGGTCTCGCCGTCTCCATCGACATGGCGCTCTACGGGCTGACCGCGCCGTTCGCCGCGGCGCTCATGGACCGGTTCGGCATCCGCCGGGTCGTGGTTCTCGCCCTCGGCGCGGTGGCGGCCGGGGCGCTGGCCAGCGTCTGGATGACGGCGTCCTGGCAGCTGATGCTCTACTGGGGCCTGCTCGTCGGCCTGGGCACCGGCTCGATGGCCATGGCCTTCTCGGCGACCGTCACCAACCGCTGGTTCGTCGCCCGACGCGGACTGGTCACCGGCATCCTGACCGCGGCCGGGGCCTCCGGCCAGCTGATCTTCCTGCCGCTGTGTGCCTGGATCGTCGACGAGCACGGCTGGCGCCCCGCCTCGGTGACCGTCGCCCTGGCCGCGCTCGTCGTCGTCCCGTTCGTCTGGCTCCTGATGCGCGACCACCCGGCCGACGTCGGCCTCGCCCCGTACGGAGGGGAGTACGCCGAGAAGCCGGCCCCCGCGACGGGCGCCGCGACCCGCGCCGTGCGCGTCCTGTTCGACGCGGCCCGCACAGGGCCGTTCTGGCTGCTGGCCGGATCGTTCGCCATCTGCGGCGCCTCGACCAACGGCCTGATCCGCACCCACTTCGTGCCCTCGGCCCACGACCACGGCATGGCGATCACCGCGGCGGCCTCGCTGCTGGCCGTCATCGGGATCTTCGACGTCATCGGCACGATCTTCAGCGGCTGGCTCACGGACCGCTTCGACGCCCGCAGACTGCTCGCCGTCTACTACGCGCTGCGCGGGATCTCGCTGCTCTTCCTGCCGATGCTGCTGGCCCCCGCGGTGCACCCGCCGATGGTCTTCTTCATCGTCTTCTACGGCCTGGACTGGGTCGCCACGGTCCCGCCGACCCTGGCGCTGTGCCGGGAGCAGTACGGCGAGGACAGCGCGATCGTCTTCGGCTGGGTCCTGGCCTCGCACCAGGTGGGCGCGGCCCTGGTCGCCTTCCTCGGGGGCGTGGCCCGCGATGTGACGGGCTCCTACGACCTGGTCTGGTACGCCTCGGGCGCCCTCTGCGCGACGGCCGCCCTGATGGCCCTGGTCATCCGCAGGCAGCCGGAGGACCGGCCCGTGACCCTGACCGCCTGAACCCGGCCGGACGGGCCCGCTGCTGTTCCCCCTCTCCGGCGGACGTGCGGGGAGACGGGGTGGGGGCGGATGCGGCAGGGCCCGCTGAGGCCGCCCGCCGTCCGCCGCCTTCGTCAGCCCACCGAGGCCAGCCTCTTCGCTATCTTCCGTGCGTCCAGGGCGATTTCGCGGAGCATGCCACTGATCGGATTGGTGAACCCGGTGAAGTACAGACCGGGTGCCCGCTCCGGTGTGCGCGCGCCGTGCGCCACGGGCCGGCCCCGGGAGTCGAGTACGCCGAGGTGGCCCACCAGGGGCTCCAGGGCGCGTTCGTAGCCGGTCGCCGCGATCACCACGTCGGGTGTGATCCGGGTGCCGTCCGCCAGGACCACCGCGTCCGCGTCGAACGACTCGACGGCCGCCACGGGGACCACCCGGCCGGTCTTCACCGCGTCGATCAGACCGACGTCCTGGATCGGGATCGCCCCCTGCTTGACCCTGCTGTACAGACCGGTGTCCGGGCGGGGCAGGCCCTGGGCGGCCAGGTCGGGGACGGCGACCCGGCTCAGCAGGCGTCCCGCGCGGTCGACGAGCCCGACCGGCAGCCTGCGGACCAGCACCGCGGTCGCCTGCGCGGGCCAGCCGGCCGTGGAGCGGCGCACGATGTGCGGGGTCGTGCGGACCGCGATCCGCACCCGGGAGGCCCCGCCCTCGACCAGGTCGACGGCGATCTCCGCCCCGGTGTTGCCGATCCCGGCCACCAGGACGTCCTTGCCCGCGTACGGCGCCGGGGCGCGGTACTCCGCCGCGTGCAGCAGCTCGCCGGTGAAGCCCTCGCGGCCGGGCCACGCGGGTGTCCTCGGGGTGTGGTTGAAGCCGGTGGCCACGACGACCGCGCGCCCGGTGAGCACCCGCCCGCCGGTCGCGTCCAGCTGCCAGCCGGTGCCGTCCGGGGTCCGGCCGATCCGGGTCACCTCGACGCCCGTGACGACTTCCAGCTCGTGGTGCTCGGCGTACTTCTCCAGGTAGCGCACCATGTCCGCGCGCGAGACCCAGCGCCCGAACCTGCGGGGCATCGCCAGCCCGGGCAGCGCGGACCAGCGCCGGGTCGTGTGCAGGTGCAGCCGCTCGTAGTGGCGGCGCCAGGACGCCCCGACGTGCCCGGACTTCTCCAGCACCACCGCGCGTACGCCCTGTTCCCGCAGGGCCGCGGCGGCGGCGAGACCGCCCGGGCCGCCGCCGATCACATAGACCGGCCGGCCGTCGGTGCGGTCGATGGAGTCGGGCAGGGAGTCACCGGAGGCGGAGGTGAGTTCGGGCATGGTTCGGAGCGTAATAGGACATGGACATGATGGGTCCCGGTTCGGGTGGGAATCGGTTGCGAAATGATCACGGATGCCCGCCGCGGGGCTCGGGCGGCGGGCACGCCCCTCACAGACCGGGCGCACCCCACACCGGGAACCAGCGCGAGAGGTCGCTCTCCACCCGCAGGTCGTCGCCCAGCACCGCCCGCACCTGGAGCTCCAGCTCGTTGTCGCGCCGCTCCCCGCCGCCCGGGGCGGGGGCGAACGGATAGAAGGTGCCCCGCTTGTAGAGGTAGACCAGCGCGAGCGGTCGGCCCTCCGGGTTGCGGAATCCGATCATCGAGCAGAGCAGATGCGGGCCGAAGCCGCCGTCCCGCAGCAGGGTGTTGACCGCGTGCAGGTCGTTGACCAGGGCCGCCGTACCGTCGGTGCTGCCTGGCTCCTGGCGGGCGAGGAGCCAGGTGTAGCCGTAGGTGTCACGGCTGAACTCCACGGGGATGCCGCCCCGCTCCGTGTCCGCGTCGAGCAACTCCCGTACGTCCTCCCGGATGCGGGCGAACGTGCCGCCCTCCACCCCCGCGAAGCACACCGAGCCGGTCCCGGTCGGGGTGAAGCCCGTCCCCGCCTGGACGGTCAGCGCGGCGGAGGGCACCGCGAAGAGCTGGTCGAGATCGGGGCGGACCGGCTTGCTGCGGCCCAGGATGCTGTCGAGCAGGCCCACGGGGACTCCTTACGGGCGGGACAGGCCGGCGGAGATACGGGCCAGCTGGTCCAGCCGCTGTTCGAGGGTCGGGTGCGAGGAGAGCAGCCGGCCGAGGCTCTCCTTGGCGGCGAAGGCCGGCACGAAGTAGAAGGCGTTGTACGGCTCGGCCTTCCGCAGGTCCTCCGTCGGAATCCTGGCCATCTGCCCGCTCACCTTCGTCAGGGCGGAGGCGAGCGCCGAGGGGCGGCCGGTGAGCAGGGCGGCCGTGCGGTCGGCCGAGAGCTCGCGGTAGCGGGAGAGCAGCCGGGTCAGCAGGAAGCTCAGGGCGTAGACGACCGCGCTGATCAGCGGGATGAGCATGACGATGATGCCGGCGGGGTCGTTGCCCCGGCTGTTGCGGGCGAATCCGCCCCAGAGGGCGACCCGGGTGACGACCCCGGCCAGCACCCCGAGGAAGGACGCGATCGTCATCACGGCCACATCGCGGTGCGCGACGTGCGACATCTCGTGGGCCAGGACGCCTTCGAGCTCCTCCGGTTCCAGTCTGCGCAGCAGCCCGGTCGTGGCGCAGACCAGGGCGGTCTTCTCGCTCCGCCCGGTCGCGAAGGCGTTCGGGACATCGCTCCGCGCGATGGCCACCCGGGGCTTCGGCATGTCGGCGAGCGCGCAGATCCGGTCGATCGCGCCGTGCAGCTCGGGCGCCTCCTGCGGCGTGACCTCGCGGGCGCCCATGCCGTACGCCGCGATGCGGTCGCTGAACCAGAACTGGGCGATGAACAGACCGCCCGTGATGACCAGGATCACCGGCCACGAACCCCGCAGGACGGCGAGGAGCACGCCCACCAGGACCACGTACAGCAGACCGATGAAGAACATGGTGCTCACCATGCGTGCGGTCAGGCCACGGTCCGGGGCGTAGCGGGAACGGGCTCGTGCCATGGGGACCTCCAGCGGATTCATCCGCCTCCCATGATGCCCCTTTCATGTGAAAACCGGATGAAAGTCCGATTCGGGGTCCCCTGGGGCGCAGGCCCCGCCCCGGGGGAGCCCGGGGCGGGGCCTGCGCCCGCGCTCAGGGCCAGAGGAGCTCGCGGGTCCAGTCCGCGCCCTCGCGCCGGTAGCGCAGCCGCACGTGCCGCCGCCGGGCGTCGCCCTGGAAGAACTCCACCTCCCGCGGCTCGGCGACGTACAGCGTCCAGGTCTCCGCCTCGGCGTCCGGTTCGGCCCGCGCCCGCTCCCAGGCGGCCTCGGAGGCCCGCACGAGGTCCTCGTGCGTGGGCAGCACCTCGCTCTGCGACCCGGTCAGCGCGGAGGCCAGGGCGCCGGTGGACCTGGCCCGCAGATCGGCCCTGCTCTCCTCGCGGCCGGCCGGGGCGACCGGGCCGCGTACGCGCACCTGGCGGCCCTGGGCGGGCCAGTAGAAGCCGAGGGCCGCGTACGGCCGGGCGGCGAGCTGGCGGCCCTTCGCGCTGGTGGCGTGGGTGGCGAAGTGCCAGCCCCGTGCGTCCGCGTCGTGCAGCATCAGCGTGCGCACATCGGGCCTGCCCTCGGCGTCCGCCGTCGCCAGGGTCATGGTGTGCGGCTCGGCCTGGCCCGCCGCCACCGCCTCGGCGAACCAGGTGTGGAAGAGGGCGAGGGGGTCGGCGGGCGCGGTGGAGGGGTCGAAGGAGGGGAGGGGGACGTCCCAGACACGCTGCGCGTGGAGCAGGTCGCGAAAGGCCTTCTGTGCATCGCTCATGACCCCATTCCACCGCCTCGCGCCCGGTCACGTAACTTCGGCGCCTCGTACGCGGTGACGGAACCCGCACCGCCTCGCACCCGGTCGTGGAAACGCCGACGGCGGACCACAGGGGTGGTCCGCCGTCGGTGAGACAGGACGCGGGGAGCCGCGGAAAGGCCGCGGCGCCCGGTTGTATGCGGGGGAGTCGTGTGGTGGGCGTCTACCTGGCCGGCTTCTTGCCGGTGATGCCGAGATGGACCAACAGCGCGAGGTTCGGCCGGATTTCGGCCTGCTTCACGCCCCAGGCGGTGAAGCCCTTCTGGTGCGAGGCGACCCCCGCCAGCATGACGACCAGGGAACCGGCCACGGCCGCGGGGCTGACGTCCTTGTCCACCTTGCCCTTGGACTGGAGCTCCTTGACCGATTCCGTCAGGGAGTTGGTGACCGAGTTGAGAACCTTCATAC
This sequence comes from Streptomyces sp. NPDC002125, assembly GCF_053593715.1. Lineage (NCBI taxonomy): Bacteria > Bacillati > Actinomycetota > Actinomycetes > Kitasatosporales > Streptomycetaceae > Streptomyces > Streptomyces sp. NPDC002125. The sequence continues at coordinate 5,846 of NZ_JBSFDD010000011.1, read as the reverse complement.
GGATCTTGGAGAACCGTTTGTCTCCCTCGGCCGCGCCGAGATCGATGACCCGGAGGATCGCGTCGTGGCGGCGCCAGAAGTCGAGGAATCCCTCGACGAGTTCTTCGGAGGTCTGCCAGCCGGCCTTGCCGACCCAGGAACGGCCGCTGACCAGTTCGGTCAGTCCGGTGCCTTCCTTGACCATTTCCTCTGCGAGTTCGAGAACGGCGCCCTCGACATCGGGGAAATACTGGTAGAAAGTCGCGGGTGAAGTCCCCGCCTTCCGGGCCACGTCGATGACTTTGACGTCCCGGTACGGCGAGGAGCTGAGCATCTCGCTGAGGCAGTCGAGCAGCTTCTGCCGCGTCGCCTGACCTCGCCGACCAGCCACGCGGCCGTCGACGGTGCGTACTTGTCCTGTCATGCCGTCAGCTTACCGAGGGGTGATCCGAGCGCGATTTGGCTGACTGCAAATGGGGAACGGCCCAGTGCGGACGGGGTGAACAGCGCAATTCACGGTGATGCGGGAGCAGTTTTTCCGCCGGTGTCGCGATTTCCGCCGGTGTTGCGCTTTATCGAATTGCGCGCCCCCGTCGCGCGCCCCCGGGGGGCGCGCACTCCCGGGGGCTCGCTCCCGGACCGCACTCCCCCGTCGCGCCCGGGATGCCCCGGAGTGATCGTGTTATCAACAGCCTGTGGATAACTTCGGTGGACAACCTCCGTCCATGACGGTCGCGGAACCTTCACGATTCGGGCAAAGGTTCTATTCAGGCTCCCCGGGGCGCGCCCTGCGGCCCCCGACGCTACGTTGAGTGTGACGGGCGTCACCGCCGCCCCCGTCGCGGTGCCCAGCGATCCACAGGCGTCCGTGGCGGCCACCGCCACCGCACCGCGCCCCTCACCACGACGGAAGGACCCGGGCCATGGCCGTATTCGCGCAGTCCGCGCCGTGCTGGGTGGATGTGCAGCTCTCCGACCTGGAGGCCGGCAAGCGCTTCTACGGCGGGCTCTTCGGCTGGACCTTCCGCGCCGGCGACGGCATGCCCTTCGCGGACGCGTACAGCGACGGCCGACTCGTCGCCGCGCTCGCCGCCAAGCAGGACGGGCGCATGCCCACGACCTGGGGCGTCTACTTCGCCACCGACGACATCCTCGCCACCGTCGCCCTGATCCGTAAGGCGGGCGGCCAGGTGATCACCGATCCGGTGCGGGCCGGCCGGGCCGGTGTCCTCGCCCAGGCGGCGGACCCGGGCGGCGCGGTCTTCGGGCTCTGGCAGGCGGGCGACCGGGCCGGCTTCGAGAAGCAGAACGCTCCGGGCTCCTTCTGCTGGACCGAGGTCTACACCCGGCAGCCGGAGCGCGTGGACGCCTTCTACGAGGAGGTCTTCGGCTTCCAGGGGACCGACATCGAGCTCCCGGGCGGCGAGGACGGCTCGGGGCAGCCCGAGCCCTTCCGCGTGTGGTCGCCCGCGGGCACCGAGCCGGGGGAGGACACCGCGATCGGCGGACGCGCCGTGATCACGGACGCGTTCCCCGAGATGATGCCCAGTTACTTCCTCAACTACTTCGCCGTGGCCGACTGCGTCGGCGTCGCCGGGAACGCCGTACGCCTCGGTGGCCGGATCACCGCCCCGCCCATGGACATCCCGTACGGGCGGATGGCGGTCCTCCAGGACGACCAGGGTGCGGCGTTCGCCGTCCTCCAGCCGACCGAGCTGCTTCCTTAGCGGGACGTGACGCGTACCGGAAGGTGTCCTGAAAGGGGTGGAGTGCCATAAGACACCCCGATCCGCCCCCGGGTTCGCAACCGGGCGCCGAGCCAGGAAGAATCAGGGTGCGCACCGCCAGGTGGTGCTCAGTGGTGAGACGCTGCATGTGGCGGGATTTCGCGGGCTTCTGTTCCTGAGGTCCGTACGGGGAGGTGGCAGGCAAGTGGAGCAGCTGACGCAGCATGACCCGAGGCGGATCGGCCCGTTCGAGGTGCTGGGACGGCTCGGAGCCGGCGGCATGGGGCTGGTCTATCTCGCGCGGTCGGCGTCGGGCCGCCGGGTGGCGATCAAGACCGTGCGGACGGAACTGGCCGAGGACCAGCTGTTCCGGGTCCGTTTCACGCGTGAGGTGGAGGCCGCACGCGCGGTCAGCGGCTTCTACACCGCGGCCGTGGTGGACGCGGACCCCCGGGCGGCCGTCCCCTGGCTGGCCACCGCCTACGTCCCCGCACCCTCCCTCGAGGAGATAGTGAGTGAGTGCGGGCCGATGCCGACGCAGGCCGTGCGCTGGCTGGCCGCCGGGATCGCCGAGGCCCTCCAGTCGATCCACGGAGCCGGTCTCGTCCACCGTGACCTGAAGCCGTCCAACGTCCTCGTGGTCGAGGACGGGCCGCGCGTCATCGACTTCGGTATCGCCTCCGGCGTCTCCAACACCCGCCTGACCATGACGAACGTGGCGGTGGGCACCCCCGCCTACATGTCCCCGGAGCAGGCCCGCGACTCGCGCAGCGTGACCGGCGCGAGCGACATCTTCTCGCTGGGCTCGACCCTCGTCTTCGCGGCGACCGGGCACGCGCCCTTCCACGGGGCGAATCCGGTCGAGACCGTGTTCATGCTGCTGCGCGAGGGTCCCGACACCGAGGGACTGCCCGATGATCTGCGCCCGCTCATCGAGTCCTGTATGCAGATGGACGCGACCCGGCGGCCCAGCCCGGCGGACCTCCAGGCCCAGCTGGCCCCGCACTTGTTCGCCTCGGGCAGCGACGACAGCGGCACCGCTTCGGCCTGGCTGCCGGGCGTCGCCACCGCCATGATCGAGCAGCGCCGGGGCGGCGGCCGTGCCGTCACCGTCGCGCCCGCCCCCGTGGTCGTGCCGCCGCCCCCGTCCCAGCCGCCGCCCGTCGCCGACCCGGACGGCGCCTGGCGCGGCGGCGACCTGCGGACCGGGCCCGCCCTCGACGGCGGCCCCGTGCACCTGCCCGGAGCGAAGGTGCCGATCGGCCCCGGGCCGCGCCCCGTGGACGTACGGGGCCCCGCCGCCGCGCACGCCGACCCGGCCACCGGCTGGGTGCGTCCGCCCGGCGGGCAGGGCGCCGTGGCGGCGGCCACCGCTCCGGTGCCCGCTCCCGCGCAGGCACCCGACGCGGCCCCCGCCGCGCCGGAGCGCTGGCGGCCGTGGCGTTTCCGCATGTCGAACGATGTGTGGGGCACCCCCGTCGTGGTCGACGACCTGCTGTACGTGACGTCCTTCGAGGTCCACGCGCTGGACGTGGGCAACGGCAGGCGCCAGTTCAAGACCCGCGACGTGGCCTGGACGATGACCGTCGACGGCGGCCGTATCCACGCGTCGGACGGCCCGTCCCTGTACGCGCTGGACGCGGCCACCGGCGCCGAGCGGTGGCGGCTCCAGGCCGACGCCTGGGTGTACGCCCTCAAGGCCGACCGGGGCACCGTCCTGACCGCGACGCGCGGCGGCGGCGTACAGGCGTGGGAGGCGTCCAGCGGCGAGAAGCTGTGGGAGACCTCCGGCGCCCAGACGGACTTCGAGACACCGGAGGCCGGGCCCGTCATCCACGAGGGCACGGTGTTCCTGTGGCAGGACGCCCGGCTGCGGGCCGTCGACGCCCGCACCGGCGCGGAGCGGTGGTCCTACCCCGTGGGCGACGCCGCGTCCTGCGGCGGGGTGCCCGTCCGGGTGACGCCCGCGTCCGACGGCTTCGTCTACGTCGCAGCGGGCACCCGGGTGCTGGCCGTGGACGCGGTCTCGGGCCGGGTCCGCTGGCACTTCGAGTCGCCGGCCGTCTTCCTCTCCCCGCCCGCCTTCGCGCCCGGCCCCGCCGTCACGGGCGGCGGGGTGTACCTCGCCGACTACCTCGGCACCGTGTACGCCCTGGACGCCCAGAACGGCAAGGACCGCTGGCGGATCGCGACCGAGGCCCGGCAGTCCATCGAGCCCGTGCTGGTCACGGCGGGCAACGTGCACGTCGGCAGCGGCAGCGCCCTGTACACGCTGGACGCGGTGACCGGCACGCCCAAGTGGCGCTTCGCGGCGGGCGGCGAGGTCGTCGGCGCGCCGGTCGTCGCCGACGGCCGGGTCCACTTCGGCTCGGCGGACCATGTGCTCTACACCCTGGACGCGGCGGGCGGCCAGCTCCGCTGGAAGCTGGCCACGGGCGGCGAGATCACGGGCTCCCCGGTGGCGCGGGCGGGCGTCGTGTACGCGTGCAGCAAGGACCGCTGCGTCTACGCCCTGGACGCGCTGAAGGGCACGGGCACGGGGAACAGAGCGCGGGCCTGACGCCCCGGAGCGCCTCAGGGGTGGGGCGGCCGGTACCGGTCCGAGCCGTGCTGCTCCCCCTCGTCGGGGTACTGCACGGGGTGCTGCGCGGTGTCCTCGTCGTCGCGCGGAGCCCGGTGCCGGCCGGGCCCGGTGTACGGATCGGCCTCAGGCTCGGGCCCCGGCGACGTCTGCGCGGACGGGCCGGGCTCCTGCGTCGGCGGCCAGGTGTCCGGGTGGTCCGCCTGCGGCACGGGATACGGCTCGGCGGTGCGGCCGGTCCGCTCCGCCCTCCGGGGGCGCCCCGACATCACCAGCGCGCCCAGCAGGAGCAGGACACCGCCCGCCAGCGCCTGCGCGACACCCCACCGGAGCCCGGACCCGTCGCTGTCGACGGACAGTCCGTCCGCCGCCTGTCCCTGCCGGACCATCCACAGCACGGTGAAGCCCAGGACGATCAGGCCCGCGAGAGCCACCACCCAGCGCGAGCGCAGGACGACCCCCACGAGGGTCACCAGCGCGGCGAAGAGGAACGGCAGCAGGATCGAGGCCATCACGGACGACGAGACGCCGGTGATGCCGTCGAACAGGTCCTGGACGCGGTAGTCGCGCCCCAGGCGGTTCTGGTACCAGCGCTGGAAAGGGCTCTGGACGGCCGCCGCGGCTCCCACGAGTGCGACGACGGAGCCGAGGACATTGCGGAACATCGCCAGCCTCCCGGGCCATGGCGCACGGCTGTGCGCACCGCTCCCCGGCTCGACGCTACGCCTGGCCGATCTTCCCTGCCATCGGAGGAGCGCGGCCGGGGGCCGGGCCGGGGGAGCCCGCCCGTGGACCTGCTGCCGGGACAGCCGCCGCAGACCATGACGAGACCGTGACAGGGCCATGACCGAGCCATGGGTAACCGCCCGGAATGCTGGGCGTTACGTTGTCGCGCGGCCGCGCGGCGGCCGAGGAAACCGACTACTCCGAGGGGGACGGCGTCGATGATGCGGCGACGGATCAGGTTCGCGGCGGTACTGGTGGTGGTGGTGCTCGCGCTCACCGGATTCTCCACGTCCAGCAGCGGCGGCAAGGGCGGGAAGAGCCGCAGCGGCAAGAGCAGCAGCAGCTCCGGCGGTGGATGCTCCAATTCCAAGAAGAGCAACGGCAGTTACCACGACTACGACGACGATGACGACTACAGCGGCTCGTCGGGCTCCTCCGGCGGCTCGACCAACTCGACACCCGGCCCCACCGCTTCGGACGCCCCGGAGGTCCGTGTCATCAGCTGCGCGACGCCCAGGAAAGGCAAGCGCAAGGCAGTGACGTACTCCATGGTGGAGATCCGGTCGACGGCGAGCGTGGAGGAGACCTACGAGGTCGACGTGACGTTCGTGGATGCCAAGGGCCTGACCGTCGACACGGGCGAGGTCATGGTCGACGTCGGTCATGGCGACACGGTGGCCGTCAAGGTGAAGATGGACAGCCCGGGCCTGGTCTCCCGCGTGAAGCGGTGCCTGGTCACGGCGGAGACCTTCTGAAGCACCGAAGACGCGGGCGGGGGCGGGGGGCCGGGCGGGGGCGGCCCCCGCCCCCGGCCCGGCGGGGGGGGGGGGGCC
>NZ_JBSFDD010000010.1:0-253577 GCF_053593715.1 Streptomyces sp. NPDC002125 | reverse complement strand
TCGACCGCGCCGCCGACACGGCGATCGCCTACAGCCGCGCGCTCGGCACGCCGCAGGGCCCCTCGGTGGGCCTGAAGGTCAAGCACAAGGTCTTCAGGCGGGCGCGGTCGGTTCAGCGCGCGCCCGTGCCGCGCATGACGCGGATCATCGGCGGCACCAGGGCCGCCAGTTCGAACGGCCACCGCAGACGGGTCAGCCAGCGCTCACCCAGCGGCCGGGCCAACTGGTGCACGTCGAGGCTGATTTCGTGACGCACGCGCCTGCCCGCGAGCATGCGCACCGCCATGTGCGAGCTCAGCACTCCGAACGCCGTCGCGGTGTAGGCGACCTGCGGGAAGCTGTAGTCCGGGCGCTGGTGGTTCGCCCGGATCTCCGCCAGCATCTCGGCCGGCACCCTGCGCAGCGGCACCGCGCGCCGCAGGAGGTCCCAGGTGTCCCCGCGCTCGATGTCCTCCACGGTGACGGCGCCGTCGAAGGGTTCGCGGATACGCCGGTAGTCGTAGCAGCGCACGTACTGGGTACCGGCCATGTCCCAGCCGGTGATGAGGGGCAGTCTCCGCTGGACGGCCACGCGGTGCAGGAGGTGCTTGGCGCGCCAGCCGTCGAGCGTGGTGACGTCCACCCCGTCGATGATGAGCTGGCTCGGCGCGGTGAGCCGCTGCACCGTCGACGGGGTCACCCCTTCGGTGAACACCGACACCCGGGCGTGCGGGTTGATCGACATGATGCGTTCCGCCGCGCCGGCGGCCTTGTTCTGCTCGATGTCGGCGGCGACCGCGCTCTGGCGGTTGAGGTTGTTCAGCTCGAAGGTTCCGGGGTCCGCCACGACGAAGCGCTGGACGCCGAGCCGCGTCAGCGGCTCCACGGCGGCGCCGCCGATGGACCCGCAGCCCGCCACCAGGATCGTGGCGTCGCGCAGGGCCGACTGTTCACGCGCCGACACGACGCCCGTGTTCCGGGTGACCAGTTCCTCGTAGAAGACGCTGTGCGGCCCCGATTCCCCGTCGGACGGCGTACGGTCCAGGTGTTCCAGGGTCATGCGGCACCTCCGCGCTGACGGGGGATCATGGAGCCGCCGTTCGCCTGCCTGCGCCCGGCGAGCCGGGCCACCATCTCGTGGTACGAGGTCAGGTCGCTGCTGCCGTCCATGTAGGACCGCACGACGTCGCGGTACCAGGGCAGATCCTCGGGTACCGGGGCGACGAAGGGCTTGGCGAGGATGCCCTGGTGGTAGATGGGCGCCAGCGGGTCCGAGGAGGGCAGGCTCGGGGACGTGTTCTCGACGACGTGGAGGTCGAAGCCGGCCAGACGCAGGTGGCGCAGGGCCACGTGCTCCTTGGCGTCGCCGAGCACGAGGCGGATCGAGTCGTCGAGCTGGATCATCGCCTCGCCCATGCCGAGCATGAGGTGCCACGGCACCCGGTCGTGCTGGATTCCGAGCGGCATCGACTGGTCGCGCAGGAACCGCTTGAGCTCGAAGACCTGGTGGGTGCCGAGCCCGAGGCGCGCGTACTGCCCGAGCAGGTCGATGCCGTGGGCGGCCTCGGTGGGGAACAGGGCGCGACGCGGCGAGTCGAGGGGGAGGCTGACGGGGTCGGCGGAGCAGCTCAGCCCGACGTAGCCGCGGATCCTTCCCGTGCGCGAGCAGAGGGCCACCGTGTGGATGCTCTCCATCTGGCCCGGGCGGGGCAGCGGTTCGTGGTACGCGGCCGTCCGGTAGACGAGGTCGGCCGAGATCCAGCTGAGCCGCAGGTACTGGGCGAGCCGGAAGCCGAGGATTCCCCGGAGGTAGCGGGCGGGGATCTGGCTGTCCCGCACGGTGAGGGTGATCAGGCCGCTGTGGACGTCCTCCGCGTGGTACAGCGGAGTGCCGGAGATCTCGGCCGGGAGCTGCCGGTAGCTGAGCCGCTCGTGGAGTTCGATGATGTCGGCGACGTAGCGCAGGGCGCGGGAGCCCGAAGGGTCCGCGGAGGTCGGGATGGTGGTGCGGGCGTGCCCGTCACCGCCCGCGCGCGGGGATGCGGTGTTCATTCGGCGTCGTCCTCGGCGTAGAGGCTCTCGGTGATCGTGAGCGCCAGCACCTCGGGGGTGCCCTCGTAGATCCGGGTCCCGTAGGCGTCGCGCAGCATCTTCTCCACGCCGTACGAGCGGAGGTAGCCCCGGGCTCCGACGAGGGAGAGGGCGGCGTCGGCGACGTCGACGGCCGCGCGGTCGGCGAACAGTTTGGCGACGGCGGGCTCGTAGGCGGGCGGTGGCAGCTGGGTGTCCACGGTGTTCGCCGCGTGCAGGTACAGCAGCCGCGCCGCGTCCACCTTCGCGGTCATGTCGGCCAGCTTGGCCGCGGTGAACTGGTGACGGCGCAGCAGTTCACCGCCCTGTACCCGCTCGCCTGCCCAGGTCACGGCCTGTTCGAGGGCGCCGCGGGCCACGCCGGTGGAGATGCCGGCGACGGCGGCGCGGGCCATGTTGCTCTGCGCCATGTTGATGGGCATGCCCTCGCCCTCCCCGCCGATCATGTTCTCGGCGGCCACCCGGACCTCGTGGAACTCCAGCTCGCTGCCCAGGCAGGCCCGGTAGCCCATCTTGTCGGCGACCGGGCCGCGCACGACGCCGGGCAGGTTCAGCGGCACGATGAAGGAGGTGAGTCCGGTGGCGCCGGGGCTGCCCTCCATGTTCGCGAACACGGAGGCGAAGGCGGCGAAGCGGGCGTTGGTGATGAACCGCTTCTTTCCGGTGAGCACGTACTCGTCGCCGTCCCGGCGGGCGGTCATGACGTTGCGTGCGTGCGGCGCGTTGGCCGGGATGATCAGATCGCAGCCGGCGTCCTCCTCCGTCACGGCGTTGCAGGCGAGTACCGGCTCGTCACCCGAGAAGAGCGGGAGGTACCGCGCCTGGAGGCGGGGGTCGCCCGAGAGCAGGAGCGGGGCCTGGCCGAGCATGGTGGCCCCGAAGACGAGCGCGGTGCCGGGGCACACGGCGGCCACTTCCTCCAGGGCGGTGGCGACTCCCAGCATTCCGAGGCCGAGACCGCCGTAGTCGGTGGGGACAGCGGCACGGGTCAGGCCGATCTCGTGGCCGCGGCGCATCACGTCCCAGTCGAAATCCTCCGCCGGCGCCTGGTCGAGCTGCTGGACCAGGGGCTTCACGGTCTCTCGCGCGAACCGCCTCGCGTCGTCCTTGAGCCGCTGGACCTCCGGGGGCAGCGTGTCGAAGTTGAGCTCTGGGGAGAGGTCTGTCGGGGCGTCAATGGTCATGGATGGTGGCTCCTCGATCACTGGTGAGGTCGGGGTGTACGCGGGTCCGGGTGTACGCGGAAGGTCAGGCACCGACGCCCGACTCCGCGGCGATCGCCGGATAGCTGTCGAAGGCGGGCTGGAGCATCGGCACGAGTTCCAGCACCTTGGCGATGCGGCCGCGGATCCGGACCTTGCCGGTGGCGATGGCGGCGGGCACCAGCAGGCGGCCCAGCCACAGGGCGTGCGCGGTGTCGCAGGACATCTTGAGGGTGATCGCGGCCTTGTACGGCGGCTCCCCGTGGACGACGCCCTCGGACGAGACGAAGATCCGGCAGTCGGGCTTGGTGTGCACCAGCTGCACCGACAGCGCTTCCCTGCGCGCCTTCTCCACGAACTGCTCGTCCTCCAGCAGCACGTCGAAGAGCCGGCCGAACACGTCGGACGCCATTTCCTGGGACGAGAATACGGTCATGCTTCCCCTTTGATATCTCAGCGGTCCGACGCCCGCCGTACGGAGGAACGGGTTTATCGCCTCCGAATGCCCTCACACCGGAGAGAACCCTTTTGAGCGGTGCGAATACTGCCGACCGGACGGTGGGAGTTCGCTTGCTCGTCGAGCGTCGATGTCCGCACGCTATGACACCTCCGGGAGACCTTCACCCGCATCGACAGGTAGCCGAAAAAAGACTGAAAGAAATTGGTAAGCAGCCGCCGCGCAAGGCTCTGAACAGCAACGATGCGACGATCACGCCTTCCGTCCCCCTCCCCGCCACGTCGGTATCAGCGACGTTCGCCCGTGGCCGGACGGGTGCACCCCGCCCCCTCCCTCTCGTATACGAAAGGCGTTTACAGTACGTGACAACGTTCCCCATGAATGCAACTCGAACGAAAAGCAGAGGCCAGAGATACCGCCACGAAGGAGTGATCGACGAATACGTCTCTTGCATTTCGGTATTTCGTGCTGCGTCATGGAGGAGTCGCCGCGACGACACATGAACGAGACTTCATGAAAGGAGGTGTCGAACAATGCGCAGGATCGAGATGAAGCACCGGATCGCCGTCCGTGCCGACCGCCCCGCGGCCGGTCAGGGTTCCAGCTGGAACTGGACGTGGGCCTACCGCCAGGCGTGACCGCGCGTGGGGGGCCGGGCACTCCCCTGCCCGGCCCCCCACGTACGTCCGGGCCCCGCTTCCCACATCCCCGCGAGCCGAGGAGTCACCTTGCGTCTACGCCGCTCCCGTTGCCTGACCTGCTACTGGCACGACGGCACCTTCGTCGTCCACCCGCACCCGCACGGCACACCCACGGCACTCCACCCGGCAGCCGCTGAGATCCTCGCCGCTTTCGAGGACTGGAGCACTCCCGCCGAGGCAGCCGGACAGCTGGGTCACCTGACCCGGGACACGGTCGAGGAGGCCGTCGAGACGCTGGTGCGGAGCGGCGCTCTCCTGGCGCACGGTGGCGCGGCGGCACAGCGGGACGAGGAGATCGCCCGGCGGTGGGGCTCGTGGATGCCCGAGGCGTCGTTCTTCCACTACGCCACGCAGGACGTGTACGACGCCGCGGACACCCCGGACTCCCCCGACGCCCTGGACTCCACCAGCACCACCAGCACCACCAGCACCACCGAAGCATCGGCCTCCACCGGGACACCGGGCTCCGCGCCCGCACCGCTGCCTTCCCTGTTCACGGATCATCCGGGTGCTCCCCACCTCCTGCTGCCCCGCAGGCCGGCGGCGCTCGGGGCACCGTTCGAGCAGGTGCTGTACGGGCGCCGCACCCACCGCGACTTCACCGGCGAGCCGGTGCCGGTGGAGACCCTGGCCGCTCTGCTGTCCGCGGTCTTCGGGCCGGTCGACTTCATCGACTGCGGGCGGGGCGCCCTGTACCGGCGCACCAGCCCGCAAGGCGGCTCCCGTCAGGAGATCGAGGCCTACGTGGGCGTCCTGGGCGTCGAGGGCCTGGACCCGGGCTGGTACCACTACGACGGCCTGCGGCACGGTCTCGCACTGCTCTCCGAGGGCTTCACGCCCACGGAGGCCGCCCGTCTCTGCGCGGACCAGGAGTGGGCGGCGCGGCCCGCCTTCCTGGTCGTTCTCGCCGCGCGGCTGGAACGGATGAGCGCCAAGTACCCGACGCCCCGCGCCTACCGGGTCTGCCTGCTGGACGCCGGGCATCTGGGGCAGACCTTCGCGCTGACCGCGACGGCCCTCGGACTCGGCCCCGCCCAGACCGGCGCCTTCAGGGACTCCGAGATCGCCGGCCGTTGCGGTCTGGACAACACCGGCCACGTCCCGCTCTACGTGCTGGCCGCCGGGCACCCCGCCCCGGCACCGCGGGACGCTCCCCCACCGGCCGGCACCCCCGCCTTCGGCGCCACCACGCTGCTCGCCCGCTGACCCGGGACGGCTGACCCGACGCGGCAGGCCTCGCCCCGCGTCGGCTCAGCCTCGGTCGAGGAACGGTTCCAGCAGCCCTGGGACGGCCTCGGACGCGAAGGCGAGGCCCTCGGACGCGTCGGTGTCGTGCGCCGTGTAGGCGCCGCCTCCCGCCGCCGTCGTGGCGGTGACACTCAGCAGCCCGGCCCTTCGCTGGAACCAGGACTGCTTGACCGTCCAGCCGATCACCCCCGCCCGCTGGAGGGCCGCAGTGGACCGCCGGACGGTCCCGGAGCGGGTGACCAGATAGCCGCCGCTGAGCGAGTGGCCCAGGTTCCGGTACGCGTCGAGACCCAGCAGCACCGCGACCGGCACGAACACCACCGCGCACCCGAGCGCGGTCCACAGGAGTACGGGGGTCAGCAGGACGCCCAGCACGGCCTGCACCAGGACGGGCGCGAGGGCCATGACCAGGGCCCTGCGCAGCCTCCGGCCACGGGCGGCGCGGGGGTGGGGCGTCAGCGGGGCACCCGTCGGGCTCACGGGCTCACGCAGGACCTCGGCGGCGATGGTGTCGGCCAGTGCCCGGGGCGCGGCCGGCAGCAGGGTGTTGTGGTCGGCGCTCCGCGACTCCTCGTCCTGGGTCAGGCCGGTGGCGATGGCGTCCACCCGGGCCGCGCCCACGAGGCGTACGCCCAGCGGCTCCACCAGGTCCACCCCGCGCAGCCGCCGTTCCTCGACGGACAGGGAGCGCGAGGTGAACAGCCCGCGCCGCACCCGCAGGGTGCCGCCCTGTTCGCGCTCCAGGCGGTAGTTCCACCACATCTCGACCCAGAGCCCGAGCGCGCCGACGGCACCGGCGGCCAGGGCTGCCGCGGCGAGGATGACGACCGTCCAGAGCGGCGGGGTGTCCCGGAACCGGTCGGCGAACCAGTCGATGACCTCGCCCTGGGCGCCGACCCAGTCACTGACCTGCATCACACCGCCGGCCGCCGCTCCCCCGAGCATGGGCGCGACGAAGGAGACGGGTGCGTAGCGGATCCAGCGGGGGTCGAGCGTGGCGAGCTCGCCCTCCCGGTGCGTCCCGGGGGCGTCGTGGGCGCCGCGGTCCAGGAGTTCACGGCGCAGCCGCTCGCCCTCCTCGCGGGTGACGGGGTCGAGCTCCAGGGTGGAGTCGCCGCCCGTGTGCTCACCGGTGCCGATGCGGACGGAAACGAGCCCGAGGAGCCGCAGCAGGAGGTGGGCGGTGAGATCGACGCTGCGGATGCGCTCGCGGGCCAGCGAGCGGCGCTTCACCAGGAAGAGCCCGGTGTGCAGGTCCACCCGCTCGGCGCCGACCCGGTAACGGGTGCGCCGCCACCGTATGTAGTCCCCGGCGGCGGCACAGCCGATCAGCAGGGCCGCTCCGGTCAGCACCCAGCCGATGGCCCGCGCAGGGCCGACGGGTCCCGCCAGCGCGACCGTGACCGGCACGGCGGCCCCCGCCGCGACCCCGGCCGTGACCACCGCGGTGACCAGGACCGTGCGCGGGTGGAGCCGCCGCCAGTCGGGGCCGCTGTCGGCGGCGGTGCTCACGTGGCGTCCCCGGGGGTGTCCTGGGTGATGCGGGTCAGCCGCTCGGCGAGCCCGGCGGCTGTCTCGTGGGTCAGGCCCTCGATCCGTACGGCGCCCTTGGCGGACGCGGTGGTGACGGTGACCGTGGCCAGCCCGAAGAGCTGCTCCAGGGGGCCGCGCACCGTGTCCACGGTCTGGATGCGGGACATCGGAGCGATCCGCCACTCCCGCAGGAAGACCCCGGTGCTGACGTAGACCGCCTCGTCGGTGACCTCCCAGCGGTGGGTGCGGTACCACCAGAGGGGGAAGAGGACGGCGCAGAGCAGGCCCGCGCCCGCGATGACTGCGGCCGGCATCAGCAGCCAGAACCTGGCCGGAGCGATGAGCGCCCCGAGGACGCCCAGGACCGCCACCGGCGCCGCGGTCAGCAGCAGCCACTGGGCCCTCCACCAGCCGACGGCCCGGCTGTCCAGCCGGTTGCGCGGCGGCCTGAGCCGTATCGTCCCCTCCCCCGTCGCCATGGCTCAGCGGCCGCGCAGCGAGCGGTACGCCGACACGAGCGCGGCGGTGGAGCTGTCGAGCTGCTCGCCTCCCGTGCCCTCGGTGAGGACCGGTTCGATCTTCTTGGCGAGGACCTTGCCGAGCTCGACGCCCCACTGGTCGAAGGAGTCGATGTTCCAGACGGCGCCCTGGACGAAGACCTTGTGCTCGTACAGCGCGATCAGCTGGCCGAGCACCGACGGGGTGAGCCGCTCCGCGAGGATGGTGGTCGTCGGGTGGTTGCCGCGGAAGGTCTTGTGCGGCACCAGCTCCTCGGGCACGCCCTCCGCGCGGACCTCGTCGGGCGTCTTGCCGAAGGCGAGCGCCTGTGTCTGGGCGAAGAAGTTGGCCATCAGCAGGTCGTGCTGGGCGATCAGCCCGGGCAGCAGGTCCTGGACCGGCGCGGCGAAGCCGATGAAGTCGGCCGGGATGACCTTCGTGCCCTGGTGGATCAGCTGGTAGTAGGCGTGCTGCCCGTTGGTTCCGGGGGTGCCCCAGACGACCGGACCGGTCTGCCACTCGACCGGATTGCCGTCCCGGTCCACGGACTTGCCGTTGGACTCCATGTCCAGCTGCTGCAAGTACGCCGTGAACTTGGACAGATAGTGGCTGTAGGGCAGCACGGCGTGCGACTGGGCGTCGAAGAAGTGGCCGTACCAGACGCCCAGCAGGCCCAGCAGCAGCGGGGCGTTCTCCTCCGCGGGCGCGGTGCGGAAGTGCTCGTCGACGAGGTGGAAGCCGTCGAGCATCTCGCGGAAGCGCGCGGGCCCGATGGCGATCATCAGCGAGAGACCGATCGCCGAGTCGTAGGAGTAACGGCCGCCGACCCAGTCCCAGAACTCGAACATGTTGGCCGTGTCGATGCCGAAGTCCGTGACCTTCTCGGCGTTGGTGGAGAGCGCCACGAAGTGCTTGGCGACGGCCTCCTGACCGGCCCTCAGCTCGGTGAGGAGCCAGTCGCGGGCGGAGGTGGCGTTGGTGATGGTCTCGATCGTCGTGAAGGTCTTGGACGCGACGATGAACAGCGTCTCGGCCGGGTCGAGGTCACGGACGGCCTCGTGGAGGTCGGCGCCGTCGACGTTGGACACGAAACGGACCGTGAGCGAGCGGTCCGTGAAGGAACGCAGCACCTCGTAGGCCATGGCGGGCCCGAGGTCGGAGCCGCCGATGCCGATGTTCACGATGTTCTTGACCGGCTTGCCCGTGTGACCGGTCCACTCACCGGCCCTGACGCGGTCCGCGAAGGCGGCCATCTTGTCGAGGACGGCGTGCACGGCCGGCACCACGTTCTCGCCGTCGACCTCGATCACCGCGTCGCGGGGGGCGCGGAGCGCGGTGTGCAGGACGGCGCGGTCCTCGGTGGTGTTGATCTTCTCGCCCCGGAACATGGCGTCCCGCAGCTCGGCCACACCCGTGGCGCCGGCGAGGTCCCGCAGCAGTCGCAGCGTCTCGTCGGTGACCAGGTGCTTGGAGTAGTCGATGTGGAGGTCACCGACCCTCAGGGTGTACGCCGTCCCTCGGTCCGGCGCGTCCGCGAACAGCCCGCGCAGATGGGTGTCGCCGAACTCCTCACGGTGCTTGCCGAGAGCCGCCCACTCCGGAGTCTGATTGAGCTTGGTTCGGCTTTGTGCGTTCATCCCGGAAATCGCCCACTTCTTCTCGTACCTGCAACCTTCCCCGCTGCCCCTCCAACCTAATTGATCTGGAGGGTGCGGCGGAGCAATGGCAGGGTCCGGAGGCGACAAACGCATTCCGGCCGGGCACCCGAGAGGTGACCGGCCGGTGAACTGCTGTCAGATTTCGCCGCGGAGTTTCGCGAGGGCTTCGGCGAGGATCGCTTCGCCGTCCGCGTCGCTGCGCCGCTCGCGCACGTACGCGAGGTGCGTCTTGTACGGTTCGGTGCGCGGCGGGTCGGGCGGATTCTCCTGGTCCTGGCCGGCCGGGAAACCGCAGCGCGGGCAGTCCCAGGTCTCCGGTACCTGCGCGTCATGGGCGAAGCTCGGCTGCGTCTCGTGCCCGTTCGAGCACCAGAAGGAGATGCGGAGGCGCGGCGCGGACTCGCCCCGCTCGGCCTCCCCCATCGGCCCCGCTCCGACCCGGCTTCCCCGGATCGCGTTGCCACTTGCCACGGTCGTAACTCCCTGCGTGATGGTGCTCGAAGATGCCCCAGTCTACGTAAGGCCCAACGCGCGTCCAGTGAAAGGAGTTACACCCTCACCGGGATTCGCGGACGACGGGTCAGCTGTCCAGCTTGATGAGCAGAGCGAGGACGACAATGCACGCGAACCAGGCCAGACCGACCACGACGGTGATGCGGTCGAGGTTGCGCTCGGCGACCGAGGAGCCGCCCACGGAGGACTGCATTCCGCCACCGAACATGTCGGAGAGGCCGCCGCCCTTTCCCTTGTGCATCAGCACCAGCAGCATCAGCAGCAGGCTGAAGACGATCAGGGCGATCTCGAACGCCAAAACCACGGCTGGTCCCTACTTTCCGGAATTCCTAGGACTGCATGTACGAACAGCGGGGGCCTGAGGGTATACCCCCCTCGGCCCCCGCAAGGGTACGACGGATCGGCGCCACCGCATACTCACCGGCCGCCGAAGCGGACGATCCTACTGGTCGCGGAAGCGGACGATCTTGACGAATTCGTCGGCGTCGAGCGCGGCGCCACCGATCAGGGCACCGTCCACGTCGGGCTGCGCCATGATGGCCCCGACATTGCCGGACTTCACGGAGCCGCCGTACTGGATGCGGACGGCGTCGGCCAGCTCCTGGGAGTACAGCTCGGCGAGCCGGCGGCGGATCGCGCCGCAGACCTCCTGGGCGTCCTCGGGGGTGGCGACCTCGCCGGTCCCGATGGCCCAGACCGGCTCGTAGGCGATCACGATGGACTCGGCCTGCTCGGCCGGGATGTCCTTCAGGGCGCCGTCGAGCTGGGCCAGCGTGTAGGAGACCTGGTCACCGGCCTTGCGGATGTCCAGGCCCTCGCCGACGCAGAGGATCGGGGTCAGACCGTGCTTGTAGGCGGCCTTCACCTTGGCGTTGCAGACCTCGTCGTTCTCGCCGTGGTACTGGCGTCGCTCGCTGTGACCGACGGCGACGAAGGTGCACTTCAGCTTGGCGAGCATCGAGCCGGAGATCTCACCGGTGTACGCGCCCGAGTCCTGCGCCGAGAGGTCCTGGGCGCCGTACTTGATCTTCAGCTTGTCGCCGTCGACCAGCGTCTGCACGGAGCGCAGGTCGGTGAAGGGCGGCAGGACGGCGACCTCGACGGCCTCGTAGTCCTTGTCGGCCAGGGCGAAGGCGAGCTTCTGGACATGGGCGATGGCCTCGAGGTGGTTGAGGTTCATCTTCCAGTTGCCCGCCATGAGCGGGGTGCGGGTGGTCATGAAAGGTCAGTCCTCCAGTGCGGCGAGGCCGGGAAGCGTCTTGCCCTCGAGGTATTCGAGGCTGGCGCCGCCACCGGTCGAGATGTGGCCGAATGCGTTCTCGTCGAAGCCCAGGATGCGGACGGCGGCCGCGGAGTCACCGCCGCCGACGACGGTGAAGGCCTCGGAGTCGACGAGGGCCTGGGCGACCGCCCTGGTGCCCTCGGCGTAGTCGGGGTGCTCGAAGACGCCCATCGGGCCGTTCCAGAAGACGGTGGCCGCGTCGGCGAGCTTCGAGGCGTACAGCTTGTTCGTCTCCGGGCCGTTGTCCAGCCCCATCGCGCCGGCGGGAATGGCGTCGGCGGGGACGGTGGCCGGGTGACCCGGGGTCTTGGTCTTGAGGTCGGGGAACTGCTCCGAGACGACGACGTCGACGGGGAGCACGAACTCCACCCCCTTCTCCTCGGCGCGCCTGAGGTATTCGAGCACCGCCGGGATCTGGTCCTCCTGGAGGAGGGAGCTGCCGACCTCGTACCCCTTGGCCTTGAGGAAGGTGTAGGCCATGCCGCCGCCGATGAGGATGCGGTCGGCCTTCTCCAGCAGGTGGTCGATGACCCCGAGCTTGTCGGAGACCTTCGAGCCGCCGAGGACGACGGCGTAGGGGCGCGTGACGTCCTCGGTGAGCTTCTTGAGGACACCGACCTCGGTGGCGATCAGGCTTCCGGCCGCGTGCGGCAGCCGGGCCGGGAGGTCGAAGACCGAGGCGTGCTTGCGGTGGACGGCACCGAAGCCGTCGCCCACGTACACGTCGGCGAGCTCGGCGAGCTGGTCGGCGAAGGCGCCGCGCTCGGCGTCGTCCTTCGACGTCTCGCCGGCGTTGAAGCGGAGGTTCTCGATGACGGCGACCTGGCCGTCGGCGAGAGCGGCGACCGTGGAGCGGGCGGACTCGCCGACGGTGTCGGTCGCGAAGGCGACCTCGGCACCGAGCAGCTCGCCCAGGCGCGCGGCGGCGGGGGCGAGCGAGAAGGCCGGGTCCGGTGCGCCCTTGGGGCGGCCCAGGTGCGAGGCGACGACGACCCGCGCGCCGGCTGCGGCGAGCCGGGCGATCGTCGGCTGGACGGCGCGGATGCGGCCGTCATCGGTGATCGTGGTGCCGTCCAGCGGCACGTTGAGGTCGGCGCGGACGAATACCCGCTTGCCCGCGACCCCTTCGGCGAGAAGTTCGTCGATCGTCTTCATCTGTTCCCAATACTCCTTGGAAGGACGGATGAGCATGCAAGGGGGCTCGAACGGCGCCGCGTCGCGCCGTCCGAGCCCCTCACATCACACCTTGCTGCCTGTCGATCCTAGGATCAGAGCTGCCCGCCGACGAAGACGGTCAGGTCGACGAGGCGGTTGGAGTAACCCCACTCGTTGTCGTACCAGCCGAGGATCTTCACCGAGTTGCCCTCCTGGACCATGGTCAGTGAGGAGTCGAAGGTGCAGGACGCCGGGTCGCTGACGATGTCGGAGGAGACGATCGGGTCCTCGGTGTAGGCCAGGAAGCCCTTGAGGTCGCCGTCCTCGGAGGCCTTCTTGAACGCGGCGTTGACCTCGTCCTTGGTGACCTCGCGCTGCAGCGTCACGACGAGGTCGGTGGCGGAACCGGTCGGGACCGGGACGCGCATCGCGATGCCGTCGAGCTTGCCCTTGAGCTGCGGGAGGACCAGGGCGGTCGCCTTGGCGGCGCCCGTCGTGGTCGGGATGATGTTCTCGGCGGCGGCGCGGGCGCGACGCAGGTCCGAGTGCGGGAAGTCCAGGATGCGCTGGTCGTTCGTGTACGCGTGGACCGTCGTCATCAGGCCCTTGACGATGCCGAAGTTCTCGTCGAGAACCTTGGCCATCGGCGCCACACAGTTGGTGGTGCAGGAGGCGTTGGAGATGACGTGGTGGTTCGCCGCGTCGTACTTGTCCTGGTTGACGCCCATCACGATGGTGATGTCCTCGTCCTTGGCCGGAGCCGAGATGAGGACCTTCTTCGCGCCACCCGCGATGTGCTTCTCGGCGTCGGCCTTCTTGGTGAAGATGCCGGTCGACTCGATGACGATGTCGACGCCCAGCTCACCCCAGGGGATGTCGGCCGGGTTGCGCTCCGAGAGCACCTTGATGGTGTGGCCGTCGACGGTGATGGTGTCGGCGGTGTGACTCACCTCTGCTTTGAGACGACCCAGAATGGTGTCGTACTTCAGCAGGTGGGCCGTGGTCGCAGTGTCACCCAGGTCGTTGACAGCCACGATCTCGATGTCCGCACCCTGCTCCAGCAGCGCGCGGAAGTAGTTACGACCGATGCGGCCAAAGCCGTTGATGCCTACGCGGATCGTCACGAACCGATCTCCTCGTTAGGAACGCCGGTTTCGATGCCGGCGAGTTTTATAGGGATGTCCCCGACCGCCTCCGACCCTACCTCTCCGAAGGCTCAGGGGTGACATCGAGAGCGACGGTGTGGAGCGAGATCTCCTTACTCCTGAGTAGGAGCAATCGATTCCGGCCTATTGACCAGGCCGGGACGACAGGCCCGCCCTATGGTCACCAAGCGTCAACTCCCGCCGGAGCCGTCCCCCTTGCGGCGCGAGGGGCCCGCCGGCCCCCGTCCGCGCGAGGTCACCGGGAGTCACTGACGCGGATTCAGCCACCGGGCCTCCGCCCGCGATCCGTGATCGAATGTCCGCCCCGGGCGAGGCGCACGCTCAATTGCGCGCAGTGGTACTCAATCGATAAAAGCACCGGGCCTGCGCGTTTTCCGGGGACACGGGCCACGGAACGCCGCGACCCCGCACGCTCAATCGTGCGGGGTCGCGCTCAGTCAATGCCCGCGGGTCGCCACTCGGCCCATTCCGAAAATCGCTCCACCGAATTTCGGAATGACCGCGCCCCGCGGGCTCTCAGCCGACGAGGCCGTCGGCCATTTCCTCGCTGAGGGTGGATTCCGTGCCCGGGATGCCGAGGTCCTGGGCCCGCTTGTCGGCCATGGCCAGCAGGCGCCGGATACGGCCCGCGACGGCGTCCTTGGTCAGCGGCGGGTCGGCGAGCGCGCCCAGCTCCTCCAGGGAGGCCTGCTTGTGCTCCATGCGCAGCCGTCCGGCCGCCGCGAGGTGCTCCGGGACCTCCTCGCCCAAAATCTCCAGCGCGCGTCCCACACGGGCACCCGCGGCCACGGCGGCACGAGCGGAACGGCGGAGGTTGGCGTCGTCGAAGTTGGCGAGCCGGTTGGCCGTGGCGCGGACCTCGCGCCGCATCCGGCGTTCCTCCCAGGCCAGCACCGCCTCATGGGCACCGAGCCGGGTCAGCAGCGCGCCGATGGCGTCGCCGTCCCTGACGACCACCCGGTCGACGCCCCGCACCTCGCGCGCCTTGGCGGCGATGGAGAGCCTGCGGGCGGCACCGACCAGGGCGAGGGCGGCCTCGGGGCCGGGGCAGGTGACCTCCAGCGAGGAGGAACGGCCGGGCTCGGTGAGCGAGCCGTGGGCCAGGAAGGCACCACGCCAGGCGGCCTCGGCGTCGCAGGTGGCCCCCGAGACCACCTGCGGCGGCAGCCCGCGGATCGGACGGCCGCGGCCGTCCACCAGACCGGTCTGGCGGGCCAGCTGGTCGCCGCCGGCCACCACACGGACGACGAACCGCGAGCCGCGGCGCAGTCCGCCGGGAGCCATCACGATCAGCTCCGAGCTGTGCCCGAAGATCTCCAGAATGTCCCGCTTGAGCCGTCGTGCCGCGCTCCCCGTGTCCAGCTCGGCCTCGATCACAATCCGGCCGCTCACGAGGTGCAGCCCGCCCGCGAACCGAAGAATCGCCGAGACCTCCGCCTTCCTGCAGCAGGTCCGGGTCACGGGAAGCCGAGAGATTTCGTCCTTCACCGCTGGCGTCATCGCCATGGGCCGATCCTTCCATGCATCCGAAAAATACGGTCGTACGCGGCGGCCAACAGCTCCGGATCATGTGTCGGAGCGCCGTCGGGTGAGGCCACGGGGGCCAGCTCGACCGCGGCTCCGAGCCGCTGGGCGGCATCGGCGAGGGACTCGCGGTCGGGTACGGCGGCCTCGTCGGCCAGCACCACGTCCATGGCGAGTTTAGGGGCGTGTCGTCCCAAAACCTCCAAATGACGCTGCGGTGAGAAGCCATCTGTTTCACCGGGCTGTGGTGCGAGGTTCAGCGAGAGGACCTTACGGGCCTTCGTGGTCACCAGTGCGTCGAGCAGTTCGGGAACCAGTAGATGCGGAATCACCGAGGAGAACCAGGACCCCGGACCCAGAACCACCCAATCGGCGTCGAGGACGGCGGCGACCGCCTCGGGGACGGCCGGAGGATCGGCGGGTACGACGTGGACGGACTGCACCTCGCCGGGGGTCAGCGCCACCGTGGCCTGCCCGCGCACCGTGACGGTCTCGTCGGGCCGGTCGGGGTGATGTCCCCGGACGAGCGCCTGGAGCTCCAGGGGCACCGCGGACATCGGCAGCACCCGGCCGTGCGCCCCGAGGAGCTTGCCGACCAGGTCCAGGGCCTGGACATGGTCGCCCAGCTGCTCCCAGAGGGCGACGATGAGCAGGTTGCCCACCGCGTGCTCGTGCAGATCGCCCTTGGACTCGAAGCGGTGCTGGATGACCTGGGCCCAGGTCCTGCCCCATTCGTCGTCGCCGCAGAGCGCGGCGAGCGCCTTGCGCAGGTCGCCGGGCGGCAGGACACCCAGCTCCTCCCGGAGCCGGCCGCTGGAGCCGCCGTCGTCGGCGACGGTGACCACGGCGGTGAGATCGCCGGTGATCCGGCGCAGCGCCGTGAGCGAGGCCGACAGGCCCATGCCGCCGCCGAGGGCGACGACCTTGGGCGCGCCGCGGCTGCGGCCGGAGAGCGCGGCCGTGGCTCTGCTCAGCCGCCGCAGACGCAGATTGCGACTGGTCACTCGCGCCCCATGTCCCGGTGGACGAGGACGGTCTCGATACCTTCGGTGGCGAGCCGTGCCGCCAGCTTCTCCGACATCGCGACGGAGCGGTGCTTGCCGCCCGTGCAGCCGACGGCGATGGTCACGTACCGCTTGCCCTCGCGGCGGTAGCCGGAGGCGATGAGCTGGAGGAGCTCCGTGTACTGGTTGAGGAATTCCTTGGCGCCCGGCTGGTCGAAGACGTAGTCGGACACCTCCTCGTTGAGCCCGGTGAAGGGGCGGAGCTCGGGGACCCAGTGCGGGTTGGGCAGGAAGCGGCAGTCGACGACGAGGTCGGCGTCGACCGGCAGGCCGTACTTGAAGCCGAACGACATCACCGTGGCCCGCAGCTCGGGCTCCTCGTCCCCGGCGAACTGGGCGTCCATCTTGGCCCGCAGCTCGTGCACGTTGAGGCTGGAGGTGTCGATGACCAGGTCGGCGTCACCTCGCAGCTCACGCAGCAGGTCGCGCTCGGCCGCGATGCCGTCGACGATGCGGCCGTCGCCCTGGAGCGGGTGCGGGCGGCGGACCGATTCGAAACGGCGTACGAGGGCGTCGTCGGAGGACTCCAGGAAGACGATCCGCCGGGTGACGTGCTTGGCCTCCAGGTCCGCGAGGGACTCCCGGAGGTTGTCGAAGAAGCGGCGCCCCCGCACGTCGACGACGACGGCGATGCGGGCGACATTGCCCTGCGACCGGGCGCCGAGCTCCACCATCGTGGGGATCAGGGCGGGCGGCAGGTTGTCGACGACGAACCAGCCGAGGTCCTCCAGACACTTGGCCGCGGTGCTGCGCCCGGCGCCCGACATGCCGGAGATGATCACCAGCTCGGGGATGGCGGGCGCGGTGGCCTCGGCCTTCTCCGTGGTGCTTCCCGTACTCACGTGTGCTGCTCCGTCTGCTCGGCCGCGGTCGTCGTGGTGTTCATGCGCCTGCTCGGTCATGTCCTGCTGCCCCCGTCGTCCTCTTCAATGATCTCTCCTGTGGCGGTGTTCACGGCAGGTGCGGCCGGGGCCGCCGCGGCGAGGGCGGCGGCCACCGACTCCGCCGTCCTGCGCCCTATCCCCGGCACCTCGCAGATCTCTTCGATTGTCGCCTGCCGCAGCTTCTTGACGGAGCCGAAATGCTTGATCAGTGCCTGCTTGCGGGTCTCTCCCAGGCCGGCGACGTCGTCCAGGGGACTGCTGCGGATGCGCTTGGCGCGCTTGGCCCGCTGGTAGGTGATGGCGAAGCGGTGGGCCTCGTCCCGGATGCGCTGGAGGAGATAGAGGCCCTCGCTGGAGCGGGGAAGGATTACCGGATCGTCGTCGTCGGGCAGCCAGACCTCTTCGAGGCGCTTGGCGAGACCGCAGACGGCGATGTCGTCGATGCCCAGCTCGTCCAGGGCCCGCTTGGCTGCGGCGACCTGGGGCTGCCCTCCGTCGACGACGACGAGCTGCGGCGGGTAGGCGAACCGCTTGGGGCGGCCGTCGTCCTCCCGGGGCTCGTCCCGCGCGGCGGCGGGCTGCTCTGCGGGGGCTGCCTCGTCCGGGGCGGGCACGGGGCCGACGGGGGCTGGAACAGCGTCCGCCGTGGTCGGTACGGGGCCCGTGGGGGTGGAAACAGCGTCCGCCGTGGCCGGCACGGGGCCCGTGGGCGGGGTGACGGCCTGGTCCGCCGTGACCGGCAGGGAGCCCGCGGGAGCGGCAACAGGGTCTGTAGGAGCCGGTACGGGGCCCGTCGGGGCAGGGGTCTCCTCCCACTCCCCCGTGCGTTCCTTCTCCTGGAGGTAGCGCTTGAAGCGGCGGCCGATGACCTCGTGCATCGACCGGACGTCGTCCTGGCCCTCGAAGCCCTTGATCTGGAAGCGGCGGTATTCGCTCTTGCGGGCGAGACCGTCCTCGAAGACCACCATCGAGGCGACCACGTCGTCGCCCTGGAGGTGTGAGATGTCGAAGCACTCGACGCGCAGCGGCGCGGTGTCGAGGCCGAGCGCCTCGGCGATCTCCTCCAGGGCGCGGGAGCGCGTCGTGAGGTCGGAGGCGCGCTTGGTCTTGTGCAGTCCCAGTGCCTGCTGGGCATTGCGCTGGACCGTGATCATCAGGTCCTTCTTGTCGCCCCGCTGCGGGATGCGCAGGCTGACCTGGGAGCCCCTGCGGTCGGCGAGCCACTGGGACACGGCTTCGGGGTCTTCGGGGAGTGCCGGGACCAGCACCTCCTTGGGCACGGCGTCGCCGGACTCCTCCCCGTACAGCTGCTGGAGCGCGTGTTCGACCAGGCCGGCCGTGTCGACGGCCTCGACCTTGTCGGTGACCCAGCCGCGCTGGCCCCGCACCCGTCCGCCCCGGACGTGGAAGATCTGGACAGCCGCTTCGAGCTCGTCCTCCGCCACGGCGATCAGGTCGGCGTCGGTGGCGTCGGCGAGGACGACGGCGCTCTTCTCCATGGCGCGCTTCAGCGCCTCCGCGTCGTCGCGCAGACGGGCCGCCCGCTCGTACTCCATCTCCTCGGCCGCCTGCATCATGTCCTTCTCCAGGCGGCGGATGTACGTTCCGGTGCGGCCCGCCATGAAGTCGCAGAAGTCCTCGGCCAGATCCCGGTGTTCCTCGGGGCTGACCCGGCCGACACAGGGGGCTGAGCACTTGCCGATGTAGCCGAGGAGGCAGGGGCGGCCGGTCCGCTCGGCGTTCTTGAAGACACCGGCGGAGCACGTCCGCACCGGGAAGACCCGGAGCATCAGGTCGACGGTCTCGCGGATGGCCCAGGCGTGCCCGTACGGACCGAAGTAGCGCACGCCCTTCTTCTTGGCGCCGCGCATGACCTGGACCCGCGGGAACTCCTCGTTGAGCGTGACGGCGAGGTAGGGATAGCTCTTGTCGTCGCGGTACTTGACGTTGAACCGGGGGTCGAACTCCTTGATCCAGGAGTACTCCAGCTGGAGCGCCTCGACCTCGGTGGAGACCACGGTCCACTCGACGGAGGCGGCCGTGGTGACCATCGTGCGCGTACGCGGGTGGAGGCCGGCCAGGTCCTGGAAGTAGTTGGCCAGGCGCTGGCGCAGGTTCTTGGCCTTCCCGACGTAGATCACCCGGCGGTGCTCGTCGCGGAATTTGTAGACCCCCGGGGAGTCGGGGATCTGTCCCGGCTTGGGGCGGTAGCTGGAGGGGTCTGCCATGTCTCACACCCTACTTGCGGGCAATGACAGAGCGGCATTTCCCCGGATGCGGAGGCCGGCGACGGGCCTCCGGGCCCAGCGCGCGGCTCAGGCCTCCGGGCCCGCGACGAGCTTTCCGCCCTCGACCCGCACGTCGACGGCGGGCAGCGGCACCGTGGCCGGTCCCTGGAGCGCCTTGCCGGTGGTCATGTCGAAACGGCTGCCGTGGCACGGGCAGTTGCCCTCGTTGCCCTCGACCTTGTCCAGGAGGCAGCCCGCGTGGGTGCACTGCGCGCTGAAAGCCTTGTACTGGCCTGCCGCGGGGCAGCTCACGACGACCCGCTGTTCCCTGTAGAGCTTCGCCCCGCCCACCGGCACCTCGTCCGGGGCGCCGAGCTCCACGGGCGCCGTGGGGGTGGGCGTCTCCGCGTGGCCGAGTTTCGAATCGGTCGAGCAGGCCGCCGCTCCGAGCCCGGCGGCACCGGCGAGAGCGGCACCCTTCAGTACGGTGCGGCGGGCGGCGGGCAGGCCGGACATGCGGTCTCCACTGGTCGGGGGGACAGAGAGCCGCCGTCACCGTCCCGGGGCACCGGGTGCCACGGACATGGGGCACGGGCCGCGCCTGACGGCATGGGCGACAGACCCGACGATACCGGCGGAGAACACCCGCCTTTCGACCGGGCCCCGCAGGGAGAGACCCGAGGGGGTGTCCTCCGTGGCCCGTCCTCCGTCGCCGGGCCCGGAGGAGGAGAGCACGGGTAGGCGCCCCGCGACCGGGGCGGACCCGGAGGCGGAGAGCACGGTGAGCGCCCGCGACCGTGACCTGGCCCGGAGGCACGGGGCGGCGTCCGGGACTGCGATCCGGACGCCGCGGGCGGGCGTCCGGACGCCGGAGTCGTGTCCCGCAGAGTCTGTGGGACGGGCTCCGGACGAACTACTCGGGGACGGGAACGGCGTGCGCGGACGGGACGGCCCCCTGCGGTGCCACGGGGAGACCGTCCCGTCCCGGACGGTGTCAGGCCTTCCGCGCGCGGGTGGCCTTCTTCTTCGGTGCGGGCTGCCCGTCGGCCGCCTTGCCGGCCGTCCTGGCCGTGGCCGTCCTGCGCGCCGTCGCCGCCTTCGCGGCGACGGCGGCCTTCTTCGCGGGAGCCTTGCGGGCCTTACGGGCCGCGGGCACCGCCGCCTCGCCGATCCGGTCGGCGCCGAGGATCTCCTGGAGGAACTTCCCGGTGTGGCTGGCCGGCACCGAGGCGACGTGCTCCGGGGTGCCCTCGGCGACGACGAGACCGCCGCCGCTGCCGCCCTCGGGACCCATGTCGACGACCCAGTCGGCGGTCTTGATGACATCGAGGTTGTGCTCGATGACGATCACCGTGTTGCCCTTGTCGACCAGGCCCGACAGCACCGTGATGAGCTTGCTGATGTCCTCGAAGTGCAGACCGGTGGTCGGCTCGTCCAGGACGTAGACCGTGCGGCCGGTGGAGCGCTTCTGCAGCTCGCTCGCCAGCTTCACGCGCTGCGCCTCACCGCCGGAGAGCGTCGGCGCGGACTGGCCGAGCCTGACGTATCCGAGGCCCACCTCGTTGAGCGTGCGCAGGTGCCGGGCGATCGTCGGGACGGCCTCGAAGAACTCCAGGCCCTCCTCGATCGGCATGTCCAGCACCTCGGCGATGGACTTGCCCTTGTAGTGGACCTCCAGGGTCTCCCGGTTGTAGCGCGCACCGTGGCAGACCTCGCACGGGACGTACACATCGGGCAGGAAGTTCATCTCGATCTTGATCGTGCCGTCGCCCGAGCAGTTCTCGCAGCGGCCGCCCTTGACGTTGAAGGAGAAGCGGCCCGGCAGATAGCCGCGCACCTTCGCCTCCATCGTCTCGGCGAACAGCTTGCGGACATGGTCGAAGACTCCGGTGTACGTCGCCGGGTTGGACCGCGGTGTACGGCCGATCGGCGACTGGTCGACATGCACGACCTTGTCGACGAGGTCGTCACCGTCGACCCGGGTGTGCCGCCCGGGGACCGACTTGGCGCCGTTGAGCTCGCGCGCCAGGTGGGTGTAGAGGATGTCGTTGACCAGGGTCGACTTGCCCGAGCCCGAGACACCGGTGACGGCCGTGAGCACGCCGAGCGGGAAGGAGACGTCGATGTCCTGGAGGTTGTTCTCCCGGGCGCCGTGCACCGTGAGCAGGCGCTTCGGGTCGACCGGACGCCGGATCTCCGGCATCGCGATGGCCCTCGTGCCCGCGAGGTACTGGCCGGTGACCGACTCCTTGTTGGCCAGCAGCTCCTTGAGCGAGCCGGAGTGGACGACCTTGCCTCCGTGCTCACCGGCGCCGGGGCCGATGTCGACGACCCAGTCGGCGACCTTGATGGTGTCCTCGTCGTGCTCGACGACGATGAGCGTGTTGCCCATGTCCCGGAGCCTGACCAGGGTCTCGATCAGCCGGTGGTTGTCGCGCTGGTGCAGGCCGATGGACGGCTCGTCCAGCACGTACAGCACACCGACGAGCCCGGAGCCGATCTGGGTGGCGAGCCTGATGCGCTGGGCCTCGCCGCCGGACAGGGTGCCCGCGGCGCGGTTCAGCGAGAGGTAGTCGAGGCCGACGTCGACGAGGAAGCGGAGCCGCTCGTTGACCTCCTTGAGGACCCGCTCGGCGATCTTCTTGTCGCGGGCGTTCAGCTTGAGACGGCCGAGGAACTCGGCGCACTCGCTGATCGACATCGCGGCGACGTCGGCGATGGACCGCTCCATCACCGTCACCGCGAGCACCAGCGGCTTGAGGCGGGTGCCCTCACAGGTCGGGCAGGCCACCTCGCGCATGTACCCCTCGAAGCGCTCCCGGCTGGAGTCGCTCTCGGCATCGGCGTGACGCCGCTTGATGTACTCGGCGGCACCCTCGAAGCGGGGGGTGGTGTAGGCGCGCTCGCGCCCGTACCTGTTGCGGTAGCGCACCTCTGTCTGGATCTTGTGGCCGTGGAGCAGCGCCTTCTTGGCGCGCTGCGGCAGTCCGGCCCAGGGGATGTCCGTACGGAATCCGAGGGCGTCCGCGAGCGCGGTGATCTGGCGGCCGAAGTACTCCTTGGTGTGGCCGTGCGACCAGGGGTGGATCGCGCCCTCGTCGAGGGACTTGTCCTCGTCCGGGACGATCAGCTCCGGGTCGACCTCCATCCGCGTGCCGATGCCCGTGCAGTCGGGGCAGGCGCCGAAGGGTGAGTTGAAGGAGAAGGAACGGGGCTCCAGCTCCTCGAAGGAGAGGTCGTCGTACGGGCAGTAGAGGTGCTCGGAGTACATCCGCTCACGCTCGGGGTCGTCCGCCTCGAGGTCGACGAAGTCGAGCACGACCATGCCGCCGGAGAGCCCGAGCGCGGTCTCCACGGAGTCGGTCAGCCGGCGCTTGGCGCTGTCCTTCACCGTGAGGCGGTCGATGACCACCTCGATGGTGTGCTTCTCCTGCTTCTTCAGCTTCGGCGGCTCGGTCAGCTGGATCGTCTCGCCGTCGACCCGGGCCCTGCTGTAGCCCTTGGTCTGGAGGTCGGCGAAGAGGTCGACGAACTCGCCCTTGCGCTCGCGCACCAGCGGCGAGAGCACCTGGAAGCGGCTGCCCTCGGGAAGGTTGAGCACCTTGTCGACGATCGCCTGGGGCGACTGGCGCGAGATGGGCCTGGCGCACTCGGGGCAGTGCGGCTTGCCGATCCGGGCGAAGAGCAGCCGGAGGTAGTCGTAGACCTCGGTGATGGTGCCGACCGTCGAGCGCGGGTTGCGCGAGGTCGACTTCTGGTCGATGGAGACGGCGGGCGAGAGGCCTTCGATGAAGTCCACGTCCGGCTTGTCCATCTGGCCGAGGAACTGCCGGGCGTACGAGGAGAGGGACTCCACGTAGCGCCGCTGGCCCTCGGCGAAGATCGTGTCGAACGCGAGCGAGGACTTGCCCGATCCGGAGAGCCCGGTGAAGACGATGAGGGAGTCACGGGGGAGATCGAGCGAGACGTTCTTCAGGTTGTGCTCGCGCGCGCCACGGACGATGAGACGGTCGGCCACGCCGGTCCGCACCTTTCTGGAGAGAAGTGGGGGAACTGAGCCCCCTGCCCAGGGTATGGGGGGCGCCACAGCGATGTAGGAAGCTTTCGACTCCGAGCGTATAGCACGCGCATTCGATTTACGGACGACCGCAGACCACATCACCCGAACGAGTGGCGAGGGCTACGCTCGGCCCATGACTGATCATGCGCGCGACCTGGAAGCTGTACGTGAAGCGACCGATCGGCTGCTCAGTGCCATGGGCGAAATCGACGACACGACCGTCGCCGGGCCGTCGCTCCTGCCTGGCTGGAGCCGCGGCCATGTTCTCGCCCACCTGTCACGTAACGCCGACGCGCTCGTAAATGTTCTCCAAGGGCGCCCGATGTACGCGAACAGCGAAACCCGCGACGCGGACATCGAGCGCGACGCGCCCAGGCCCCTGGCCGAGCAGCTCGCCGACCTGCGCGGGAGCGGGGCGGCCTTCCTCGCGGCGGCGGCGGAGCCCGCCGACTGGTCCCGCACGGTGACGCTGCGCAACGGCGTGACGGACTCGGCGTCCCGGATCCCCTTCCGCCGGTGGGTCGAGGTCGAGCTGCACCACGTCGACCTGGGGACGGGGTACGGGTTGGAGGACCTGCCGGGGGAGTTCGTGACCCGGGAGAACGACTTCCTGGCCGAACGTTTCGCCGGGCATCCCGGTGTCGTGCCCACGACAGCGGTCACCGAGGACGGCCGGATCTGGACCACGGGAGGCGGCTCCGACGGCCCTCCGGTCACCGTCCGGGGCACGGCCACCGACATCCTCGGCTGGCTCTGCGGCCGCCGTGACGGCTCCGGGCTCACCGCGGAAGGCGGCATCCTCCCCACGCTTCCCCCGCTATAGGCTGCGCGGCATGACGTACAGCGGAACGGTCAAGGTCGGCGGCCCTGCGGATGTGCACGAGCTGACGGATCTGATGATCTCCAAGGTCGCCGTCGGCCAGATGAACAACAACGCGTACCTGCTGCGCTGCCGGGCGACCGGCGAGCAGCTCCTGATCGACGCGGCCGCCGAGGCCGGGGTCCTGCTGCGGCTGATCGGCGAGGACGGCATCGCGTCCGTCGTCACGACGCACCGGCACGGCGACCACTGGCAGGCACTCGGCGAGGTCGTGGCGGCCACCGGGGCACGGACGTATGCCGGGAGGTACGACGCCGAGGGCATCCCGGTCCCCACCGACGAGCTCGTGGAGGACAACGGCACGATCCGGGTGGGGCGGGTCTCGCTGACCGCCCGGCATCTGACCGGGCACACCCCGGGGTCGATCGCCCTGGTCTACGACGACCCGCACGGAGCGCCGCACCTGTTCACCGGGGACTGCCTCTTCCCCGGCGGCGTAGGCAATACGCACAAGGACCCGGAGGCTTTCGCGAGCCTGATCCACGACGTGGAGACCAAGCTCTTCGACGAGCTGCCGGACGAGACGTGGGTCTACCCGGGCCACGGTCACGACACCACGCTCGGCGCCGAGCGTCCCCATCTGCCCCAGTGGCGCGAGCGCGGCTGGTGAACCGGTGAGACGCCCGACGGCCGGGTGCCCCTCCTGGGGCCCCGGCCGTCGGTGTGTCGGTCCTGCGCTACTTCTCCGCGCCGACGTTCTCGCTGTCGTCCTTCTGCTCGCCCTTCGCCGCGGCCTCCGCCGCCGCCGTCTTCTTGTTGGCGACGAGGCTGGTGATCGTGGTGACCACCAGGACCGCGCAGATGAAGGAGAGGGAGAACGCGATGCTGATCTCCGGGACGTGCACCCCGGACTCGTGCAGCGCGTGCAGCACCAGCTTGACGCCGATGAACCCGAGGATCACCGAGAGCCCGTAGCTGAGGTGGACCAGCTTCTTCAGCAGACCGCCGATGAGGAAGTACAGCTGACGCAGGCCCATCAGGGCGAAGGCGTTCGCGGTGAAGACGATGTACGGGTCCTGGGTCAGGCCGAAGATCGCCGGGATCGAGTCCAGCGCGAACAGGATGTCGGTGGTGCCGATGGCGAGCATGACCACCATCAGGGGGGTCATGACGCGCTTGCCGTTGTTCCGGATGAAGAGCTTGGTTCCGTGGTAACGGTCGGCGACACCGAAGCGGTGCTCGATCGACTTGAGGAGGCGGTTCTCCTCCCAGTCGTCCTCGTCCTCGTCGGCCCGTGCCTCCTGGATGAGCTTCCAGGCGGTGAAGATCAGGAACGCGCCGAAGATGTAGAAGATCCACGAGAAGTTGGCGATGACCGCGGCACCGGCGGCGATGAAGATCGCACGCAGTACCAGGGCGATCAGCACGCCGATGAGCAGAACCCTCTGCTGCAGGTGCGAGGGCACCGAGAACTTCGCCATGATCAGGATGAAGACGAAGAGGTTGTCGACACTGAGCGACTTCTCGGTGATGAATCCGGCGAAGAACTCGCCCGATGCCTGGCTCTCGCCGAACAGCAGCAGGCCGAGCCCGAAGAGGCCGGCCAGCGCGATCCAGACGATGGTCCAGATTCCGGCTTCCTTGGTCGAGACGTCATGGGGCTTGCGCCCGATGAAGAAGTCGACGGCGATAAGGGCGATGAGACCAAGAATGGTCAACACCCAGACAGTCCATGAAACGTCCACTGCGCCTCCGGCAGTTCGCTACGGCTATAGATCAGCGTCGTCGCTGCCGGAGGTCTCTTCCACCCGGGAGCGCGGGATGCGCGCCGGGCCGACGCCCCGGGACCGGTCACAGTCCGTACTGACGGGAACGCCGCGATCGGGAGTACTCCCCTCCGCACCAAGAACAGTACCCGAAGCACCAAGAAAAGGTAAAGTCATCCCCAAGGCGTGATCAAAATGCCTGGTCGGAGGCTATGCGACAGGTATCTGACCACCGTCGTCCTCGCTCAGCGGTAGCCGGCCCGCCGGGCCGCGGCCACCAGCGCGAGGACCTGTTCCAGGACCCGGCTGCCCTGCGGTGCCCTCAGCGGCTCGTACGTCCAGGCCTGGCCCACCCAGGGGTCGGCGAGGTGGTCGTCGGCGACGGGGGTGATCCGCAGGAGGGAACGCCACAGCGGGTCGAGGACCGGGCCGTAGGCGCTCGCGTCCTCTCGGTCGGCCACCATCAGCAGGTGTACGCCCACGGAGGGACCCTCGTCGGCCAGATACCGCAACTGGGTGACGGCCCGGTCGTCGAAGCCGTGCGGGAAGTCGTTGACGATCAGCAGCTGCTCGCCCGTGTCGAGGTCCGGGGGCAGCGAGTCCGCGGCGCCGGCCCGGATCGCCATCTGCACCAGGTCGACGCGGCGGGTCAGCCGGGCCAGGACCGTGGAGACGCCCGCGGCCCCCGCGGCGGGCGGAGCGGCGAGGGCCCCGGAGCTCACCAGCGGGGAGAGCGCGGCGGCGGCCGAGCCGGCCGGGTCGATGACGTGCACCGAGAACTCGTTCGCGGGATAGACCGCCAGCAGCCTCGCGGCCAGCGCGACCGCCGTCTCCATGGCCAGCCTGCGCAGCTGGTCCCCGTGCGTCGAGGCGGCCGCCTCGGAGGCCGTACGGCCGCTGTCGACCCAGATTCCCCGCTCCAGGGGCAGCCGCACCAGCAGCGGGATGCGCAGATCGGTGCGCTCGGGCAGATGGAGGTCTCCGATGCGCAGGGCCATCGGGATCTCCATCGGGACGCGGTAGGCGTGCCAGACGGGGTTGTCCCAGCCCGCGTACGAGGCGGGGAGGGCCGGTTCGACGACCGCGGACTCGGCGGCCAGCTGGGCGAGGTCGCGGTCGAGCGCCTCGCGCGCCCGGCCGGTCAGCTCGTCGCGCTTGGCCCTGGCCTCCTCACGGACCCGGTCGCCCGTGCCCCCGATGCGGCTGCGCGGGTCGGAGAGGGCCCGGTCGAGCTCCTGGTCCATCCGGGAGTCGGCGAAGTCGACGGCGCTGCGGTAGGCGGCCACGGCGCGCGCGAGGTCCTCGAACATGCCCCAGATCTGGTTGTAGAGCCGCTCGTCCATGGACCAGCCCGTGGCGTCACCGGCGACGGGCCGCGCGGGCTGCCCCGGCTCGGCGGGCGGGGCCGTGGGAGGCGGCGGGGGCGGCGCCGAGGTCTGGCGCCTGGGGTGCGCGTAGTCGATGGGCCCGCCGGGCGCGGTGGCCGGGGGCGGCGGTGTGCCGTCGCCCAGCGGTTCGGGGGCGGGCGCCGGGGCGGGCGGCTGTCCGCCGCCTCCGGACGTCGTGGGGCCGGCGGAGTGCCGGACCCGCTCCCCCTCGGGGGTGCGGGGCGGCGGCGGGGGCGCCACGGAGCGGGCGAGGCCCGAGGCCACGGCCTCCTGTATGGAGGCGGCAAGCTCCGCCGCCTCCGCCACGCCCTGGTCGGCGAGCATCTCGGCGAGACCCGCGGAGTATCCCTGGCCGACCGCGCGGACCTTCCAGACGCCCTGGCGGCGGTAGAGCTCCAAGGCGGACACGGCGGACTCGGTGTCCAGGCCGGTGAGCGTGAACGTGGCGATCTCGGTGCCGTCGAGTCCGGTGACCGCGACGAACGGCGCGGCGACCGCGCCGAACCTGCCCGGCCGGCCGGGCCCGGTGGGCAGGGCGAGGAGCACGGTGACGCGGTGCACCGCGTCGGGCAGGGCGTCCAGGTCCACGGCCAGCCGGTGGTCGGCCGCCGCCTGCCGGGAGACCTCCAGCCCGGGCAGCCGGGGCGAGCCGGGATGGGCGATCCACTCGGCTCCGCGGACCGTGCCCCGCTCGTCCCCGAGCGTGGCCCCGGCCACGACGGGAGAGCCCGCCGACACCCTGATCTCCAGACGTGTCTGGGGCAAGGTGTGGTTCTGCCCCCGGACCAGCTCGGCCGTCATGCCCTGTCCCCTCGACGTTCGGTGTGGTGCCCTGCCATGGGCGCAGCTCCCGGCGGCAGGTGCCTCCGGGAGCTGCTCGTACGGATCTGCGGGCCGGGTCGGGCCCGTGGCGCCGCCTCGCCTACAGGTGCGGCAGGATCGCCGGCATCAGGTCCTGGAAGGTCCGGCCGTTGGCCGGGTTGCCCAGGGCGGTCATCTGCCATCCGCTGCCCGCGCGGTGCACCTTCGCCATGATCTGCGCCGTGTACTGGCCGCCACCGTCCAGCGTGTAGCGGGCGAGCTCCTGGCCGTTGGTCTCGTCGACGATGCGGCAGAAGGCGTTCTGCACCTCCTGGAACGTCTGGCCGGTGAACGAGTTCACCGTGAAGACGATCTGGTCGATGTGGACCGGGACCCGCTGCAGGTCGACCAGGATCGCCTCGTCGTCCCCGCCCGAGCCCGCGCCGCCGACGAGGTTGTCGCCGGTGTGCTTGACCGAGCCGTCGTCACTGACGAGGTGGCGGAAGAACACGACGTCCACGGGCTGCTTGTCGGCGAAGAGAACCGCCGAGGCGTCCAGGTCGATCTCCCGGGTGCGCGAGCCGAAAAGCCCGCGGCGCGGGGCCGCCTGCCAGCCGAGCCCCATCCGTACCGCGGTCAGGGTCCCCCCGTCGCTCTTCTGCAGGCTGATGGCCTGGCCCTTGGTCATGTTGACCGTCACGCGCTGTCCCCTCTCCGCTTGCCCCGCAACCGTCGGTGTGCGGTTTCCCCGCACCCTACGCAGTCCCCGGGGGCGGGAAGGAGTGATGGGCCGTTTTTGTGTCGGTCCTGCAACACTGCGGGTCCCACCGGTCAGGCGAGTCCCGCCTCCCTCATCTGACGCAGCTCCTTCTTCAACTCCCCCACCTCGTCACGGAGTCGCGCGGCGACCTCGAACTGCAGGTCGGCGGCGGCCGCGCGCATCCGGTCCGTCATCTCCTCGATGATCCCCGCGAGCTCCGTGGCGGGCCGGTCGGTGACCGCCGCGGCTTCGCCCTTCCTGCCCTTCGCCTTGGCACCGGGCGCTGTCTGCGTGCCGAGGGTGGGCACCGGGGCCTTGGCTCCCTTGGCCTGCCGGTAGCCCGTGCCGAGGAGCTGCTCGGTGTCGACCTCCTCGCGGGCGATGGACGCCACGATGTCGTTGATCTTCTTGCGGAGCGGCTGCGGATCGACGCCCCGCTCGGTGTTGTAGGCGATCTGCTTCTCGCGGCGGCGGTTGGTCTCGTCGATCGCCTGGGCCATCGCGGGGGTGACCTTGTCGGCGTACATGTGGACCTGCCCGGAGACGTTACGGGCGGCACGGCCGATGGTCTGGATCAGTGAGGTGCCCGAACGCAGGAAGCCCTGCTTGTCCGCGTCGAGGATGGCCACGAGCGACACCTCGGGGAGGTCGAGCCCCTCACGCAGGAGGTTGATGCCGACCAGGACGTCGAATTCGCCGGAGCGCAGCTCGCGCAGCAGCTCGATGCGGCGCAGGGTGTCGACGTCGCTGTGGAGGTAGCGGACCTGGATGCCGAGCTCCAGGAAGTAGTCCGTGAGGTCCTCGGACATCTTCTTGGTGAGGGTGGTGACCAGGACGCGCTCGTCCTTCTCGGTCCGCTTGCGGATCTCGTGCACCAGGTCGTCGATCTGGCCCTCGGTCGGCTTGACGACGACCTCCGGGTCGACGAGCCCGGTGGGGCGGATGATCTGCTCGA
The DNA here is from genome assembly GCF_053593715.1 of Streptomyces sp. NPDC002125. Lineage (NCBI taxonomy): Bacteria > Bacillati > Actinomycetota > Actinomycetes > Kitasatosporales > Streptomycetaceae > Streptomyces > Streptomyces sp. NPDC002125. Next base: position 223,844 of record NZ_JBSFDD010000010.1, on the reverse strand, counting down.
CGTAACCGTCGCCGCGGGACATCTCGTACTTCCCGGGGGTGGCCGAGAGATAGACCGTCTGGTCGATCCGGCCCAGGAACTCCTCCCACTTCAGCGGGCGGTTGTCCAGGGCGGAGGGCAGCCGGAAGCCGTGGTCGACGAGCGTCCGCTTGCGGGAGGCGTCGCCCTCGTACATCGCGCCGATCTGCGGGACGGTGACGTGCGACTCGTCCAGGACGAGGAGGAAGTCCTCCGGGAAGTAGTCGAGGAGGGTGTTGGGGGCGGTGCCGGGCGAGCGGCCGTCGAAGTGCATCGAGTAGTTCTCGACGCCGGAGCAGGTGCCGATCTGGCGGAGCATCTCGATGTCGTACGTCGTGCGCATCCGCAGCCGCTGGGCCTCCAGCATCTTGCCCTGCTTCTCCAGCTCGGCGAGGCGCTCCCCCAGCTCCTGCTCGATACCGCTCACCGCCTTCTCCATGCGCTCGGGTCCCGCGACGTAGTGGCTGGCGGGGAAGACGTGGAGCGAGGCGTCCTCGCTGATCACCTCGCCGGTGAGCGGATGGAGCGTGGAGAGCGCCTCGATCTCGTCGCCGAACATCTCGATGCGGACGGCGAGCTCCTCGTACACCGGGAAGATCTCGATGGTGTCGCCCCGCACCCGGAAGGTGCCGCGGGTGAACGCCAGGTCGTTGCGGGTGTACTGGATCTCGACGAAGCGGCGCAGCAGCTGGTCGCGGTCGATCTCGTCGCCGACCTTGAGCTGGACCATCCGGTCGACGTACTCCTGCGGGGTACCCAGGCCGTAGATGCAGGAGACGGAGGCGACCACGACGACATCGCGCCGGGTGAGCAGCGAGTTCGTCGCGGAGTGCCGCAGCCGCTCGACCTCCTCGTTGATCGAGGAGTCCTTCTCGATGTAGGTGTCCGACTGCGGGACGTACGCCTCGGGCTGGTAGTAGTCGTAGTACGAGACGAAGTACTCCACGGCGTTGTTCGGCAGGAGCTCGCGGAACTCGTTGGCCAGCTGGGCGGCAAGGGTCTTGTTCGGTGCCATCACCAGGGTGGGGCGCTGCAGCTTCTCGATCATCCAGGCGGTCGTCGCCGACTTTCCGGTGCCGGTCGCGCCGAGCAGGACGACGTCCTTCTCACCGGCGCGGATGCGCCGGTCCAGCTCGGCGATGGCCGCGGGCTGGTCACCGCTTGGCTGGTAGGGACTGACGACCTCGAAAGGCGCCACCGAACGTTCGATCTTCGAAACTGGCCGCATGCAACCACCGTACGACCCCCCACTGACAACGGCCGGGGATCAGCGGTTCCGCTGCTGCCGGTACTCCTTGCGGACGGCCGTGGCGTACGGCCGGCGCCCGCGCTGGACCGGGATGGCGGCCATCTGCCCGCCACGCCGCACGGTGAGGTTCCGCCGCCGCACCGGGCCCGCGGGAGCGCCCGTCACCACCAGCGGGTCGATCATCACGACCACCGCGGCGAGCAGCAGGAAGCAGCCAGGCCCGATCATCATCGGCAGGAGCAGCGAGGTGGGTGCCTCACCGGGCGGGACCGGCACGGCGTCGGCGTGCAGGTGCACCCGGAGCGCGGCCATTCCCGTGTAGTGCATCCCGCTCACCGCCACCCCCATGACCACACTCGCGCCGAGGCTGGGCAGGAAGCCGTGGATGGAGACGGTCGCCCACAGGGCCGCCGTCGCCGCCACCACGGCGATGACGACGGAGAGCGAGACGGTGAGCGTGTCGTATTCGAACACTCCGTCGAAGGTCATGCCTGCCATGCCGAGGTAGTGCATGGAGGCGACACCGAGGCCCGTTATCGTCCCGCCCGTGACCAGCGCCATGGGGGTGGCGCCCCGGTAGCCGACGAGGAAGATGCCGATCCCCACCATCAGGATCGCCACGGCGAGGCTGGCGAAGGTGAGGGGCCTGTCGTAGCTGACCGGCGCCTCACGGACGCTGAAGCCCAGCATCGCGATGAAGTGCATCGTCCAGATGCCCGAGCCGATGGAGGTCGCCCCGAGGGCCAGCCAGCCCGCTCTGGACGAGCCGCGGGTGCGCAGGGAGCGGTTGGTGCAGCGAAGACCCAGAGCCGCGCCGAGGCAGGCCATGACGAACGCCGCGACCGGCGTGACGAGGCCGTAGGTGAATCCGTCAACTGTGCCCTGCATGCTGGTACGCCCTTCGCGGTGGCCCGGGTTCGGGGGTGACCCTAAAGGGCAAGGCCCGGCAAGCAAACGTAAGAACGGCATTTTATCCGCTTCTGGAGGGGACCGGGATCCGGTACCCGACAATCCGTTCACATCATGGCCACCATCGTCCTGCCGTCCGTTGGGTAACGGCTGAGAGTCTCTGCATGTCGCCACCCCGATGCGAGGAGTACACGTGTCCGTACGCACAGCCACCACGTCCGCCGCCGTCACCGCCCTGCTCGGCACCTGCGTCCTGCTGCCCGCCACCCAGGCGCAGGCCACGGGCAGCCAGGACAGCCCGGTCGTCTACGCCCACCGCGGAGCCTCCGCGTACGCCCCGGAGAACACCCTGGCGGCCGTGGACGCGGCCGACGATCTGGGCATCGCGTGGGTGGAGAACGACGTGCAGCTCACCAAGGACGGTGTGCTGGTCGTCGTGCACGACACCACCCTGAACAGGACCACCGACGCCGAGGAGGTCTACCCCGACCGCGCTCCCTGGGCGGTCAAGGACTTCACCGCCGCGGAGATCGCGAAACTTGACGCGGGCAGCTGGTTCGGCGCCGGTTTCGAGGGGGCCCGGGTGCCGACGCTGGAGCAGTATCTGCACCGAGTCGAGCGCAACCGCCAGAAGCTGCTCCTGGAGATCAAGAGCCCGGAGACCTACCCGGGGATCGAGAAGGAGACCCTGCGCGTCCTGCGTGAGGAGGGGTGGCTCGACCTCTCCCACGTCAAGCAGCGGCTGGTCATCCAGAGCTTCGGTGCAGAGAGTGTGAAAACTGTCCACGCCCAGCGTCCGGACGTCGTCACCGGCTTCCTCGGCACCCCGGCGGTGGCCGATCTGCCGTCCTACGCGGCGTTCACCGACCAGATCAATCCGTCGTACACGTCGATCGGTGCCGACTACGTCGCCGCGGTGCAGAAGCTGAAGGGCGCCCACGGCAAGCCGCTGCGCGTCAACACCTGGACGGTGAACGACGCGGCGAAGGCGGCGGAGATGGCCGGCTTCGGCGTGGACGGCATCATCACGAACAACCCGGACGTGGTGCGGGACGCCACCCGCTGACCTCCGGCCCCGGGGGCATTGTCGGTGGCGGGCCGTACGGTGGTCGCATGGAGAGCAGCGAGCAGGTCGTGGAGTGGTCCGTCGTGCCGAGCGGCATCGGGCCGCTGCTGCTCGCCGCGACCCGCGCGGGCCTGGTGACCGTGGTCTTCCACGCGCGCCCCGACGTCCGGGAGAAGGCCATCGGACAGTTGCGGACACGCCTGGGCGCGGAGCCGGTGGAGTCCCTCGGTTCCGCGCTGCTGGCCGGGCCCGTCCGGCAGCTCACGGCGTATTTCGACGGAGAGCTGCGGGAGTTCTCGCTCGACCTCGACTGGTCACTGACCTCCGGTTTCCACCGCGAGGTGCTCCAGGAGCTGGCCGCGGGCGTGCCCTACGGGACAGTCGTGGGCTACGGCGACCTGGCGGCCCGGGTCGGCCAGCCTGGCGGGGCCCAGGCCGTGGGGGCGGCCATGGGATCCAACCCCCTCCCGGTGGTGGTGCCGTGCCACCGGGTGGTGGAGAGCGACGGGGGCCTCGGCGGGTTCGGCGGCGGGCTGGAGACGAAGCGGCAGCTGCTGGCACTGGAGGGGATACTTCCGCAGCCCCTGTTCTGAGGGGCTGCCTTCCGAGGGCTGTGTTCCGACGGCTGTGGTCCGCGAGGAAGCGGCCCGGGGGTCTTCGGCCCGAAGGGCCGTGGTCCAGGAGTCCTCGAACCGGGGGTCTCGGTCCGAGGAGCTGTGACCCGGGACTCTGTGGCCGGGCCCCGGCGAAAGACTCCGATGCCCGGGTTTGCGGCCACGGCGGCTGCGACAGGGATGGGGCATGCCTCAGAATCCAGCACTCCCCTCGCAGGAAACCGGCCACCACGCGTCCGTGCTCTCCGAGGAGGTGCGGGAGGCCCTCGGTGAGCGGCGGCCCGTCGTCGCCCTGGAGTCGACGATCATCGCGCACGGTCTGCCGCGTCCCCGCAATCTCCAGGTCGCCCAGGAGCTGGAGGAGACCGTACGGAAGGCGGGCGCCGTGCCCGCCACCGTCGCCGTGCTGGACGGCCGGGCCCATGTGGGCCTGTCGACCGGTCAGTTGGAGCGGATCGCCGGGGACCCCGCCGTGCGGAAGCTGGGTCACCGCGACCTCGCGCCCGCCCTCGCCCAGAAGGCGAGCGGGGCGACCACCGTCTCCGCGACCGCCTTCCTCGCGGCGCGGGCGGGGCTCGGCGTCTTCGCGACCGGCGGGCTCGGCGGCGTACACCGGGAGTGGGCGCTGACGCAGGACGAGTCCGCTGACCTGCGGCTGCTCGCCCGGACCGGGATCACGGTGGTGTGCGCGGGCGTGAAGTCGATCCTGGACGTGCCCGCCACGCTCCAGCGGCTGGAGACGCTCGGCGTCGGGGTGCTCGGTTACGGCACGGAGTATTTCCCCGGCTTCTATCTGAGCAGTTCGGGCGAGCCGGTCGACTGGACCGTGCGTACGCCGCAGGAGGTCGCCGACGTGATGCGGGCCCGGGAGGAGCTCGGCGGCCCGCCCGCGGCGCTGATCGTGGCCAACCCCGTGCCGGAGGAGGAGCAGTTGGACCCCGCCGTGCACGACCGGGTGCTCGCCGGGGCCCTGGAGGCCTGCCGGGAGCGCGGGATCACCGGGCAGGCCGTCACCCCGTTCCTCCTGGAGTATCTGATGCGGGAGACCGGGGGCGCGTCCCTGGAGGCCAATCTCGCCGCCGTACGCGGAAACGTGGCGCTGGCGGCCCGGATCGCCGTGGCGGCGGCGCGATGAGCGGCGGCGCGGTGAGCGGCGGCGCGGTGAGCGGGGGCGCGGTGAGCGGGGGCGCGGTGAGCGGGGGCGCTCTGCTCGTCGTCGGGGAGGTGGTCACGGATGTGGTCGTCCGGCACGGTTCCGCGCCGCTCCACGGCACGGACACGCCGGCGCGGATCACCACGCTGCCGGGCGGTTCGGGGGCCAACGTGGCCTGCTGGGCGGCGCGTTCGGGCTGCCGGGACGTACGGCTGCTCGCCCGGGCCGGGGCCGGGTCCGCCGTCTGGCACCGGGACGCGCTGCTGCGGGCGGGGGTGCGTCCCGTCCTGGCGGTCGACGAGGAGGTCCCGACCGGCACGGTGGTGGCGCTGGTCGACCCGTCGGCCGAGCGCACCTTCCTCACCGACAGCGGGGCGGTCGTGCGCCTCTCCCCCGGCGACTGGGACGCGTCGCTGCTCGACGGTGCGGCCCGGCTCCATGTGTCCGGCTATCTCCTCTTCGCGGCGACGAGCAGGGCGACGGCGGCCCTCGCGCTGGCGGAGGCGCGGCGGCGGGGCGTACCGGTCAGCGTGGACCCGGCCTCGGCAGGCTTCCTGGCCGGTCTGGGCGCCGGGGCGTTCCTCGGCCTGGTAGAAGGCGTGGACCTGCTGCTGCCCAACGCCGACGAGGCACGGGAGCTGACGGGGCTGCCCGATCCCGCCGACGCGGCGGCCAAGCTGAGCCACCACGTCGGCCGGGTCGCCGTCACGCTCGGGGACCGGGGCGTCCTGCTGGCGACGGGAGGCACGGTGACCACGCGCGTACCGGCGGCGGCGCTCCGCGCCCGGGTCGACTCGACGGGCGCGGGTGACGCCTTCACCGGCGGCTTCCTCGCCGCGCTCATCGCCGGGGCTGACGATGCCTCGGCCGCCGCGGCGGGCTGCCGGGCGGGAGCGGAGGCGGTCGCCACGGTCGGGGGTCGCCCGGCCTGAGCCGGACGCGCCGGCCTCGCCGGGGCGAAGGCCCGGACCGCCTTCAGGCAGTGGCGAGCCCGGTCCAGGCCGGGTGGTGCGGGTCATCGGCCCGGACCACCGTGTCCGCTCGTTCCGCGGGGCCCACCTCGTCCTCGTAGCGGGCGAAGGCGGGCAGCGTCCACCGCTCGCCCTCCTCCGTACGCCGCCGCAGCGCGCCCGGCGACAGGCTCAGGTGGATGCCGAGGTCGAAGGGGAACCAGTGCCCGAGGAGCAGCGGGCCGTGGAGGACCAGCACGCCGCCTTCGGGCAGTTCCTGGTACGGGCTGCGGGTGGCCCGGTCCGTCACGGGGTTCCACAGGTCGGGCAGTACGCGTCCGCTGCCGCCGGCCTCCAGCGGGCGGAAGACCTCGCGCCACAGCGCACCGGTGTCGAACCAGCTGTCGGCATAGGAGTCCGGGTCCTCCTTGCCGTACTCGTAGCGCAGGCTGGCCGGGCGCAGGAAGCCGCTCGTGGAGACGGTAAGAACGGGCCGCCCGCGGGCCCGCAGCGCCTCGGCGAGCCGCTCGGCGGGCTCTTCGGGGCGGGCGGCGGGAGCGCCGTCGACGCCGATCCGCAGCCAGGACCCGCCGTCGGCGGGTTCGAGTCCGTCGGCGTGGACGGCGAGGGCCCGGGCCAGCCGCGCCCAGGTGATGGGTTCGAATCGCACACGTCCATCATCGCTCTGCGCCATGATGATCAGTATGGATCTCGACTTCGCCCGCCGGTTCGCCGCCCAGTGGCAGGACGACTGGAACTCCCACGACCTGGACCGCGTCCTGGCGCACTACCACGAGGACGTGACCTTCAGTTCGCCCATGATCGCCCGGCTGACGGGCGACAGCGCCGGGACCGTGCACGGCAAGGAGGCCCTGCGCGCGTACTGGGCGGCCGGCCTGGAGCGCATCCCGGACCTGCGGTTCGAGGTGATGGACGTCCGGGCGAGCGTCGACGCGCTGGTGATCGACTATCTCAACCAGATCGGCGGCAGGGTGAGTGAGGTGCTGACCTTCCGTGACGGCCTGGTCGTGGCGGGCTTCGGCGCGTACGGCGAGACGCCCGCCAACTGACCCGGCCTCCGGGCTACTTCTCCCCCGGGCAGTCCGCCGCTTCGGCGTCGTAGGAGAGTTCGCTTCCTTCGGGGAGCAGATAGGTCACCCACAGGACCACGGGTTCCGTCCCCAGGTTGCGCCCGATGTGCCGGTGGCCGGCCCCGGCCGGTTCGATGAAGGACGTTCCTGCGGGCGTCACCTCGACCGAGCAGTCGTCGAGGGTCCGGGTGAGCGTCCCGGCCTTGACGACGGCGATCAGCTGCCCGCTGTGGGTGTGCCAGCCGGTGGAGCCGCCCGGCTGCACGGTGATCTCCCGGAAGGTCACGTCCGTGGGGCCGTTCGGGGGCTTGATCTTGAGCTTGGACTCGGAGGTGCCCTTGGCGACGACGGTGCCGCTCACCCCGCTGCCCGGTGTGGCGACGGCAGCAGCGGGCACCAGGCCGAGCGCCGCGACGCAGACCCCCACCAGCGCGGCGTTGCGCAGCGCCCCCCGCTTCCTCGGGCCCTTCCCGCTCCCGCCGCTCCTCGCGCTCCTGACACCGACCATGCCGCCGAACCTCATGAAGGACTCCCTCAGCACCGGGGACCGATGAACGCCCCTACGCTACCGGCGGGTTGACCGCCCGGGGTCAATGACGCGGCTGTTGGCCGCCACGGAGTTCCACGGCGAGCGGCCCCTCGCCGAGCACCTCGGCCCGGCCGTCCCCGACCGCCTCGGCCAGGGTGCATTCACCGCGCCCGAGCGCGAGGGCGACGTCCGTGCCGAGCACGAGGCACGCGTCGGGGCGATCCGCCGGACCGTATCCGTACGCCTCCGCCCCGGCGGCCACAACCCCCGTGCGCATGTGGAACTCGCCCTCGGCCAGACGGACTTCGACCACCCCCGCGTGGGTGAGACCGTCCAGGGCGCGCAGCAGCGGCAGCGCGAACCAGTGGGCCCTGACCGCGTCCGTGGGGCGGCGCTCGTCGAGCGCGGGCGCGCCCCAGCCCGCGAGCGCGGTCAGGACCGGGAGCAAACCCCGGCCGTGCTCGGTCAGTTCGTAGACCGAGGCGGCGGCGGGAGGCGGGAGCCGGCGCCGCACGGCCAGGCCGCCCTGCTCCATGTCCTTCAGCCGGGAGGCCAGCACATCGGTGCTGACACCGGGCAGATCGGCGAGCAGATCCGTGTAGCGGCGGGGGCCTGCCAGCAGTTCACGGACGATCAGCAGCGTCCACCGGTCGCCGACGGAGTCGAGGGCACGGGCGGTGGCGCAGAACTGGTCGTAGCTCCGGCGGCGGGCTGGGCGTGCGGGCTGCTGCTGACGTGGCATGCGACGCAGTCTAGACATGTTGTTGGACTTTCCAAGCCCAAGCTTGGTAAAACCAAGTATCGCAATTCGGGTCGGGGAGGCACCGCATGGAGTTCCGGCAGTCCAGCAAGCTCAACGAGGTCTGTTACGAGATCCGGGGCCCGGTCATCGAGCAGGCGAACGCCCTGGAGGAGGCGGGCCACAGCGTGCTCCGTCTCAACACGGGCAATCCGGCGCTCTTCGGCTTCGAGGCGCCGGAGGAGATCGTCCAGGACATGATCCGGATGCTCCCCCAGGCCCATGGCTACACCGACTCGCGCGGCATCCTGTCCGCCCGCCGCGCCGTGGCGCAGCGCTATCAGGCGATGGGCATGACCGAGGTCGGCGTGGACGACATCTTCCTCGGCAACGGGGTGTCCGAGCTGATCTCCATGGCCGTGCAGGGACTCCTGGAGGACGGCGACGAGATCCTGATCCCGAGCCCGGACTATCCGCTGTGGACCGCCGTGACCACGCTCGCGGGCGGGAAGGCCGTGCACTACGTGTGCGACGAGGGGGCGGACTGGAACCCCGACCTCGCCGACATGGCCTCGAAGATCACCGACCGCACCCGCGCCATGGTGATCATCAACCCGAACAACCCGACGGGTGCCGTCTACTCCCGCGAGGTCCTGGACGGCATGCTCGACCTGGCGCGCAGGCACGGCCTGATGGTGTTCGCCGACGAGATCTACGACCAGATCCTCTACGACGACGCGGAGCACCACAGTGTGGGCGTCCTGGCGCCGGATCTGCTCTGCCTGACCTTCAGCGGGCTCTCCAAGACCTACCGTGTCGCCGGTTTCCGCTCCGGCTGGATGGTGGTCTCCGGCCCGCGGCAGCACGCCCGCAGCTATCTGGAGGGGCTCACCATGCTCGCCTCCATGCGGCTGTGCCCCAACGCCCCGGCGCAGTACGCGATCCAGGCGGCGCTCGGCGGCCGGCAGTCGATCCACCAGCTCACCGCCCCCGGCGGCAGGCTGCACGAGCAGCGCAACCGGGCCTGGGAGCGGCTGAACGAGATCCCCGGGGTGTCGTGCGTGAAGCCGAAGGGCGCGCTGTACGCCTTCCCGCGCATCGATCCGAAGGTCCATGACATCGTCGACGACGAGCGCTTCGTCCTGGACCTGCTGCTGCGGGAGAAGATCCAGGTGGTGCAGGGCACCGGCTTCAACTGGCCGCGCCCGGACCACTTCCGCATCCTCACCCTCCCGCACGCCGACGACCTGGACGCCGCGATCAGCCGCATCGGACGCTTCCTGAACGGATACCGCCAGTGACCTGCCCGGCCTGCCGCTTCCCCGCGCACACACAGTTCGCCTCGCCGGATCTGGTGGGGGCGATCGTGGAGGGCGGTCTCGATCCGGCCGACGACCCCGGCTGGGCGGACTCGGGTGCGGCGTCACCGGCGGAGTACGCGCGCTGGGCGGGCCATCTGTGCGGGATGACCTGTCTGCGCATGGCGCTCGGGGCCGGCGCGCCGTCCCTGTTCGCGCTGCGGGACGGTGCGCTGGCCTACGACGCGTACACCGAGGACGCCGAGGGGGTCATCAAGGGCCTGGTCTACGCCCCCTTCGCCCGGTACGCCGCCGAGGTCCACGGCCTGGACGCGGTCGTCCACCGGGAGCTCACCCCCGCCGGAATCCTGGATCTGGTGGACGGGGGCAGGACGGTGATGGCCTCGGTGCACTACGGCATCCGGCACCCGGACCGGCCCGCTCCGGGGCGCGGTGGCCATCTGGTGCTGGTGACCTCGCGTACGGCGGACGGCGCGGGCGTGCACTTCCACAACCCGTCCGGGACGACGGCCCGGACGCGTACGGCCGCCCTCCCCGTGCCCGTCTTCGAGCAATTCTTCGCGGGCCGCGGGGTGTCCCTGCCCGCCCCGGCACAGGCGTAGCCGGGCGCCCGGGCGCGGGCGTGGTCGGCTCCCCGGCGCAGGTTTAGTGGCTCATCATTACGGGTGGGTCCGGGCGTGATCCGGATGTCCCGGCACACGGGCGCGGGGCTCCCGTGCCACGGTGGGCGCCGACCTCGTCCGACCGCACCCGGGAGACCATCATGCCGCGTCCGCGCACACTGACCGACCCGCGTCCCGAGCGTTCCGGGCGGCGCACCGCGGTCATGGCCGCCGTCGCGGCCTGCGCCGTACTCGCCGCCGGTACGCCCCTCGCGTACGCCACCCTCGGCGACACCGCGCCCCGGAGCACCGCGGCTCCCGCCGCGCGCGGCACCGCCTACGTCGAGACCCGTCTCTTCTTCGGCACCGAACGGCCGGACGGCGGTGCCGATGTGACGGATGCGCAGTTCCAGTCGTTCATCGACCGCGAGGTCACCCCGAGTTTCCCCAGCGGCCTGACGGTCCAGGAGGGCCGGGGGCAGTGGCGCGACTCCAACGGGGTGATCGAGCGGGAGCGTTCGTACGAACTCATCCTGCTGTACCCGGCGTCGGAGGCCCGTCCGCGGGACCCGCAGATCGAACGGATCCGCGCCGCGTACGAGACGGCCTACGCCCAGGACTCGGTGGCCCGGCTGGACGAGCGCACCCTCGCCGACTTCTGAGCCGCTGAACGAGCGCACTCGCCGGCTTCTGAGCCGGGGGACGGTCGCACCCTCGCCGACTTCTGAGCCGCTGAACGAGCGCACTCACGGGACGGCCGCGGCGTCATCGGGAGGCCGGCGCCGGCGGGCCGGGCGGCGTCAGCTCCGCAGGCCGGCGAGCGCGGCGACCGGGTCCGGGTCCGGTGCGGCTCTGGGCCACCAGTCGTCCTCGCCCGGGTCGGACTCGTAGCCGTACCACCGGCTGTCGTGGCCGAAGCGGAGCTGGAGGGTGCCCCCGGCGTTGGTGAGGTGGTTGCGCCACGGCTGGAAGCGCGGGAAGTCGGCGGCGGCGAGAGCGGGACGGGCCCGGTCGAAGGGGCCGGCCGGCGGGTCCCACGGATTCTCCAGGACGTCGAGGCCCTCCGCGCCGCCCTGCCGCCAGGCCGCGACGGCGCGGGCCAGGTCGGTGGTGGTGCGGCCGGTGGCGAAGGCCAGCTCGCGGTAGAGGGCCCTGGTCGTGGCGGTGAGGCCGGCGGTGGGGCGGGACGCGGCGATCCGGACGGCGTCCTGCCAGGTGCTGAGCCCGGCGAGCGGGTCCTCTCCGGTGGTGAGCATCGCGTGGGCGCGGGCCGCCGCGTCCGTGGCGAGGTGGTCGAGGCCCAGCGGGTCACGGGCGCCGGACAGCTCGGGGTAGGACGGGGGCTCGCCGGGATACGGCGGCACCGGCAGCGGCGGGGGCAGCGGCGGCAGGAAACGCTCGGCGAGGGCCTCGGCCGCCGGGACCGAGGGCATGGCGGCGGTCTCCGGGCGCTCACGCGCGGAGTGCTCCGCGTTGCGGCGGCCGAGCTCGTCGAGGAGTTCGCGCTCGCCCCGGCCGCGCATCAGCAGGAGGACGAACGGGTCGCTGTCCAGGAGCCGTGCCGTCTGGTAGCAGAGGGCGGCCACGTGCTTGCAGGGCCAGCCCCGGTCGGGGCAGGAGCAGTCCGGGTCCAGGTCGCCGGCGGCGGGCAGCAGCCGGATGCCGGTCTCGCCCGCCGTGTCCACCAGGGAGTGCGGCATCTCCTTGTCGAGCAGGGCGGACAGGTGCCCCGGCCTGGCGGCCACGGCGTCCAGGAAGGTGTCCCAGTCGGCGGCCGAGAACGAACGCAGGCGCAGCTCCGCGCGGTAGGGGCGGGGGCGGCTGCCGTGGACGTAGGCGATGACCCGGCCGGGGGTGACGGTGATCGCGGCGACCTGGCCGCCGTCGGCGTACGAACGGCCGCGGGCGAGGCGTCCCTCGTCCATCGACAGGGACTCCAGGGCGTCCACCCAGGCCCGGCCCCACCAGCTGTCGGCGAAGGGGCCGTCGGCGTCGGTGGCCCGCGCGGGCACCGCTTCGAACGTACGCCGCAGATCGTCGGGGCCGGGGCGGGCCGCGGGGCTCCCACCGGGGCTCATGACGTCCTCCGGAGCGAGACGAGGTCGGCCAGGTCACGGTCGCTGAGCTCGGTCAGGGCGGCCTCGCCGGACCCGAGCACCGCGTCGGCGAGGACCCGCTTGGACGCCAGGAGTTCGCTGATCCGGTCCTCGACCGTGCCCTCGGCGATCAGCCGGTGCACCTGCACCGGCTGGGTCTGCCCGATGCGGTACGCCCGGTCGGTGGCCTGCTCCTCGACCGCGGGGTTCCACCACCGGTCGTAGTGGATGACATGGGCGGCCCGGGTGAGGTTCAGTCCCGTGCCGGCCGCCTTGAGGGAGAGCAGGAAGACGGGGACCTCGCCGGACTGGAAGCGGTCCACCATCCGCTCGCGCTCGGGCACCGGCGTGCCGCCGTGCAGCAGTTGGGAGGGGATGGCGCGGGAGGCGAGGTGGGCGGAGAGGAGCCGGGCCATCGAGACGTACTGGGTGAAGATCAGGACGGAGCCGTCTTCGGACAGGATCGTGTCGAGGAGCTCGTCGAGCAGGGCGAGCTTGCCGGAGCGCCCGGTCAGCCGGGTCGGCTCCTCCTTCAGATACTGCGCGGGGTGGTTGCAGATCTGCTTGAGCGAGCCCAGCAGCTTCATGATCAGCCCGCGTCGCGCGATGCCCTCCGACTGCTCGATGAACGCCATGGTCTCGCGGACCGCGGCCTCGTAGAGCGTGGCCTGCTCGCGGGTGAGGAAGACGGGGTGGTCGGTCTCGGTCTTGGGCGGCAGCTCGGGCGCGATGCCGGGGTCGGACTTCTTGCGGCGCAGCAGGAAGGGGCGGACCAGCCGGGAGAGCCGTTCGACCGCCTCCTCGTTGCCCAGGCCGGCGGCGGTGCCGGTGTTCTCCACGATCCGGGCGTGCCGGGCACGGAACGCCTTGAGCGGTCCGAGCAGACCGGGGGTGGTCCAGTCGAGCAGCGCCCAGAGCTCGGAGAGGTTGTTCTCCACGGGCGTGCCGGTCAGGGCGACCCGCGCCGGGGCGGGGATGGTGCGCAGGGCCCTGGCCGTGGAGGAGTGCGGATTCTTCACGTGCTGCGCCTCGTCGGCGACGACCAGGCCCCAGGTGTGCGCGGCGAGCTGCTCCGCGCTGGAGCGCATCGTGCCGTACGTCGTGAGGACGAAGCCGCCGTCCGCGCCCGTGAGGCTGCGGTCGGTGCCGTGGAAGCGGCGCACGGGGACTCCGGGGGCGAAGCGGTTGATCTCGCGGTGCCAGTTGCCGAGGAGGGAGGCGGGGCAGACGACGAGGGTGGGGGCGGCGTGGGCGCGGTGCAGGTGGAGCGCGATGACCGTGATCGTCTTGCCCAGGCCCATGTCGTCGGCGAGGCAGCCGCCGAGGCCGAGCGAGGTCATCCGGTCCAGCCAGGCCAGGCCGCGGAGCTGGTAGTCGCGGAGGGTCGCGTCGAGGCCGGGCGGCGCGGGGAGGGTGGTGTCCTCGTCCAGGATGCGCGCGCGGAGCGCGGCGAGGGCTCCGGCGGGCACGGCCTCGACCTGCTCGCCGTCGACCTCGGCGGTGCCGGTCAGGGCGACGGCGAGGGCGTCCACGGGGTCCAGGAGGCCGAGCTCCCGCTTGCGCGCCTTGCGGACGAGCGCGGGATCGACGACGACCCACTGGTCACGCAGACGCACCACGGGGCGGTGCGCCTCGGCGAGCGTGTCCATCTCCGCCTCGGTGAGGTGGTCGTCGCCGAGGGAGAGCTGCCAGTTGAACGCGAAGAGCTGCTCGGCGTCGAAGAACGAGGTGCCGTCGGTGGCCGAACCGGGCGCGGGCCGGACGACGGCCGCCGCGGTGAGCGAGCGCGCGAGCTCCCGGGGCCAGTGGACCGCGACCCCGGCCGCCGCGAGCCGCGCTCCTGCCTCGCCGATCAGTTCGTAGAGCTCGTCCTCGGTGACAGCGAGGACGTCGGGGACGGGCTGGTCCAGCAGGCGCTCCAGGGGCGGCCAGACGCGGGCGGCGCGGCGCAGCGCGAGTACGGCGTCGATCCTCGCCCTCGGCCCGAAGGGCTCGCCCGCGCCGCCGGCCCACAGGGTGGCCGCGTCGGTGACGTACGTCGGGTCGGCGAGGCTGTGCACCTGGGTGATGGCGGCGGCGGCATGGCGCGCGGCGGACGGAGCGGCCCGCACGTCCTCGCTTCCGGCGGCCTCCGCACCATCGCCGGTGCTGTCGCCGTCGCCGGTGCTGTCGTCGCCGCTGTCGAAGAGGTCGTACGCCGACAGGTCGAGCCGGAGCGACACACGCACCCCGGCGTCGAGTCCGGCGGCCACCTCGACGGCCCAGGCACGGGCGTCCGGCAGATGCTGTGCCTCGCGGGCGGCGAAGGGCGCCCCCATCGCGTGGGCGGCGGCGGGCGTCCGGGGAAGGACGTCGGCGACGGCATCGAGGAAGGCGCCGATCAGCGCCCTGGGTTCGGGAACCCGCAGGGGTGTGCCGTCCAACGGGACCGCGTGTCCCTCGGGCGGCATCGAGGCGGCTACGGCTCTCAGATGCGCGATGTCCTCGGCGTCGCGCGGCCCCGCGCGCCAGGCGTCGTGGTCGTCGGCCGTGAGCCCGGGCAGCAGTCTTCCGCGTGCGACGAGGGTCAGCGCGTGCACGGCCGCCGCGCCCCAGGCGCGGGTCGCGGGGTGGGCCACGGCGCGGTGGCGGGCGCGGGCGAGCAGCGGCACCGCGTCCTCGACGGGAAGCACCACGGCGGGCACCGTGCGGGAGCGGACGCCGTCCGTGCCCGTGCTGCCCGTACCGGCGTGGCGCCCGACGACCGTGAGCCCGGTCAGGGCGTACGCGGACTCCCCGGGGGACTCGCCCGCGGGCTCTCCCGCAGCCGGAAACGCCCCGCCGGGCGACGCCGTGCCGGAGCCGCCGAGACCGGCGCTCCCGTCCGGGTCCCAGAAGGCGATCCGGCCGTCCCGGGGCAGTGCGCCCGGCAGGAACACCGCGGCGCACCGGAGCAGCCGCTCGTAGGCCCCGTCCCGCGTCTGCCGCGCCATGCCACTGCCCCCTTCCGCCTCGGTCCTGTCACGTCTCCCCCCGCCCTGGTGAGTCTAGGCGGGGGGTGTGACAGCGCCCGCCCCGGCCGTGTTTCCACAGGTGGGACGGGCTGAGGAGGGGGTCAGTGACGGGTGAGGGGCTTGGCGTGGGTCCCGTCGGTCAGCTGCTCGGGGTCGAACTCCGGCAGCCCGTCCGGATCGAACTCCGGCACCGGCCCGGACCCGGTCAGCGCCTGACCCCGAACGGGCCGCTCCGGGACGGACTCCTCCACGACGGACTTCTCCGCGACGGGCTCCTCCGGGACCGGTTCGTCCGCCGCGGCCTCGCCCGGCGCGGGACGCTCCTCCACCGCACGCTGCTCGGCCGACGCGTTCTGCGGCTCGCCCGCGCCTGCCGGCTGCGGCCCCTGCTGGGCGCGCTCGAGGAAGCGGAGCAGCTCCACGGGGAAGGGCAGCACCAGCGTGGAGTTCTTCTCGGCCGCGACCGCGACCACCGTCTGCAGCAGTCGTAGCTGGAGCGCCGCCGGCTGGGTCGACATCTCGCTGGCGGCCTGGGCGAGCTTCTTCGACGCCTGGAGCTCCGCGTCGGCGTTGATGACCCGGGCGCGCCGCTCACGGTCGGCCTCGGCCTGCCGGGCCATCGAGCGCTTCATCGTCTCCGGCAGCGACACGTCCTTGATCTCCACCCGGTCGATCTGCACGCCCCAGCCCACGGCGGGGCTGTCGATCATCAGCTCCAGGCCCTGGTTGAGCTTCTCGCGGTCGGACAGCAGATCGTCCAGGTCGCTCTTGCCGATGATCGACCGCAGCGAGGTCTGCGCCATCTGGGAGACCGCGAACCGGTAGTCCTCCACCTGGATCACGGCGCTCGCCGGGTCCACGACCTTGAAGTAGATGACGGCGTCCACACGCACCGTCACGTTGTCCCGCGTGATGCCGTCCTGGGCGGGGACGGGCATCGTCACGATCTGCATGTTGACCTTACGAAGCCGGTCGACACCCGGGACGATCATGGTGAAGCCCGGGGCGCGCACCTGGTCGTGCAGCCTGCCGAGCCGGAGCACCACGCCCCGCTCGTACTGTTTGACCACCCGCGCCGCGGCCAGGGCGTACAACAGGCAGCACGACACCACGGCCACCAACGCGACCACCAGCTCCTGGACCATCACGGCCCCCTGCGTCCGGGAATGCGTCACCGCACCCACTCGCCATGCCTCTATTACCACGATATGCCCGATCCGCCCACCTTCGAACCTCTGTCCGGGTGTCCATGGCCCCGGCCGGCCGCGCACCGGATGCCGGTGCCCGGGGGAACGGGCAGGGTGGCCAGCGCCAGCACGTCTCTGTGACGTACCGATGAGCCGGACGAGCAGACGAGGACCCCGCCCATGTCCGTCACCGCGCCCCCCACCGTTCTCCGCCGACGTATCCGCACCGCCGCCGGTGCGGCCCTGCTCACCCTGGCCGTCACCGGCTGTTCCGGCCTGGGGCGCACCGCGGTGGGGCCGGTCTCCTACACCACCGAGCGGGAGAAGGTCATCACCGTGCACAGCCCATCGGTGAAGGGCTGTCACCGGATGGCTCCGGCCGGGGCGAACAAGGTCGCCAACGAGACCCTGATCGACATGATCCTGTACCGCACCGTCGACTGCACCGGGGGCGGCACCACCTACGTGGCCACCACGTTCACCGACGAAAACTCCCCGCGCAGCCTGCCCTGGCGCAGCTACCGGTTCGTCCACTGACCGGCGCGGGGTGCCCGGCCCCGCCCCCGCAGCAGGCCTGCCCGCTCCGCCGCCCGCTCCTGCTGCTCAGGGCTTCCCGGGACGCGCGAGCACCCAGACGCCGTCCGGGGTGAGAGAACGGTCGACGGCGAGCCCGGCCTTCCCCAGATACGTCTCGAAGCGCTCCGCGGAGAGTGCGCGGGAGCGGAAGGTCTGGGTCCAGCGGGCGTCCTCGAAGACGTACTCGGCGCGCACCTCGTCCACCCCGTCGCCCAGCGGCTCCGCCGAGAGGATGCGTATGGTGCAGCCTGCCTGCCGGTCCTCCCGCTCGCGGGGCAGGTCCGAGTGGTAGTCGGCGCCCTCGCGCTGGATGAGCACGACCCCGTCGTCCTTCACATGCCTGCGGCAGGCCCCGAGCAGCCCCTCCCTGACCCGGTGGTCGCTCGTGTGCACCAGGAAGGACCCGAGCACCACCGCGTCGAACCGCTCCTCGCCGAGGTCCAGCTCCTCGATCGGGCTCCGCACCGTGCGTGCTCCGTGGACGCGCTCCAGCATCTGAGCCGACTCGTCCACCGCGGTCACCGCGAAGCCGAGCTCCACCAGCGGATGTGTCACCCGGCCCGCGCCGCAGCCCAGTTCGAGCACGCTCGCACCGGGTGGCAGGACCGACCGGATCACCTCCGGTTCGGTGCCGGCGGACAGGCGCGCGTAGAGCTCGACCGCGCAGCCGTCCGGTGTGATGGAGCCGGGTCCCGTCCCTGTGTGTCCCTCACGTATCAGGCTCATGCCGGCACAACGCCCGTGCGGGGTGAGGCGTTCCGCCTCAGTTCTGCGGGTAGCGCCCTTTCGGCCACGCGACCGGGTGCTCGAACTCCATGCAGAGGTCGTCCGCGAGTTCGGCGATCACGGACCGCCCCTCGGTGGCCACGAGCCATGCGGCGGGCAGCCGTACGTCCCCGTGGTGGGCACCCAGCAGATTGCCGCAGACCGAACCGGTGGAGTCGCTGTCGCCCGAGTGGTTGACCGAGAGCAGCAGCGCCTCGGCCACGTCGTCGGCCCCCGGGAGCGCCAGCGCGCAGTACGCGGCGATGGCGAGGGCCTCCTCGGCGACCCAGCCCGCGCCCAGCGACTCGGCCCGCTCGGCCGTCGGCCGGCCGGGCGCGGCCGCGAGGTCGACCGCCGCCCGCAGCGCGGCCGTCGTCTCCTCGTGGCCGTGGTGGCGGCCCAGCAGTTCCATGGCGCGCAGCACGGCACCGGCCGGTGAGTCGCCCTCCAGCAGATACGTGACGATCGCGGCCAGCGCGCCCGCGGCGTACGCCCCGGTGGGGTGGCCGTGCGTGATCAGCGCGCACCTGGCGGCCAGGTCGAAGCCCGTCGCCGCGTCCTCGCCGAGCAGCCCGAAGGGGGCCGACCTCATGACCGTGCCGCAGCCCTTGGAGTGCGGATTGACGGGGCCGGGCTGTCCGAGCGGGGCGTCGGGCGCTGGGGCCTGCCCGGATGCCAGGCCCGTGAGACAGGCGTTGCCGGGCGCCCGGCGCGCGTACAGCCAGTGCTGGTGCCTGAGCCATCCGGTGCGTACGGGGTCGTCCCCGTCGGGCGCGGGCGGGGAGGGGTGGTTCTGGGTGTCGAGCCAGCGCAGATAGGCGTTGCGGACGATCTCGGTCTCGGCTCCGCCGATCCCCTTGGCGGCTGCCCTGGAGTGGGCCCTGATCAGCCCTTCGACCGTGAACAGCGTCATCTGGGTGTCGTCCGTGATCCGCCCGACCGCCCCGTCCTGGTCGGCGACGAGCCCTCGGACACCGGCCTCCCCGTGGGCGCGGCGGATGCCGTCGAGGGAGAGGAACTCGACCGGGTTGCCCAGCGCGTCCCCGATCGCACCGCCCAGCAGCGCGCCCCGCACCCTGGACCGCCGGGCAGTGCCCGCGTCCCATGACGCGGCGCCCCTCGTCGCGTAACCCCGTCCCGTCGTCGTCACAGTCCGCTCCCCGTCGTCCTCATCGGTTTCCGTATGCCGCGCCGCGGGTTCATGCTGGAGAAGAGGCGATGGTGATGCGTACCGGAAATGAACCGTCCACCGCACGCAGCCCCCTGCGGATGCGGCTCTCACTGAGTGTATGGGGCATGATCTGGGCCGCGTTCGGCCTGACGGCCTTCGTGGTGGCTGGGCGCCCGGGCTGGGCGACGGCCTGCGGTGTGGTGCTGGCGATCGCCGTCACGGACTTCTGCTTCGTCCTGCGCCACATCCGGCAGGGCCCGCAGTACCAGCCGGGCCGGAACATCCCGCCGTACGAACCTGACAGGGACGGGCCCGACGGGGGCGCACCACGGCGGAACGCCCGGCCGCACGAGCCCCGCCGGAGCGACTGGGGGCCGTACGACAGACACTGAGCCCGCCCGAAAGGCCAGGGGCCCGCGCCTGTCAGGACCGGTTGCCCCCGGCTGTCAGGAGCGGTTGCCCCCGGCCCGCGCCCCACACGGCCGGTCGTCCAAGCGGACCGGTTATCCCTGGCCCGCGCCCGTCACGGCCGGTCGTCGAAGCGGGCGGCCCGCAGGTATTCGGGGTTCGGGTCGAGCGCGGCGGCCAGCCGGAAGTGGCGGGTGGCCTGTTCCGGCCGGCCGGCGCGCTGGAAGGTGCGGGCGAGGGCGAAGTGGGCGAAGGCGTTGTCCGGCTCGCGCTCCAGGACCAGCTCGAATTCGAGCTCGGCCGGGCGGAGTTGGGCTGCGGCGAAGAAGGCCCGGGCGCGCAGCAGCCGGGCCGCGGTGTTCTCCGGGTGGGCGGCGATCACCGAGTCGAGCAGCTTGACCGCACCGCGCGGATCCCGCGCGGCGAGCAGTCGCTCCGCGGCACGGAAATCGATGACGTGTGTTTCCGGGTTCCTCTCGGGCACGGCCGTGTCCTTCCCTTCGCCTTCCGCTCTTCAACATCCGGCCGGGTGGCCGTATTCCGGCAGGCCGCGGGGTCAGCCGGCGGCGGCCCGGGCGGTCAGCTCCGACCAGAGCTTCCGGACCTGCGGTTCCAGGTTCTCCAGCGGCCCGTCGTTGTCGACGACGAGGTCGGCGACGGCCAGCCGCTCCTCACGGGTGGCCTGGACCGCCATCCGGGCGCGGGCGTCGGACTCCGTCATGCCGCGCAGCCTCAGGAGCCGGTCCAGCTGGGTTTCGGGGGCCGCGTCCACGACCACGACCAGGTCGTAGAGGGGGGCGAGGCCGTTCTCCGTGAGCAGCGGGACGTCGTGGACGACGACGGCGCCGGGGCCTGCGGCCCGCTCCAGCTCGGCGGAACGGGCGCCCACGAGCGGGTGCACGATGCCGTTGAGCGTGGCCAGGCGTGCAGGATCGGCGAAGACGATCGTGCCGAGCGCCGAGCGGTCCAGTGAGCCGTCGGTGTTGAGGATGCCGGGCCCGAAGGCCTCGACGACGGCGGTGAGCCCGGGGGTGCCGGGCTCCACGACCTCGCGTGCGATCCGGTCCGCGTCGATCAGTACGGCTCCGTAGCGTGCGAGCAGCCGTGACACTTCGCTCTTGCCGGCGCCGATCCCGCCGGTCAGGCCCACTTTCAGCATGCGCCCGAGCCTAAGGGATGTCCCGGCGGCCCCCGGCCTCAGGAATCGCCCTCGCGTTCCGCGAGGAAGCGCTCGAATTCGCGGCCGATCTCGTCCGCCGACGGCAGATCGACCGGTTCCGCGACGAGGTTGCCCCGCGTCTCGGAGCCCGCGACCGCGTCGTACTGGTGCTCAAGCCCTTCGACGAGCGAGACGAGCTCCTCGTCCCCCTGGCCGATCTGCCGGTCGATCTCGGTCTGGGTGCGGTGCGCCTCGGTGCGCAGCGTGTGCGCGACGCTCGGCAGGACCAGTCCGGTCGCCGCCGTGATCGCCTCCAGGGCGGTGAGCGCGGCGTCCGGGTAGGCGGACCTGGCGACGTAGTGCGGCACATGGGTGGCCACACCGAGGACGTCGTGCCCGGCCTCCATCAGCCGGTACTCCACGAGCGCCTCGGCGGAACCGGGCACCTGCGCCTCGTCGAAGGGGCTGCGGTGTCCGGGCATCAGGTCGGTGCGGTTGCCGTGCGGGGTGATGCCGACCGGGCGGGTGTGCGGGACGCCCATCGGGATGCCGTGGAAGTTGACCGAGAGGCGGACACCGAGCCGCTCCACGATCTGCTCCACCGCGGCGGCGAACCGCTCCCACTCGACGTCGGGCTCGGGGCCGGACAGCAGCAGGAAGGGTGCGCCCGTGGCGTCCTGCACGACGCGGACGTCCAGGGTGGGCGCCTCGAACGCCGTCCACCGGTCGCGCCTGAAGGTGAGCAGCGGGCGGCGCGCCCGGTAGTCGACGAGCCGGTCGTGGTCGAAGCGGGCGACGATCTGGTGCGGCAGCGTCTCCAGGAGGCCGTCGACGATCTGCTCGCCCGTCTCGCCCGCGTCGATGTATCCGTCGAAGTGGTAGAGCATGACCAGGCCGGCCGACTCCTGGGCGAGCGCCATGTCGACGACTGCCAGGCCCTTCGGCTCCCATTCGTACAAACTCTGCGGATCAGGCACGGTTACCGCTCCTCCTCGTGTTCCTCGACAAGAACACCCCGCCCGGCCACGGCATTCCCGCTCCCGCGCGTTTCACATGTCGTTACGCGAGGACACGGCTGTGCAGGGCCGTCACCGCCTTCCGCGCGGAGGTGAAGGCTCCGTGCTGCCAGGCGTCGGTGTGGCTGAGGTGGTCACCGGCGAAGTACACGTGTCCGGCGGGGCTGTTGAGCGGTGCGAACACGGCGGCGTCGGGTCCGCCGGACAGGGAGTGCCAGGCGGTCTCCAGATGGGGCGTCTGGCGCCAGTGGTGGGAGAACGACGAGGCCAGCTCCGTACGGTACTTCTCACCGTGGATCTTCACGCCCTGGGTGACGGCCCTCGCCTCCCTGTCGCGTGGGGCGAGTGCGGCGTAGGCGTCCGCCTGGGAGCCGTAGTTGTAGTACCCGATGAGGAGTCCGCGCTGGCCGTGGTGGCCGTACGAGGGGTACCAGATGTGGGAGAGGTCCATGTCCGTCTCGGTGATGCCCCCGTAGATCCGGTGGTCGGTCTCCCACCAGCGGCTGCGGTACTCCAGGCCGATCTTGCCCGCCGAGGCGGGCTTGCAGGCCTCCAGGGCGGTCTGGACAGCCGGTCCGAGGTTGTGGGCCGTCTTGGCCAGGATGTTGGGAGGCAGCGCGGCGACGCAGTAGTCCGCCTCGATGCGCTGGGTCCGGCCCGACCGGGTGTAGGTGACGGTGACGCCGTGGGCCGTGTCGGTGATGTCGGTGACGACCGCCCCGGTGCGTATCCTCCGCTCTCCTATCGCCCGGGTGAGGGCGGCGGGTATCCGGTCCATGCCGCCGACCGGCTGGAACATCAGCATGGCCTGGTCGTACTCGAACTCGAAGGAGAAGTAGCGCCCGACACCACTGGCGAAGACCTCGGACGCGGTGGGTACGGAGCCGAGCTCCTCGCCCGGGGTCCCGGCGGCGGCCGGGTCGACACGGTAGCCGCGGCGAGGGCTGCCGGTGTAGTCGAGCGTGTCGCCGATGTCTCCGAAGTCCTTGAGGAACTCCAGGAGCCGTTCCTGGTCGTCGGCGGTGATCTGCCGGTCCAGCGCGCCCTTGTCCGTGGCCTTGGCCAGGAGCTCGGCGACATAGCCGTAGACGTCGGCCTTCGCGGTGCGGTAGCGCACCGGGGCCTTCATGCCCGCCCGCTCGTTGTAGAGGTAGGCGTTCGCGTTCGTGTTGGTGAACACCTCGACGGGGACGCCGAGTTCACGGCAGTAGTCGAGGGTGACCATCCACTGCGGGATGCGGCCGGGCCCGGCGTTCATGTACTGGCCGTCACTGAAGCGGGCGGTCTGCTTGTTGCCGTAGGTGTCGGTGGTCGAATCGCCGCCCCGGACGGTGAAGTTGCGCCCGCCGGTGCGGCCCCTGGCCTCCAGGACCGTACAGTCGTACCCCGCCTTGCCCAGCTCGTACGCGGCGGCGAGACCGGCGATGCCTCCGCCCACGACGACGACCTTCGCCGCAGCCCTCCCCTTCAGCGAGAAGTCGCTCGCGCTCGGCGCCCGGAAGGCGGGTTCGCGGGCCGCCGCCTGCGCGGTGGGAGCGAGGCCGAGCGCGCCCATGGTGGCGAACATGGCGCCGGCGCCGCCGGTGATGCCGACGCTGCGCAGAAAGCTCCGGCGGCTGGCGCCCGTCGGCACGGGAGAGGCGTGCGAGACGCGTGAGGTGTTCGACGTGTGAGTCATTCCCGGGCTCCCCTGAGTGATCCTGACGTTGCGCCGGATCCTGACAAGGGCGTGTTACGGGGTGTCAGTTATTCGTGTATCCCACATGTTTCTTCTTCCGCTCCCCGGCAGTCGACCCGTCAGCCCGGATCACGGCGACCTGGAGCCCATCGGACCGGCTCATTGGTCCAGACCTTGACATGCTCACCACCCGTCCCTACCGTCACGGGCAGCTCCAGAGCCTCGACCTGCGTTCACGTACGAGAACTCCTGGAACTCCTCCGACGGGAAGGCACCCCCATGCGCACCCGCACACTGATCCCCGCCCTGCTGACGGCCGTACTCTGCACGGGCCTCCTGCCCGCCGCCTCGGCCGGAGCGGCGCAGACGGCGGTCATCGAGGTCACAACGGCGGCGCAGCTCAAGGCCGCGCTGGCCGCCGCCGCTCCCGGTGACACGATCCGGCTCGCCGACGGCACGTACACCGGGAACTTCAAGGCGACCGTCCCGGCCTCCCCGGCCGCGCGCATCACCCTCACCGGCTCCTCGCGGGCGGTCCTGACGGCGGGTGGCGGCTACGGCCTGCACCTGAACGGCGCGGACCACTGGACGGTCCGGGGCGTCACGGTCACCGGCGGCCAGAAGGGGATCGTGACCGACGCGGCGGACGGGGTCGTCATCGACTCGGTGACCGTGCACGACCTCGACATGGAGGGCGTCCACTTCCGCGCGTCGAGCCGGGACGGGACCCTCATGAACTCCTGGATCCACGACACGGGGCAGGACGGGCGCGGGATGGGTGAGGGCGTCTACGTCGGCTCGGCGGGCAACCTGACCGACCGCAGCGACAGGGCGAAGATCATCGGCAACACCATAGGCCCGGGGGTCGGCGGCGAGAACGTCGACATCAAGGAGGGCACCACCGGCGCCCAGATCATCGGCAACACCTTCGACGGCGGCGGGCTGACCGGCGCCAACTACGACGACTCGTGGGTCGACGTGAAGGGCAACGACGTGCTGGTCGAGAACAACCAGGGCGTGCACACCACCAACAACGGATACGAGACGCACACCCAGCAGAGCGGCTGGGGCTGCGGCACCGTCTTCCGGGGGAACGCCTCGGACCTCACCGGCGCCACCGGCGGCGGGCAGCTCGCCGTCAACGTCACGAACCGGAGCGCGGACTGCCCCACCACCGTGCACGCGAGCAACACGGTCACCGGTGGAAGGGGCCTGACGAACATCCCCGTCACGCCCTGATCGCCGTCCGGGTACGCATGAGGCCCGCCCCCCGGAGGGGACGGGCCTCATTCACAGCTCTACAGCTCTACGCCGATGAGCGGCTGAGGTCGGAGCGTCAGCTCTGGCCGCCGGCCAGCTTCTCGCGCAGGGCAGCCAGGGCCTCGTCCGACGCCAGAGCGCCGGAGTTGTCCGCGGACTCCGAGGAGTACGAGCCGCCACCGCTGCCGCCGGAGGCAGCCGGGGCAGCGCCGGCCGGGGCGGCAGCACCCTCGGCAGCGGCAGCCTCGTCGGCCTCGCGGGACTTGATGACCTGGGCCTGGTGCTGCTCGAAGCGCTGCTGCGCCTCGGCGTACTGGGTCTCCCAGACCTCGCGCTGCGCCTCGAAGCCCTCGAGCCAGTCGTTGGTCTCGGGGTCGAAGCCCTCGGGGTAGATGTAGTTGCCCTGGTCGTCGTAGGACGCGGCCATGCCGTACAGGGTCGGGTCGAACTCGACGGAGGCCGGGTCGCCACCGAAGGCCTCGTTGGCCTGCTTCAGCGAGAGGCTGATGCGACGGCGCTCGAGGTCGATGTCGATGACCTTGACGAAGATCTCGTCGTTGACCTGGACGACCTGCTCCGGGATCTCCACGTGGCGCTCGGCCAGCTCGGAGATGTGGACCAGACCCTCGATGCCCTCGTCGACGCGCACGAACGCACCGAAGGGAACGAGCTTGGTGACCTTACCGGGAACGACCTGCCCGATCTGGTGCGTACGGGCGAACTGCTGCCACGGGTCTTCCTGCGTCGCCTTGAGCGACAGCGAGACGCGCTCGCGGTCCATGTCGACGTCGAGGACCTCGACGGTGACTTCCTGGCCGACCTCGACAACCTCGGAGGGGTGGTCGATGTGCTTCCAGGACAGCTCGGAGACGTGCACGAGACCGTCGACGCCACCCAGGTCCACGAAGGCACCGAAGTTGACGATCGAGGAGACGACGCCGGAGCGGACCTGACCCTTCTGGAGGGTCGTGAGGAACGTCTGGCGGACCTCGGACTGGGTCTGCTCGAGCCAGGCACGGCGGGACAGGACCACGTTGTTGCGGTTCTTGTCCAGCTCGATGATCTTGGCCTCGAGCTCCTTGCCCACGTAGGGCTGGAGGTCGCGGACACGACGCATCTCGACGAGCGACGCCGGGAGGAAGCCGCGGAGGCCGATGTCGAGGATGAGACCACCCTTGACGACCTCGATGACGGTACCGGTGACGATGCCGTCTTCTTCCTTGATCTTCTCGATGGTGCCCCAGGCACGCTCGTACTGAGCGCGCTTCTTCGAGAGGATCAGGCGGCCTTCCTTGTCCTCCTTCTGGAGAACCAGGGCCTCGATCTCGTCGCCGACCTTGACGACCTCGTTCGGGTCGACGTCGTGCTTGATCGAGAGCTCGCGGCTCGGGATGACGCCTTCGGTCTTGTAACCGATGTCGAGGAGAACCTCGTCCCGGTCAACCTTGACGATGACACCGTCAACGATGTCGCCGTCGTTGAAGTACTTGATCGTCTCGTCGATCGCCGCGAGGAACGCGTCCGCGTCGCCGATGTCGTTGACCGCAACCTGCGGAGTGGTGGCGGTGGTCTCGGTGCTGCTCGTCATGTGGGAAAGGGCTCCGGTACGGACAGTGAGTCGTAGGTACTGCTACGCCGAAAGCCCGTATCGCCTCTGCAGAAGCCGGACAGCCTGGAGGGCACCCAACCTGTACCGGATAGGCACCTCGACAACCGAGGGGACATGCAACAGACGCGAGCGCGGCCTGCTAGGTCTGAAGCGCGCAGGCTCGCAGCGCAACTTGTAGCATACGGGGGCAGCCGGACAGGGTCAATGCGCGAAGGCGCACACCCGGGGCACACCACCCCATTCCCGGCACAACTCACGTTCACCGAGGCCACATCGGTCGCAGTGGTGTGGTCCGCGCACACGAGCGTACTCACCCGTACGGCCCGTGGAGGCACCCGCGCGAGGCGGGTGAAGGCAAACTACAACGACGGGCACGATGAGCCAAGAGATCTACGGGTCCGAACCCGAAGCGACCCGGCGGAACGCCGGCGAGGCGGAGAGCAGCCGGGCGAGCCGCGGCTGGTGGGACCGGAACGCCGACGAGTACCAGAGCGACCACGGGGCCTTCCTCGGGGACGACCGCTTCGTCTGGGGCCCGGAGGGGCTCGACGAGGCCGAGGCCTCGCTGCTGGGGCCCGCGGCCGGGCTGAAGGGCCTGGACGTCCTGGAGATCGGCGCGGGAGCCGCGCAGTGCTCCCGCTGGCTCGCCGCCCAGGGCGCCCGCCCGGTGGCCCTGGACCTCTCGCACCGCCAGCTCCAGCACGCGCTGCGCATCGGCGGCGGTGTCCCGCTGGTGGAGGCGGACGCGGGGCGGCTCCCCTTCCGGGACGGCGCCTTCGACCTGGCCTGTTCCGCCTACGGCGCGGTGCCCTTCGTCGCCGACCCCGTCCAGGTGTTCCGCGAGGTGCGCCGGGTGCTGCGGCCGGGCGGCCGCTGGGTCTTCTCGGTGACGCACCCGATCCGCTGGGCGTTCCCCGACGAGCCGGGGCCCGAGGGCCTCTCCGTCGCCGCCTCCTACTTCGACCGCGTGCCGTACGTGGAGCAGGACGAGCACGGTGACGCGGTGTACGTGGAGCACCACAGGACGCTGGGCGACCGGGTGCGGGACGTGGTGGCGGGCGGCTTCAGGCTGGTCGACCTGGTGGAGCCGGAGTGGCCCGACTGGAACGACCAGGAGTGGGGCGGCTGGTCCCCGCTGCGGGGGCACCTGATCCCCGGGACGGCGATCTTCGTCTGCGAGCGGGACGGCGCGGCCTCCTGAGGCACCGGCCGTCCTGCCGGGACCGGGGGCGTACGAGACTGGGGGCGTGATCCGTACCGACGCGCTGGACCAGTTGCCCGTACGCACCGCTGTGCCCGCCCTGGAGCGGGCGCTGGAGGAGCGGGGGGCCGCCGTGCTCTGCGCCCCGCCCGGGACCGGCAAGACGACGCTCGTGCCGCTGGTGCTCGCCGGGCTGACCGGCCGGGGCCCGGTGCGCCGGGTCCTCGTCGCCGAGCCCCGGCGGATCGCGGCTCGCGCCGCCGCGCGGCGGATGGCGTGGCTGCTCGGCGAGCGGACCGGCGGCCGGGTCGGCTTCACCGTGCGCGGGGAGCGGTCGGTGGGGCCGGACACGGTGGTGGAGGTCGTGACCACCGGGGTGCTGCTCCAGCGGCTCCAGCGCGACCAGGAGCTGGCCGGGGTCGACGTGGTGATCATCGACGAGTGCCACGAGCGCCATCTGGACGCCGACACCGCCGCCGCGTTCCTCCTCGACGTACGGGCGACGATCAGGCCCGAGCTGCGGCTGGTCGCGGCGTCGGCGACGACGGACGCCGAGGGCTGGGCCCGGCTGCTCGGCGGGGCTCCGGTCGTCGAGGCGCAGGGCGTGGCCCACCCGGTGGAGGTGGTGTGGGCCCCGCCGGCCGGTCCGGTGCGGCCTCCGCACGGGATGAGGGTCGATCCGGCCCTGCTGGGTCATGTGGCGGCGGTGGTGCGCCGGGCGCTCGCGGAGCGGGACGGCGACGTGCTGTGCTTCCTGCCCGGCGTCGGCGAGATCGGCCGGGTGGCGGGACACCTCGCGGGGGTGGACGCCGAGGTGCTCCAGGTACACGGGCGGGCCCCGGCGGCGGTGCAGGACGCGGTGCTCGCCGGGTCCTCGGAGGGCCGCCGGGTGGTGCTGGCGACGTCCGTGGCCGAGTCCTCCCTGACGGTGCCCGGCGTGCGGGTCGTCGTGGACTCGGGCCTCGCCAGGGAGCCGCGTACGGACCATGCCCGGGGGCTGAGCGCGCTGACGACCGTGCGCGCGTCGCGGTCGGCCGGCCGCCAGCGTGCGGGCCGCGCGGGGCGCGAGGCGCCGGGCGCGGTGTACCGCTGCTGGGAGCAGGCGGAGGACGGGCGGCTGGCCGCCTTCCCCTCCCCCGAGATCAAGGTGGCCGATCTGGCGGCGTTCGCGCTGCAGGCGGCCTGCTGGGGCGATCCCGGCGCCTCGGGTCTCGCGCTGCTGGACCCGCCGCCGGCCGGGGCCATGGGCGCGGCCCAGGAGGTGCTGGGCGCGGTCGGAGCGGTGGACGGCGCGGGGCGGGCGACGGGCCGGGGCGTGCGGATGTCCCGCCTGGGCCTGCATCCCCGGCTGGCCCGCGCCCTCCTGGACGGCGCGGACGAGGTGGGCGGGCGCCGGGCCGCGGAGGTGGTGGCGCTGCTGAGCGAGGAGCCGCCCCGGGAGTACGGCGACGACCTGGCGCACGCCCTGCGCACGGCGCGACGGGGCGGTGACGCCTACGCGGCGCGCTGGAGGCAGGAGGTGCGGCGGCTCTCGGGGTCCCTGGGCTCGGGCTCTTCGAAGGGCGCGGAGAGCGGGGCCGGGCAGGGCTCCACAGGCGCCGCCGCGTCCTCCGGAGGGCCGGACGACGCGGCTGTGGGCCTGGTGGCTGCGCTCGCCTTCCCCGAGCGGGTGGGGCGGGCCCGCGGCGAGGGGGCGTTCCTGATGCTGTCGGGTACGGGCGCGGAGCTGCGGGACGGCTCGCGGCTGCGCAGCGCTCCGTGGCTGGCCGTCGCGGTCGCCGACCGGCCCGCCCACGCGGCGTCGGCCAGGGTGCGGCTGGCGGCCGTCGTCGACGAGGGCACGGCGCGGCTGGCCGCCGGGCACCTGGCGTTCTCAGGAGAGGAGGTCCACTGGGCGGACGGCGATGTGGTGGCCCGCTCCGTGGAGCGCCTGGGCGCCGTCGAGCTGTCGGTGCGCGCGCTGCGCGCGCCCGCCCCGGAGCTGGTGCGCGGGGCGCTGCTGGAGGGGCTGCGCCGCGAGGGCCTGGGGCTGCTGCGGTGGAACCGGGACAGCGAGCAGCTGCGGCTGCGGCTCGCGTTCCTGCACCGGGTGGTGGGGGCGCCGTGGCCCGATGTGTCGGACGGCGCGCTGACCGCGCGCGCCGATGAGTGGCTGGAGCCGGAGCTGTCGCGGGCGCGGCGCCGCTCGGACCTGGCGCGGATCGACGCGGGTCAGGCGGTGCGGCGGCTGCTGCCGTGGGCGACGGGCGAGGCCGCCAGGCTGGACGAGCTGGCCCCGGAGCGGATCGAGGTGCCGAGCGGCTCCAGGATCCGGGTGGAGTACGGCGGTGAGCAGCCCGTGCTGGCGGTGAAGCTCCAGGAGCTCTTCGGGCTGCGCGAGACGCCCAGGGTGGCCGGGGTGCCGGTCCTGGTCCATCTCCTGTCCCCCGCCGGGCGCCCGGCCGCGGTGACGGCGGACCTGGCCTCGTTCTGGCAGGACGGCTACAAGGGCGTACGGGCTGAACTGCGCGGCCGGTACCCGAAGCACCCGTGGCCCGAGGACCCGACGACGACGGAAGCCACCCGCTTCACCTCGGCGCGGCTGCGCCGGGACCAGGACCGCCGGGGCTAGAGGTTGTCCGTCCGGGCCCGGGCCGCCGGGGCCAGGAACCTTCCTTCGGACCGCTCCGGGCCCGCCCGGACCACCGCGACGGGAGCCCGGGCCGGGACCAGGGGTGCCGGGCGCCCGCCGGGCACCCCTGGTCCCGCGCGGGTCAGGCCGCGGGGGCCTCGACCTTCAGCTCGATCGTCAGCGTGGCGCCGCTCGCGGTGGTGAGCCGCAGCTTGAAGGTGCCCTCGGTGGTGTCGGCGAAGATCGCCGGGAGCGTCAGGAGCCCGTCGGGGCCGGTCTCCAGGTCCAGGGTGCGGACGGGATCGCCGTTCCCGTCCTTGAAGTACGGTCCCTTGTCGTTCTCGGCGGGCGTCTCCGCGTCGGTGATCATCGTCGCGGTGACGGCGGTACTCGCGACACCCGTGCCCTTGTAGGACGTACGGATCTCGGGGCTGTCGGCGAACTCGGCGCCGGGGGCGGCCGTGAGCGCCTTGTCGTCGGTGCGGGTGACGGTGTCGGCCACGCGGGCGGTGACCTTCGCGCCGAAGCTGAGGCTGCGCTGCACGACGGTGCCGGCGACGGCCGTCACCTTGAAGCTGCCCGCCTTCTCGCCCGCGGTCAGGACCGGCGCGGTGACGGTGCCGTCGGCTGCGGTGGGCAGCGTGACGATGGTCTTCCCGCCGGCGAAGCGGGTGTCGGTGTCGCCCACGATCGAGAACGTGACCGACGCCTTGGCGAGCGCGGCACCCAGGGTGTTCCTCGCCCGCACCGTGACCCGCTCGGAGAACGCGTCGCCCGCGGTGGCGGCGAGGATACCGGTGCCCGCGTTCTCCAGGCTGCCGAGCGTCTGGGACGGGGTGGGCGTGGGGGTCGGCGGCTTCGTCGTGGGCGGCGTCGACGGCGAGGGATCGACGGGCGGCTTGGTGCTCCCGCCGGGCTTGGGCGGCGTCGGGCCGGGGCTCGGCGTCGCACCGCCGGAGGTGCTGGGCGAGGGAGAGGGGGAGGGAGAGGTGGAGCTGGTGTCCGTACCCGTGCTCGTGTCCACCGGGAGTACACCCGTGCCGTCCGGGACCTCGTGGGTGCCGCGCTTGTAGAACTCGAACCAGGAGCGGACCGTGCGGAGGTACTCCGTGGAGTGGTTGTAGCTCAGCACCGCCCGGTCGAGGTCCGTGGCCAGGGACAGGTCGCGGGTGCCCGCGCAGAGGTAGCGTCCGGCGGCCAGCGCCGCGTCGTAGATGTTGTTGGGGTCCTTGCGTCCGTCGCCGTTGCCGTCCTGGCCCCAGGTGGCCCAGGTGGACGGGATGAACTGCATCGGGCCGACCGCGCGGTCGTGGGTCGCGTCGCCGTCGAAGGCCCCGCCGTCGGTGTCCTTGATCAGCGCGAAGCCCTGGCCGTTGAGAGCCGGGCCGAGGATCGGGGAGTACGTGGTGCCGTTCGCGTCGACCTTGCCGCCGCGGGCCTGGCCCGACTCGACCTTGCCGATGGCGGCGAGCAGCTGCCACGGCAGACGGCACGCGGCGTCGGTGCCCGCGACTTCCTGCTCCGCCTTCTTGTACGCGGCCAGGATCGAGGCGGGTATGCCCGATTCGGCGCTGCCGGCCACCGGCAGATTCACGTCCGTGCCGGGCTTGTTGGGCGTGTTGAGCGGCGGCAGGTCGGTGTAGTAGGGCGAGTTGCCGGTGGCGGCGCCCTCCCCCGACGGTGTGGCACCGGCCGAGGTCTGGTCCCCGGTGGCGGTGTCGGGGTGCGGTGCGGCGGGGGCCTGCGAGGCGGAGAGGGCCGCTACGGCAGCGGCGGCCACCGCCGTGGTGGTGGCTCCCCTGCGCAGCCTGCGGCCGAATTGCGCTGCCATACGATCTGACCCTCCCCGTCGACGGCGCTCGCGCTCCCCAGCGCGAGGACTCAGGCGACCCTACGGCAACTCCCGCCGCCCGGACACCGGCCCCCGACCGGTTCTTACCGATTCTTCAGCTTCGCGTCCGTCAAGTCACCCGTGCACCCGGGCGGGTGATGCGAACTCACGCATACTTGCCGCCATGCCGTTCACGCTCAGCCATGCCGCCGCCGTGCTGCCGGGGATCCGCAGGTCCGGCGAGGGCCGCGGCCCTCTGCTCGCATCCGCGCTCGTCGCCGGGTCGTTCGCACCCGATATCACCTATTACGCGGACACCGTGGTGCCCGGGGCGATGGAGTTCGGCGAGGTGACACACGCCGTGTGGGGAGTGTTCACCGTCGATGTCCTCATCACCGGCGCGGTGCTGGCACTCTGGCTGATGCTGCGCGAACCGCTGGTCGCCCTGCTGCCCCGGGCGGCGCAGGGTCGTGTCCACACCTTCGTACGGGGGCGGCGCCGGGAGCCCGGTGGCCTGGACCCGGCCGAGGCGGGGTGGTTCGTCCTGTCGGCCGTGATCGGTTCGGGCACCCACGTCGTGTGGGACGCGTTCACCCATCACGACCGGTGGGGCACGGAGCTGCTCCCCGTGCTCAACCGGTCCGTCGGCGGCTTCCCGGTGTTCCAGTTCGTCCAGTACGGCAGTTCGGCCGTGGCGCTGGCGGTCCTGGCGTGGTTCACGTACACCGGGCTGCGTCGGACCGGCGCGGTGCCGGCGCCGGAGTCCGTGCCGGTGCTGGGCCGCCGGGAGCGCCGCTGGGCGGGTGCGTTCCTCGCGGTGTGCGTCCTGCTGGGCGTCGTCCACCGGTGCGCCCGCTGGTACGCCTGGTTCGGGCACATCGACACACCGCTCGACATCATCCCGACCGCGTGCTTCGGGGCCGGGGCGGGCCTGGCGGCCGGGCTGGTGCTGTACGGGGCCTGGATGCGCCTCCTGCGGAAGCCGTCCGGCCCCCGGCCGCCGGAGGACCCGGGTGCGGACACCGCACGGCCCCGGCCGGCCGGGCGGGACACGGCCTGAGGCGTCACGGGGTGTGGCTCCCGCAGGGGTTGTGACCAGCCGCGGTCCCCCACGGCCGGTCACCGTCGCGGCCGGGACCGCCGGCAGCGCGACGGTCCCGGCGACAGCTCCTGGCGCGTCGCTCAGTGCGCGGCCGTCTCCCAGTCCTTGCCGACGCCCACCGACACGTCCAGCGGCGCACGGAGCTCGACCGCCGTGGACATCTCGCGGCGCAGGATCTCCTCGACCTGCTCCCGCTCGCCCTTCGCGATCTCCAGGACGATTTCGTCGTGGACCTGGAGCAGCATCCGTGATGTCAGCTCCGCCGCCGTCAGCGCACGGTCCACCTTGAGCATCGCGACCTTCACGATGTCGGCGGCCGTCCCCTGGATCGGGGCGTTGAGCGCCATCCGCTCGGCGGCCTCGCGCCGCTGGCGGTTGTCGCTGTTGAGGTCGGGGAGATAGCGGCGGCGGCCGAGGATCGTCTCGGTGTACCCGGTGGACCTGGCTTCCTCCACGACCCGGTGCAGATAGTCGCGCACCCCGCCGAACCGCAGGAAGTAGGTGTCCATCAGCCCACGCGCCTCGCCGGCTTCGATGTTCAGCTGCTGGGAGAGGCCGAACGCGGACAGCCCGTAGGCGAGGCCGTAGGACATGGCCTTGATCTTGCGGCGCATCTCGGCGTCGACCGCCGACTTCTCGACGCCGAACACCTGCGAGGCGACCGTCGTGTGCAGGTCCTCGCCGGAGGTGAACGCCTCGATCAGACCGGCGTCCTCGGAGAGGTGGGCCATCACGCGCAGCTCGATCTGGCTGTAGTCGGCCGTCATCAGCGTCTCGAAGCCCTCGCCGACGACGAAGCCCCGGCGGATCGCCCGCCCCTCGTCCGTGCGGACGGGGATGTTCTGGAGATTCGGGTCGGTCGAGGAGAGCCGGCCCGTCGCCGCGACCGTCTGGTTGAACGTGGTGTGGATACGGCCGTCCGCGCCGATCGTCTTGATCAGCCCCTCGACCGTGACCCGCAGCTTCGCCTGCTCGCGGTGGCGCAGCATGATGACCGGCAGCTCGTGCTCGGTCTGCGCCGCCAGCCACGCCAGCGCGTCGGCGTCGGTCGTGTATCCCGTCTTCGTCTTCTTCGTCTTGGGCAGGGCCAGCTCGCCGAAGAGGACCTCCTGGAGCTGCTTGGGCGAGCCGAGGTTGAACTCACGGCCCACCGCGGCGTGCGCCTCCTTCACCGCCTGCTGCACCGCGCCCGCGAACTGCTGCTCCATGCCCTCCAGATGGGCGCGGTCGGCGGCGATGCCGTGCCGCTCCAGGCGGGCCAGCATGATCGAGGTGGGCAGCTCCATGTCGTACAGAAGCCCGGTCGCCCCGACCTCCTTCAGACGCGCCGTGAACGCGTCCCCGAGGTCCAGCACCGCGCGGGCCTGCGCCATCAGCGCGTCGGCCTCCGCGCGGTCGTCGGCGCCGAAGGCCAGCTGCCCGTCGGACGCGGCGGCCGGGGCCAGCTCCCGGCCGAGGTACTCGACGGCCAGCGCGTCCAGCGCGAAGGAGCGGCGGCCAGGCTTGACGAGATAGGCGGCGAGCGCGGTGTCCATGGCGATGCCGTCGAGCCGCCAGCCCTGCTCGGGGAAGACCCGCAGGGCGTTCTTGGCGTTGTGCAGGACCTTGGGACGCGCGGGGTCCGCGAGCCAGGCGGCGAACGCCCGCTCGTCGGCCTCGTCGAGCTCGGCCGGGTCGAGCCAGGCCGCGGACCCGTCGGCGGCGGCGAGCGCGATCTCGGTGACCGAGCCGGTGCCCAGCGACCAGGTGTCGACGCTCATCACGCCGAGCGGCTGCCCGCCGTGCGCCTCCAGCCACGGGGCGACCTCGCCCTGTCCCAGCACCGCGCCGTCCAGCTCGACACCGGCCGCGGGCTCCGGCGGACCGGCCTCCTCCGCACCCGGGTCGACGGCGAGCAGCCGCTCGCGCAGGCTCGGGTTGCGGATCTCCAGGATGTCCAGCACACCGGTGACCGCCGAGCGGTCGTAGGCAGCGCGCTCCAGCTCGGCCGGTGCCTTCGGCAGCTCGACGTCACGGACCATCTCGGTCAGCACGCGGTTCATCTTCACCGCGTCCAGGTGGTCACGGAAGTTCTGACCGGCCTTGCCCTTCACCTCTTCGGCCCGCTCGACGAGCTCCGCGAACGAACCGAACTGGTTGATCCACTTCGCCGCCGTCTTCTCACCCACACCGGGGATACCCGGAAGGTTGTCCGAGGGGTCACCGCGCAGCGCCGCGAAGTCCGGATACTGGGCCGGGGTGAGGCCGTACTTCTCCTGGACCTTCTCCGGGGTGAAGCGCGTCAGCTCCGAAACGCCCTTGGTCGGGTAGAGCACCGTCACGTTGTCCGTGATCAGCTGGAACGAATCCCTGTCACCCGTGACGATCAGCACCTCGAAGCCCGCCGCCTCGGCCTGCGTGGCCAGCGTCGCGATGACGTCGTCCG
This sequence comes from Streptomyces sp. NPDC002125, assembly GCF_053593715.1. NCBI lineage: Bacteria > Bacillati > Actinomycetota > Actinomycetes > Kitasatosporales > Streptomycetaceae > Streptomyces > Streptomyces sp. NPDC002125. Next base: position 188,517 of record NZ_JBSFDD010000010.1, on the reverse strand, counting down.
CCTCGAAGCCGTCCACCGCGAACCGGTCGGCGTGCATCGCGTCCAGCAGCTCGCCGATCAGCTCCACCTGCCCCTTGAACTCGTCGGGGGTCTTGGAGCGGTTCGCCTTGTACTCCGGGAACTCCTGCGCCCGCCACGTCTTGCGGGACACGTCGAAGGCCACCGCGAAGTGCGTGGGCGCCTCGTCGCGCAGCGTGTTCGCCAGCATCGACATGAAGCCGTACACGGCGTTCGTCGGCTGCCCCGTCGCCGTCGTGAAATTCTCCGCGGGCAGGGCGAAGAACGCCCGGTACGCCAGGGAGTGCCCGTCCATGAGGAGCAGGCGCGGTCGGTTGTCTGCCGTCTTCTTCGATGCCGTCTCAGCCACGCCCCCGATCCTGCCACGGACCACTGACAATCCGGACCGCCCGCCCCACGGCCCCCTACCACGCCCCCGGCGCCGCCCCTGGGGCCTCCCCGCTTCCCGCGGAGCGCTCCGGCGCGCGTGCATGACAGGATCGAAAGACAGTGAAGGCGTAAGAACGCGACAGGACGCCACGGCACGCACGGACGCGACCCCGTACGCGCGAAGGCGCCGAAGGCTCGAAGGGGAGCACCATGGCCACCAAGCCCCCGACCGGTGACCCGGTCCAGGACGCGCCGCGGATCGACGCGGCCCAGCACGCCGCCGCCGGACTGCCCGCCGTCGCACACACCCTGCGCATCGCCCAGCAGCAGATGGGCGTGCGGCGCACCGCGCAGACCCTCCTCAAGGTCAACCAGAAGGACGGGTTCGACTGCCCCGGCTGCGCGTGGCCCGAGGGCGACAAGCGGCACACGGCGGAATTCTGCGAGAACGGCGCCAAGGCCGTCGCCGAGGAGGCGACCCTGCGCCGTGTCACCCCCGACTTCTTCGCCGCCCACCCCGTCGCCGACCTGGCCGGCCGCAGCGGCTACTGGCTCGGCCAGCAGGGACGCATCACGCAACCTGTGTATCTGCCCGAGGGCGCCGATCGGTACGAGGCCGTGACCTGGGAGCGCGCCTTCGGGATCATCGCCGAGGAGCTGACCGCCCTCGCCTCCCCCGACGAGGCGCTCTTCTACACCTCCGGGCGCACCAGCAACGAGGCCGCGTTCCTCCTCCAGCTCTTCGCGCGGGAGTTCGGCACCAACAACCTGCCCGACTGCTCCAACATGTGCCACGAGTCATCCGGCTCGGCGCTCACCGAGACCATCGGGATCGGCAAGGGCAGCGTCAGCCTCGAAGACCTCCACCAGGCCGACCTGATCATCGTCGCCGGGCAGAACCCCGGCACCAACCACCCCCGGATGCTCTCGGCCCTCGAACAGGCCAAGTCCGCCGGAGCGAAGATCATCTCGGTGAACCCGCTGCCCGAGGCCGGGCTCGAACGGTTCAAGAACCCGCAGACCGCCCGCGGCATGCTCAAGGGCGCGGCCCTCACCGATCTCTTCCTCCAGATCCGCATCGGCGGCGACCAGGCGCTCTTCCGCCTCCTGAACAAGATGATCATCGAGGCCGACGGGGCCGTGGACACCGGCTTCATCGCCGAACACACCCATGGCTACGAGGAGTTCGCCCGCGAGGCACGCGCGGCCGCCTGGGACGAGACCCTCACCGCGACCGGCCTCGACCGCGCCGCCATCGAAGAGGCGCTCGCCATGATCCTCGCGTCCGAGCGCACCATCGTCTGCTGGGCCATGGGCCTCACCCAGCACAAGCACTCCGTACCGACCATCCGCGAGGTCGTCAACCTCCTGCTGCTGCGCGGCAACATCGGCCGCCCCGGCGCGGGCGTCTGCCCCGTGCGCGGCCACTCCAACGTCCAGGGCGACCGCACCATGGGCATCTTCGAACGCCCCTCCGCCGCCTTCCTCGACGCCCTCGACCAGGAATTCGGCATCACCTCGCCCCGGCACCACGGCTACGACGTCGTACGGTCCATCGAGGCGCTGCGCGACGGCGACGCCAAGGTCTTCTTCGCCATGGGCGGCAACTTCGTCGGCGCCACCCCCGACACCGCCGTCACCGAGGCCGCGATGCGCCGCGCCCGCCTGACCGTCCACGTCTCCACCAAGCTCAACCGCTCGCACGCCGTCACCGGCACCCGCGCCCTGATCCTGCCCACCCTCGGACGCGCCGACAAGGACGTCCAGGCCGGACAGAAGCAGTTCGTCACCGTCGAGGACTCCATGGGCATGGTCCACTCCTCACGCGGCAACCTCACCCCCGCGAGCCCTCATCTGCTCTCCGAGCCCGCGATCGTCGCCCGCCTGGCCCGCGCCGTCCTCGGCCCCGCCTCCACCACACCCTGGGAGGAGTTCGAGAAGGACTACGGGACCATCCGCGACCGCATCTCCCGCGTCGTGCCCGGCTTCGAGGACTTCAACGCCCGCGTCGCGCGGCCCGGCGGCTTCACCCTCCCCCACGGCCCCCGCGACGAACGCCGCTTCCCCACCGCCACGGGCAAGGCCAACTTCACCGCCGCACCCGTCGAATACCCCGAGCTCCCCGAAGGCCGGCTGCTCCTGCAGACGCTGCGCTCCCACGACCAGTACAACACCACGATCTACGGCCTCGACGACCGTTACCGCGGCATCAGGGGCGGCCGCCGCATCGTCATGGTCAACCCCGAGGACGCCCTCGCCCTCGGCCTCGACGACGGCTCCTACACCGACCTCGTCAGCGAGTGGAAGGACGGTGTCGAACGCCGCGCCCCCGGCTTCCGCGTCGTCCACTACCCCACCGCCCGGGGGTGCGCGGCCGCGTACTACCCGGAGACCAACGTCCTCGTCCCGCTCGACGCCACCGCCGACACCAGCAACACCCCGGCCAGCAAGTCGGTCGTCGTCCGCTTCGAGACGGCCTGAGCTCCCGCGCGCTAAGCGCACGCTCAGCCGTCTGATAAGAACAGTGCACACAGCAACGGACGACCGCACACGATCGGAGCCGGACCCCATGGGCGAGCACACCGCACCCACGTTCCCCCAGGAGATCATCGACGAGTACGCAGCGCTCGGCGTCGACCTCCCGGCACTCTTCTCCGCCGGACACCTCGGCGAGCGCATGGGTGTCAGGATCATCGAGGCCTCCGCCGACCGCGTCGTGGGCACCATGCCCGTCGAGGGCAACACCCAGCCCTACGGACTGCTCCACGGCGGCGCCTCCGCCGTCCTCGCCGAGACCCTCGGCTCCGTCGGATCCATGCTCCACGGCGGCGCCACCAAGATCGCCGTCGGCGTCGACCTCAACTGCACCCACCACCGCGGCGTCCGCAGCGGCGTCGTCACGGGCACCGCCACCCCCGTCCACCGCGGCCGCTCCACCGCCACGTACGAGATCGTCGTCACCGACGAGGCGGACAAGCGGGTCTGCACCGCACGCCTCACCTGCCTGCTCCGCGACGCGCCCCGCCCCGACGCGGACTGACACCGCACGCCCAACCTCCCTCTGCCCGGCCGGAATCGCACCGCATTCCGGACCGGGCAGACCCATATCCGGAATATTTCAGGCGTGTTGACGAACACGCACGGTCAACACCCTTGACCGGCGCACCCGTTCCATGACCCACTTCAACAGCCAGACCATCCTCGCGCCGGATCAAACACATTCCACGGATGTAACACTCCGTAACATGTGTGCAATACACGAAAAAGGTGGCGCCCCTCGCCCCGGCACACCCCGCCGACCGCCACCGCGCCCCTTGCGCCCCGATTCGGGCGACAGCACCAAGATCACCCCAAGCCCCTTAGCAGAGCTGCGGGTTCTCACCATGCGGTCACTTCACCGTCCGGGCAAAAGCCGTACACCTCCACACTGCGACCAACAAGCCTTCCCCACGGCATAACAAGACAGTCACATCATCACCGGACCCGTCCCGGACCCCCTCACCTGCCCTTAGAGTCACGGCCAGTCACCGCGCCGCCGGGCGCGTCTGCTGCACGGCCATGAATCGACCAGTACGGCCCGGCGAACGTCACGGCACCTCAGCAGAGGAGGCCGCGCCAGGGAAAGGACCTTTCGTGCGTAACCGCTCCTTGATCATTCTCACCTCGGTGTTGACCACCGGAGCCCTCACCCTCACCGCCTGCGGTTCGCGCGACGATGACAAGGGCAGCAGCGACGGCGGGAACACCACCGTCGTGATCGGTGTCGACGCTCCCTTGACCGGCGACCTCTCCGCGCTCGGACTCGGCATCAAGAACTCCGCCGACCTTGCCGTGAAGACCGCCAACAAGGAAAAGACCGTCGACGGCGTCACCTTCAAGCTCGTGGCGAAGGACGACCAGGCCCAGCCCTCCGTCGGCCAGGCCAACGCCCAGTCGTTCATCAACGACAAGGAAGTTCTCGGCGTCGTCGGCCCCCTGAACTCCAGCGTCTCGCAGTCGATGCAGAAGCCCTTCAACGACGCCAAGCTGGTCCAGGTCTCCCCGGCCAACACCGGTACCGAGCTGACCCAGGGCGACGACTGGAAGAGCGGCACGAAGGCCCGTCCGTTCGCGACGTACTTCCGCACCGCCACCACCGACGCCATCCAGGGCGCCTTCGCCGCGACCTACCTCTTCGAAACGGCGAAGGTCAAGGACATCTACCTGATCGACGACCAGAAGACCTACGGCGCCGGCCTCGCCGCCTCCTTCAAGGAGACCTTCACCAAGCTCGGCGGCAAGATCGTGGGCACCGACCACGTGAACCCCGAGGAGCGCGACTTCAACGCGGTCGCCACCAAGGTCAAGAAGTCGGGCGCCAAGGCCGTCTACTACGGCGGCGAGTACCCCGCCGCCGGTCCGCTGAGCCAGCAGATCAAGGACGCCGGCGCCAACATCCCGCTCATGGGCGGCGACGGCATCTACAGCGCCGACTTCATCAAGCTGAACAAGAAGGCCGAGGGCGACCTCGCCACCTCCGTCGGCGCGCCGACCGAGAAGCTCGACACCGCCAAGAAGTTCATCGCCGACTACAAGACCGCCGGCTACAAGGAGGCGTTCGAGGCGTACGGCGGCGGCACCTACGACGCCACCTGGTCCATCATCCAGGCCGTGAAGATCGCCCACGAGAAGAACGACAACAAGGTCCCCAGCCGTGAGCAGGTCCTCGAGGCCATGGCCGAGGTCAAGTTCACCGGCGTGACCGGAGACGTCTCCTTCGACGAGTACGGCGACACCACCAACACGATGATGACCGCCTACCAGGTCGAGAGCGGCGCCTGGAAGGACAAGAAGTCCGAGGCCGTCAAGCCGTAACCCGGTCGTCCTCCCGGCACCACAGCATTACCCCTGACCGCGCGGGAGCGCTACCAGCGCTCCCGCGCGGCGCCATATCCGAACCACTCCACGGAGGCCTTGCGGTGAACGAACTGCCGCAGCAGCTTGCCAACGGACTCATCCTCGGCGCGATGTACGGTCTCATCGCGATCGGCTACACGATGGTCTACGGCATCGTCCAGCTCATCAACTTCGCCCACGGCGAGATATTCATGATCGGAGGCTTCGGGGCGTTCACGATCACGCTGTGGATGCCCTCCAGCACCCCCCTGCTGGCCCTGATCCCCTTGATGCTGGTGTTCGGCATCTTCTGCTCGGTCACCGTAGGTGTCGCGGCGGAACGGTTCGCCTACCGCCCCCTGCGCGGCGCGCCTCGCCTGGCACCCCTGATCACCGCGATCGGCCTCTCCCTCTTCCTGCAGCAACTCGTCTGGTGGAAGTACCCGGACGCCAAGAAGGACATCACCTTCCCGCAGTTCTCCGGCGACGCCATCTCCTTCCTCGGCGCCAACATCAACCGGAACGACCTGTTCATCCTGATCGCCGCACCCCTGTGCATGATCGCCCTCGGCTGGTTCGTCAACAAGACGCGCTCCGGCCGCGGTATGCAGGCCACAGCCCAGGACCCCGACACCGCCAAGCTCATGGGCATCAACACCGACCGCATCATCGTCATGGCCTTCGCCATCGGTGCCACGTTCGCTGCCGTGGCGGCCATCGGATACGCCCTGCACTTCGGCCAGATCGGCTTCAAGATGGGCTTCCTGATGGGCCTCAAGGCCTTCACCGCAGCCGTACTCGGCGGCATCGGCAACATCTACGGAGCCATGCTCGGCGGCATCGTCCTCGGCCTCGCCGAGGCACTCTCCACCGGCTACATCGGCCAGATCCCGGGCCTCGAACAATTCGGCGCGCAGACCTGGGCCAACGTGTGGGCCTTCGCCCTGCTGATCCTCTTCCTGCTGTTCAGGCCACAGGGCATGCTCGGCGAACGCGTCGCGGACAGGGCGTGATCCCCATGACGACCACCGCCAAGAACCCCAGCCCCCCCGTCCTCCCGCTCCCCGCCGGCGCCGCCCGCATCGGCGTCCTGGCCGGAGCCGTCCTGGTCATCACCGGCACGATGATGCCCTGGACCTGGACCAGCGCCTACCCCGGCGACCTCACGGTGTACGGGTACCCCGCCGAACTCCAGGTCGTCACCCTCGTAGGAGCCCTGCTCACCGCCCTGTTCACCCTCTCCGGCTACGGCCTCAGAGGCCTGAAATGGCTCACACCGGCCTCCAAGAACGCGCCCGTACGGCTGATCGCGCTCGGCACCCTCGGCACCGTCGGCTACGCCATGGGCTCCATCGCCGCCGAACTCGGCGGAGTCGTCAACCTCGAACCCGGCGCCTGGATCTCCGGCGTCGGAGCCCTCATCGGCGTCGTCGCCGCCCTGGGCCTGCCCACCGAGGTCGCCGACGAACACCCCGACCCCACACTCTGGCAGCGCCTGCGCACCGCGACCAAGGCCCCCGAGGCCAAGCGCAGCGCCAAGGAACTCCCGGCCTGGGTCGAGATCATCGTCATCGCCGTCTCCTTCGCGATCGGCCTGTACGTCTTCGCGTACGGCATCGCCGCCGAGGCCGAACTCTTCATCGGCACCCTCATCGCCACCTGCTTCGGCGCCGCGGCCATCTCCAAGTCAGGGCTCCTCGCCCGGCTCAACCACCTCACGGCCAAGCACCGCAACGTCACGATGGCCTCGGCCATCGTCGCCGCCGCCTGCTTCCCCTTCACCCAGAGCGACGACACCTACGCCCTCATCGGGGCCAACATCCTCATCTTCACCACCGTCGCCCTCGGCCTGAACATCGTCGTCGGCCTCGCGGGCCTGCTCGACCTCGGCTACGTCGCCTTCCTCGGCGTCGGCGCCTACGCCGCGGCCCTCGTCTCCGGCGCCCCCACCTCCAGCATCGGCGTCCAGTTCCCGTTCTGGGCCGCCGTCCTCACCGGAGCCGGCGCCTCACTGATCTTCGGCGTCCTCATCGGCGCCCCGACCCTGCGGCTGCGCGGCGACTACCTCGCCATCGTGACCCTCGGATTCGGCGAGATCTTCCGCATCACCATGCTCAACCTGAACGGCAACACCGGACCCGACGTCACCAACGGCTCGAACGGCATCCCGAACATCCCTGACCTCGAGTTCTTCGGGTTCAACTTCGGCGAGTCGCACGACCTCGGCGGATTCACCCTCGGCCGGCCCAGCAACTACTTCTTCCTCATGCTGCTGGTCCTCGTCTTCGTCGTCCTCGTCTTCCAGCGCTCCGGCGACTCCCGCATCGGCCGCGCCTGGGTCGCCATCCGCGAGGACGAGACCGCCGCCACCGCCATGGGCATCAACGGCTTCCGCGTCAAGCTGATCGCCTTCGCCCTGGGCGCCACCCTCGCCGGCGTCGCCGGCACCGTCCAGGCGCACCTGCAGTCCACGGTCACCCCCGAGCAGTACCAGTTCGCCAACACCGTGCCGCCCAACTCCGCCTTCCTGCTCGCCGCCGTCATCCTCGGCGGCATGGGCACCATCAGCGGACCCCTCATCGGCGCCGCCCTGCTCTACCTCATCCCCAAGAAGCTCGAGTTCCTCGAAGAACTCCAGCTGCTCCTCTTCGGTCTCGCGCTCGTCCTGCTCATGCGCTTCCGCCCCGAGGGCCTCGTCGCGAACAAGCGGGCCAAGCTCGAGTTCCACGAGACCGACCAACTGGACGTACCCGAGCAACGGCTCCCCGAGAACACCGTCGGCGCCACGAAGGCGGGGGCGTAACCACCATGACCACCACCACATCCACCACGGTCCTCGACGCCAGCGACGTCACCATGCGCTTCGGCGGCCTCACCGCCGTGCGCTCCGTGTCCCTCACGGTCAACAGCGGCGAGATCGTCGGCCTCATCGGCCCCAACGGCGCCGGCAAGACCACCTTCTTCAACTGCCTCACCGGCCTCTACGTCCCCACCGAGGGCAAGGTCAGCTACAAAGGCAGCGTCCTGCCGCCCAAGCCCCACCTCGTCACCCAGGCAGGCATCGCCCGTACCTTCCAGAACATCCGGCTCTTCGCCAACATGACCGTCCTGGAGAACGTCCTCGTCGGACGCCACACCAGGACCAAGGAAGGCCTCTGGTCCGCCCTCGTGCGCGGCCCCGGCTTCAAGAAGGCCGAAGCCGCCTCGCACGCCCGCGCCATGGAACTCCTGGAGTTCATCGGCCTGGCCCACAAGGCCGACCACCTCGCGCGCAACCTCCCCTACGGCGAGCAGCGCAAGCTGGAAATCGCCCGCGCCCTCGCCAGCGAACCCGGCCTCCTGCTCCTCGACGAGCCCACCGCCGGCATGAACCCGCAGGAAACCCGCGTCACCGAAGAGCTCATCTTCGCCATCCGCGACCAGGGCACCGCCGTACTCGTCATCGAGCACGACATGCGGTTCATCTTCAACCTCTGCGACCGCGTCGCCTGCCTCGTCCAGGGCGAGAAACTCGTCGAGGGCACCCCCTCCGTCGTCCAGGGCGACGAACGCGTCATCGCCGCCTACCTCGGCACCCCCTTCGAAGGCGCCCCCGGCGCCGAGGAGGCCGCCGAGGTCGAGGCAGCCGAAGCATCCGCAGCAAGCACCGCCAAGGCTGAGGCCCCCGCGAGCGCGGACAAGGCCGGAACCCCGGCCACCACGGCGGAGACCCCCGCCACCGACGACACCGACACCACCCGCACCGAGGAGGAGGACACCCGATGACCGCACTGCTCGAGGTCGAGGACCTCCGCGTCGCCTACGGCAAGATCGAAGCCGTCAAGGGCATCTCCTTCACCGTCGAGGCCGGCCAGGTCGTCACCCTCATCGGCACCAACGGTGCGGGCAAGACCACCACCCTGCGCACCCTCTCCGGACTCCTCAAGCCCTCCGGCGGCCGCATCCTCTTCGAGGGCAAGCCACTGACCGGCATCCCGGCACACAAGATCGTCTCCCTGGGCATGGCCCACTCCCCCGAGGGACGCCACGTCTTCCCCCGGCTGACGATCGCCGAGAACCTCCTCCTCGGCGCCTACCTCCGCAACGACAAGGCAGGCATCGAAAAGGACGTCCAGCGCGCCTACGACCTCTTCCCCATCCTCGGGGAACGCCGGAAGCAGGCCGCCGGAACCCTCTCCGGAGGCGAACAGCAGATGCTCGCCATGGGACGCGCACTCATGTCCCAGCCCAAGCTGCTCATGCTCGACGAGCCCTCCATGGGCCTTTCGCCGATCATGATGCAGAAGATCATGGAGACCATCGTCGAACTCAAGGCCTCGGGCACCACGATCCTGCTCGTCGAGCAGAACGCCCAGGCAGCCCTCTCCCTCGCGGACCAGGGCCACGTCATGGAGGTCGGCAAGGTCGTCCTCTCCGGCACCGGCGCCGACCTGCTCCACGACGAGTCGGTCCGCAAGGCCTACCTCGGCGAGGACTGAGCAGCACCCACGCCCCACGAGAAGGGCCCGCCCCCGGAGGTGTCCGGGGACGGGCCCTTCTCTCGTCTGCGTACGCCCCTACTCGGCGGCCTTCTTCTTCTCCTCGGCGTCCTCGATCAGCGCCTCGGCCAGCTGCTGCATGGACATCCGGCGATCCATCGACGTCTTCTGGATCCAGCGGAACGCGGCCGGCTCGGAGAGCCCGTAATCCGTCTGGAGGATGCTCTTCGCCCGGTCCACCAGCTTCCGGGTCTCCAGCCGCTGCGACAGGTCCGCGATCTCGCTCTCCAGCGCCTTCAGCTCCGCGAACCGGGACACGGCCATCTCGATGGCCGGAACCACGTCGCTCTTGCTGAACGGCTTCACCAGATACGCCATCGCACCGGCGTCCCGGGCCCGCTCCACCAGATCGCGCTGCGAGAACGCCGTCAGCATCAGGACCGGGGCGATGGACTCCTCGGTGATCTTCTCGGCGGCGGAGATCCCGTCGAGGACCGGCATCTTCACATCGAGGATGACGAGGTCGGGGCGGTGCTCCCGCGCCAGCTCGACGGCCTGCTGCCCGTCCCCGGCCTCGCCGACGACGGAGTAGCCCTCTTCCTCCAGCATCTCCTTGAGGTCGAGGCGGATGAGCGCCTCGTCCTCGGCGATGACGACGCGGGTCGTCAGCGGCGGGACGTGCGACTTGTCGTCGTCGACGGCGTCTACGGGCTGGGGCGACTCGGGGGTGGTCACGGGGGCTCCTTGTTCCAGGACAGGACTGCTGCCCCCCGAGCCTACCTAGCTGCGACAAGCGGCAGTGACCCGGTAGACTCAGCGCGGGTTGGCCAGCCGGGTTGGCGGAATGGCAGACGCTGATGTCTCAAACACATCTGTTCGAAAGAACGTGCGGGTTCGAATCCCGCACCCGGCACATGTCCAAGAAGCGGATGTCCACGTTCCCGTGAACATCCGCTTTTTGCTACGCACCGAAGCGCATCAGCACTCAGAGTGCGAGTGTGATCTTTCACGGGACAGATGTCCGCCTAAAAGCACTCGGCCTTCTCAGGTCCGGGACGAGCGGCGCCGAGGTTTCGCGCCAGCTGAACGTTCCTCGCGGCACCGTGTCGTACTGGCTCCACATGGACCGCTCCAAGCGGGGGGAGTGTCCGGGTGCGCACAACGCTACGTGTCATCGGTGCGATGGCGTCGATCTCGACGAGGCCGCATATGCCTATCTTCTGGGGCTTTACCTGGGCGATGGTCACGTGAGCCAGTACTCACAGCATCGAGTGCCGAATCTCATGATCACGCTTGATGACACCTGGCCCGGCATTCAGAATGAGGCCGAGGCAGCGATCCACCGGGTCTTCCCGGGCAACGCCACGTGCCGAGTTCGAAAACCCGGCTGCCACAACATCAAGGTGTACTCGAAGCACCTACTCTGCCTGTTCCCTCAGCACGGTCCGGGGAAGAAGCACGAGCGCGCGATCATGCTGGAGGCGTGGCAACAAAGGACCGTTGACGCAAGCCCCTGGGAGTTCGTCCGAGGCCTCATCCACTCCGACGGCTGCCGAGTCCTCAACTGGACCACTCGACTCGTCGGAGGGGAGCGTAAGCGCTACGAGTACCCCCGCTACTGGTTCACCAACGTCTCCGACGACATCCGCCAGCTCTACACCGACACTCTCGACAAGCTCGGCGTCGAGTGGACGCACTGCACCCGCGCAGGCAAGGAGTACAACATCTCCGTAGCCCGACGGGCGTCCGTAGCCCTCATGGACGCTCACGTCGGGCCGAAGTACTGACGACCGTTGCCTACTTCGGGCTGTCGTCCTCGCCGATGTGGTGCACTCGTACCAGGTTCGTCGAACCCGCGACCCCGGGCGGCGAGCCCGCCGTGATGACCACGATGTCGCCCTTCTGGCAGCGCCCGATCCGCAGCAGCTCCTCGTCCACCTGCGCCACCATCGCGTCCGTCGAGTCCACGTGCGGCCCGAGGAACGTCTCGACGCCCCACGTCAGGTTCAGCTGCGCGCGGGTCTCCTTGTCCGGGGTGAAGGCCAGGAGCGGGATCGGGGAGCGGTAGCGGGAGAGGCGCTTGACCGTGTCGCCGCTCTGGGTGAAGGCGACCAGGAACTTGGCTCCGAGGAAGTCGCCCATCTCGGCCGCCGCGCGGGCGACCGCGCCGCCCTGGGTGCGGGGCTTGTTGCGGTCGGTGAGGGGCGGAAGGCCCTTGGCGAGGATGTCCTCCTCGGCCGCTTCGACGATGCGCGCCATGGTGCGGACGGTCTCGACGGGGTACTTGCCGACGCTGGTCTCGCCGGAGAGCATCACCGCGTCGGTGCCGTCGATGACGGCGTTGGCGACGTCGGAGGCCTCGGCGCGGGTGGGCCGGGAGTTGTCGATCATCGAGTCGAGCATCTGGGTGGCGACGATGACCGGCTTGGCGTTGCGCTTGGCCAGTTTGATCGCGCGCTTCTGGACGATCGGGACCTGTTCCAGGGGCATTTCGACGCCGAGGTCGCCGCGGGCGACCATGATGCCGTCGAAGGCGGCGACGATGTCGTCGATGTTGTCGACGGCTTGGGGCTTCTCCACCTTGGCGATGACGGGGAGGTGGCGGCTCTCCTCCTTCATGACGCGGTGGACGTCGTCGATGTCGCGTCCGGTGCGCACGAAGGAGAGGGCGATGATGTCGGCGCCGGTGCGCAGGGCCCAGCGGAGGTCTTGGATGTCCTTCTCGGAGAGGGCGGGGACGGAGACGGCGACGCCGGGGAGGTTGAGTCCCTTGTGGTCGGAGACCATGCCGCCCTCGATGACGGTGGTGTGGACGCGGGGTCCGTCGACCGCGGTGACTTCGAGGGTGACGCGGCCGTCGTCGATGAGGATGCGTTCGCCGGCGGTGACGTCGGCGGCGAGGCCGTCGTAGGTGGTGCCGCAGGTGTGGCGGTCGCCCTCCATGGGCTCGACGGTGATGGTGAAGTCGTCGCCGCGTTCAAGGAGTACGGGGCCTTCGGCGAAGCGGCCGAGGCGGATCTTCGGGCCTTGAAGGTCGGCGAGGATTCCTACGCTGCGGCCGGTTTCTTCGGATGCTTTGCGTACATGGTGGTAGCGCTCTTCGTGTTCGGCGTAGGTGCCGTGGCTGAGGTTGAGGCGGGCAATGTCCATTCCCGCTTCGACCAGTGCCTTGATCTGGTCGTATGTGTCGGTTGCGGGTCCCAGGGTACAAACGATTTTCGCTCGGCGCATGGTTCGAGCCTAGACCTTACCTGTGGGTAAGTATTTGTCTCCGCATGACTGCTCAACGGCCCTTGGGTTAAGGGTTATTGCTAACTGTTGAATTGTGCGGCGGGGCGCTCCGATGAGCATGCCGAGGGGGTGGCGAGGGTGGCACGGTGGCGCCTCGGCGGGGTGCGCGGTGGCTGCCGGTCACCAGATCGAAACCTGTACGGGGTGTTGCGGGCGGGGGTGGCTGGGTCAGAATCTACGCGCGTTGTTCGCAGACACGAGGAGTCAAGGATGCCGTTGAACCGTAGGTCGTTTCTGGGAAGTTCGGCTGTCGCCGGTGCGGGTGTGGCGCTGGCCGGAGGGGTCGGTGCCGGGCCGGCGGCGGCTTCGGAGTCCCGGGGGCACGGCCACGGCCGGCCGGTGAAGCGGTACTCGTTCACCGTGATGGGGACGACGGACCTGCACGGGAACGTCTTCAACTGGGACTACTTCACGGACAAGGAGTTCGACGACAAGGCGCACAACGATGTCGGCCTGGCGAAGATCTCGACGCTGGTGGAGCAGATCCGGGAGGACCGGGGGCGCCGGAACACGCTGCTGATCGATGCGGGTGACACGATCCAGGGCACCCAGTTGTCGTACTACTACGCGAAGATCGATCCGATCACGGCGAAGCGCGGGCCGGTGCATCCGATGGCCCAGGCGATGAACAAGATCGGCTATGACGCCGCGGCGCTCGGGAATCACGAGTTCAATTACGGGATTCCGGTGCTGCGGAAGTTCGAGGAGCAGTGTGATTTCCCGCTGCTGGGTGCGAATGCGCTGGACGCGAAGACGTTGCGGCCGGCCTTCGCTCCGTATGTGATCAAGCGGTTGCGTACGCCGCACGGTCGTGATGTGCGGGTGGCGGTGCTGGGGCTGACGAATCCTGGTATCGCGATCTGGGACAAGGCGAATGTGGGCGGGAAGATGGTGTTCCCGGGTCTTGAGGAGCAGGCGGCGAAGTGGGTGCCGAAGCTTCGTTCGATGGGTGCGGATGTGGTGATCGTCTCGGCGCACTCGGGTTCGTCGGGTACGTCGTCGTACGGGGATCAGTTGCCGTACGTGGAGAACGCGGCGGGTCTGGTGGCGGAGCAGGTGCCGGGGATCGACGCGATTCTGGTGGGTCACGCGCACTCGGAGATTGCCGAGTACTTCGTGACGAACAAGGAGACGGGGAAGCCGGTCGTTCTCTCGGAGCCGTTGAAGTGGGGGCAGCGGTTGACGCTGTTCGACTTCGATCTGGTGTGGGAGAAGGGCCGTTGGGTGGTCGAGAAGGTCGGCGCCTCGGTGCTGAACTCGAACACGGTGGAGGAGGACCCGCGGATCACGTCGCTGCTCGGTGATGAGCACACGAAGGTCGTGGCGTATGTGAACCAGGTGATCGGTACGTCGGTGGCGGCGATGTCGACGGCGGACGCGCCGTGGAAGGACGAGCCGGTCATCGATCTGATCAATCAGGTGCAGGCGGAGACGGTGAAGGCGGCGCTGGCGGGCGGGGAGTACGCGGCCCTGCCGGTGCTGTCGCAGGCGGCGTGCTTCTCGCGTACGGCGGCGATCCCTGCGGGTGAGGTGACGATCAAGGACGCCGCTGGGCTGTATCCGTTCGAGAACACGCTTGAGGCGCGGCTGCTGACGGGCGCTCAGCTGAAGGACTATCTGGAGTACTCGGCGAAGTATTACGTGCAGACGGCTGCGGGGGCGCCGGTGGACACGTCGAAGCTGACGAATGCGGAGAACATTCCGGATTACAACTACGACGTGGTGTCGGGGGTGTCGTACGACATCGATATCGCGAAGCCGGTGGGTTCGCGGATCGTGGGGCTGTCGTTCGAGGGGGCGCCGGTGGATCCTGCGGCGCAGTTCGTGTTCGCGGTGAACAACTACCGGGCGAGTGGTGGGGGCAACTTCCCGCATGTGCCGGGTGCGAAGCAGTTGTGGGCGAATTCGGATGAGATCCGGAACACGATCATCGGGTGGGTGCAGGCGAAGGGGTCGGTGGATCCGGCGGAGTTCGCGTCGGTGGACTGGCGTCTGACGCGTGACGGGGTGCCGGTGTTCTGACCGGTACGCGGTCCGCTGTAATGCGGGCCGGTGTGGAGCGGCCCCTGTGATGCGGGCCGGTGTGGAGCGGCCGTTCTCCTTCGGGAGGGCGGCCGCTTCTGTGTTTCCGGAGGTGCTCAGTGGCCTTCCGCGAGAGGGGTGAGCGGGCTGCCCTGCCCGGGGACGGTGGGCGTGCGGGCGGTGTGGGGGGTGAGGCCGAAGGTGGTGAAGGCGGTGCGCTGCGGGAGGGGGTACGGGGTGGTGCCGGTGAGGTTGTTGAGGATGGTGGCGCTGCGCCAGGCGGCGAGCCCGAGGTCGGGGGCGCCGACTCCGTGGGTGTGGCGTTCGGCGTTCTGGACGTAGATGTTGCCCGTGAGGGTGGGGCCCAGGTCGAGGCGGAAGTCTGTGTGGATGCGGGGGCGTCCCTGGCTGTCGCGGCGGATGTGGGGGGCGATGCCGGTGAGGAGGGTGTCCAGGGGGCGTTCGCGGTAGCCGGTGGCGAGGACGACGGCGTCGGTGGTGAGGCGGCTGCGGGTGGCCTGCTGGGTGTGTTCGAGGTGGAGCTCGATGCGGTTGCCGCTGCCGGAGAGGCGGCCCGCGGTGCGGACGCTGACGCCGGGGGTGAGGGTGGCGTCGGGCCAGCCCCCGTGGAGGGTGCGCCGGTAGAGCTCGTCGTGGATGGCGGAGATGGTGTCGGTGTCGATGCCCTTGTGGAGCTGCCACTGCTGGGGGACGAGGTCGTCCCGTACGTGCTCGGGGAGTGCGTGGAAGTAGTGGGTGTAGTCGGGGGTGAAGTGTTCGAGGCCGAGTTTCGAGTACTCCATGGGGGCGAAGGCCTGGGTGCGGGCGAGCCAGTGGATCTTCTCGATGCCGCGGGGGCGGGCGCGGAGGAGGTCGAGGAAGATCTCGGCGCCGGACTGGCCGGAGCCGATGACGGTGATGTGGTCGGCCCGCAGGAGTTCTTCGCGGTGGTGGAGGTAGTCGGCGGAGTGGATGACGGGGATGCCGGGGGCTTCCGCGAGGGGGCGCAGGGGTTCGGGGATGAAGGGTGCGGTGCCGACGCCGAGGGCGATGTGGCGGGTGTGGGTGCGGCCGAGGGCTTCGGCTTCTCCGTCGGGGCCGAGCCGGGTGTGGTCGACCTCGTAGAGGGCGCGTTCGGCGTTCCAGTGGACGGCGTCGACCTGGTGGTTGAAGTGGATGGTGGGGAGTTGTTCGCTGACCCAGCGGCAGTAGGCGTCGTATTCGGCGCGGTGGATGTGGAACTGCTCGGCGAAGTAGAAGGGGTAGAGGCGCTCGCGGGTGCGGAGGTAGTTGAGGAAGGTCCAGGGGCTGGTGGGGTCGGCGAGGGTGGTTAGGTCGGCGAGGAAGGGGACCTGGAGGGTGGCGCCGTCGATGAGGAGGCCGGGGTGCCAGTGGAATGCGGGGCGTTGTTCGTAGAAGGCGGTGGTGAGGGGGCGGCCGGTGGCGGGGAGGCCGTGGGCGAGGGCGGCGAGGGAGAGGTTGAAGGGGCCGAGTCCGATGCCGATGAGGTCGTGGGTCCGGTCGCCTTCGGGGGTGGTCCGGTCGGTCATCGGGGGCTGCCTTCCGTGGTGGCTCGGGGTTGGGCGTGGGTGACGTGGGTGAGGAGTTGGCGTAGGTGGTCGGGGGTGGTGTGGGGGTTGAGGAGGGTGGCTTTGAGCCAGAGGCCGTCGTGGGTGCGGGCGCGGCCGAGTACGGCGTGGCCGCGGTCGAGGAGGGTGCGTCGGATGGTGGCGACGGTGGTGTCGTCGGTGTGGGTGGGGCGGAAGAGGACGGTGCTGATGGTGGGGCGGGCGTAGAGGTCGAGTGCGGGGTGGTCGTCGATGAGGTCGGCGAGTCGGTGGGCGGCGGTGATGGTGCGGTCGATGAGGTCGGCGAGTCCGTCGCGGCCGAGTGCCTGGAGGGTGACGGCGATCTTGAGGGCGTCGGGGCGGCGGGTGGTGCGCAGGGAGCGGCCGAGGAGGTCGGGCAGGCCCGCTTCGGTGTCGTCGTCGGCGTTGAGGTAGGCGGCGTGGTGGTGGAGGGCGTCGAGGTCGTGGTGGTGGGGCACGGCGAGGATGCCGGCGGATGCGGGTTGCCAGCCGAGTTTGTGCAGGTCGAGGGTGACGCTCTGGGCGCGGTGGAGGCTGCGTAGGGCGTGGCGGTGGGTGGGGCTGAAGAGGAGGGGGCCGCCGTAGGCGGCGTCGATGTGGAGGTCGGCGCCGTGGGTGGTGGTGAGGTCGGCGATGTCGGTGAGGGGGTCGATCTGGCCGGTGTCGGTGGTGCCCGCGGTGGCGGTGACGAGGAGGGGGCCGTCGTGCCGGGTGAGGGCGTCGCGGAGGGCGTCGGTGTCCATGACGCCGGTGGGGGCGGGGATGACGACGGGGCGTGGGAGGCCGAGGAGCCAGGCGGCGCGGCTGATGCTGTGGTGGGCGTTGGCTGCGCAGATGGTCTGTACGGGGCCGTGGCGTTCGCGGGCGAGGAGGAGCGCGAGTTGGTTGGCTTCGGTGCCGCCGGTGGTGACGAGGGCGTCGGGGTCCTGGGTCTGGGGGTAGATCTCGGCGGCGAGCGCGGTGGTGAGGGCTGTTTCGAGGGCGGAGGCGGCGGGGGCCTGGTCCCAGGAGTCCATGGAGGGGTTGAGGGCGGACGCGGCGAGGTCGGCTGCCGCGGCGAGGGCGAGGGGTGGGGTGTGGAGGTGGGCGGCGCAGTGGGGGTGTGCGGGGTCGGCGGCGCCTTCGGCGAGGGCGGTGACGAGGGTGCGGAGGGCGTGGTGGGGGCCGGTGCCGTGGTCGGGGATGAGGGGGCCGGTGGCCTGGTGGAGGTTGTGGGTGACGGTGTGGGGGCCGCCGGCGGGGAGGGGGCCGTCGCGGCGGGTGGCGCCCTCGTGGAGGGCGTCGAGGACGGTGTCGAGGAGGGGGCGCAGGTGGGAGGGGCCTGCGGTGCCTCCGGCGAGGGGCGGGGTGGGCATGGCTGGTGTGGTCCTTCGGGTGGGCAGGGGGCGGTGGGGTCAGCTTGTCCGGATTCCGGATGGTGCGGCCGAAGAGCCCAACGATCTCAACCCGAAAGGGGTACTGCTGTGCGGTGTGGGTGGGTTGGGGGCGGTGGGACTGGTATGGGCGTTCGTTGTTCGTATGGCTGTGCCCGGCCTTTCCGCGGAGGGGGCCGGGCACAGGTGTGGGGGTTGGTGCGGGTGGGTCAGTGGGCTTCGCGTACGGCGAGTGCGCGGCGGAGGTCGTCGAGCTGGTCGGTGAGTTTGCGGCGGAGTGCGGGGGTGAGCGCGGGGGCGTCGAGGGCGTCGGTGCCGCGCTGGAGGCTCTGGGCGTCGATGGCGTGGACGGGGAAGGCGTGGCGTCCGGCGGCTTCGGCGATGGCGGGTCCGCGGCGGGCGGCGAGGGCGGTGGCGTCGGGGTAGTAGCGGGTGACGTAGTGGTGGAGGAGTTCGCTCTGTTCGGGCTGCCAGAAGCCTTGGGCGGTGGCGGTGAAGAGGTAGTTGGACAGGGTGTCGTCGGTGAACATGGCCTGCCAGGCGGCTTCCTTGGCTTCGGGGGTGGGCAGTGCGGCGCGGCAGCGGGCGGCGCCTTCCTGTCCGGTGGCGCTGGGGTCCTTGTCGAGTTCGCGGGTGATGACGGCTTCGTCGGTGGCGCCGAGGACGGCGAGGCGGGTGAGGATGCGCCAGCGGAGTTCGGGGTCGAGTTCGGGTCCGCCGGGGACGGTGCCGTCGGCGAGCCATTCCTGGATGGCCTCGGGCTGGGTGGCGGCGTCGATGAAGTGGCGTACGGCGGTGAGGCGGAGGCCGGGGTCGGGGCTGCCGGGGGTTCTGGTGCCGAGGCCCTGTTCCCAGTCCTTGGCGGTGAGGCCCTCGGTGCGGCGGAGGAGGTCGCGGCAGAGCGAGGTGAGGGTGGCGAGGGCGGCGGGGCGGTCCTGGGGGGCGAGGTAGCGGTCGGCGATCTGGGTGGCGGCGAAGCCGAGGACGCCGTTGACGAGGGCGAGGTCGGTCTCGTGGGGGAGGTGGGTGCGGGCGGCGGTGAGGTAGGCGGTGGGGTGGAGTTCGCCGTCGCGGACCATGTCGCGGGCGGTGTTCCAGATGAGGGCGCGGGTGAGGGCGTCGGGGATGCCGGAGAGGTGGGTGAGGGCGGTGTTCCAGGAGTGGGGGTCGAGGCGGACCTTGGCGTAGGTGAGGTCGTTGTCGTTGAGGACGACGAGGTCGGGGCGCGTGCCGGGCTGGGTGGCGGGGGTGCCGTTCTGGGGGATGTCGAGCTCGAAGCGTTCGCGCAGGACGAGCTGGTCGGTGCCGGTCTGTGTGTCGAGGCTGTGGTCGTAGGCGCCGACGGTGATGCGGTGGGGGCGGTCGCCGGTGCGGTCGACGGCGAGGTTCCAGCTGTGGCCGGTGTTCTCGACGTGGGCGGTGAGGGTGTCGACGCCGGTGGTGCGGAGCCAGGTGGCGGCCCAGGTGTGGACGTCGCGGTCGGTGGCGGTGGCGAGGTTGTCGATGAAGTCGGCGAGGGTGGCGTTGGCGAACTTGTGCCGGGCGAAGTGGGTGTTGATGCCGGCGAGGAAGTCCTTCTCGCCGAGCCAGGCGACGAGTTGGCGCAGGGCGGAGGCACCCTTGGCGTAGGAGATGCCGTCGAAGTTGAGGAGCGCGGAGGCGGTGTCGGGGACGGCGTCGGGGTCGGGTGCGACGGGGTGGGTGGTGGGGCGCTGGTCGGCGTCGTATCCCCAGCCCTTGCGGGAGACGCCGAATTCGACCCAGGTGTCGGGGAACGGGGTCTCCCCTGCCCGCACGGAGTCGAGGGCTCGGGGTAGGGCGGCTTCGGTGAGGGTCTGGTAGCCCATGTACTCGGCGAAGGACTCGTTCAGCCAGATGTCGTCCCACCAGGTGAGGGTGACGAGGTCGCCGAACCACATGTGGGCCATCTCGTGGGCGATGACCATGGCGCGGGTCTGGCGTTCGGTGTCGGTGACGGCGGAGCGGTAGATGAACTCGTCGCGGAAGGTGACGAGTCCGGGGTTCTCCATGGCGCCGGCGTTGAATTCGGGGACGAAGGCCTGGTCGTAGGAGTCGAAGGGGTAGGGCTCGTCGAACTTCTCGTGGTAGCGGTCGTAGCAGGCGCGGGTGATGCCGAGGATCTCGTCGGCGTCGGCGTCGAGGTGGGGGGCGAGGGAGCGACGGCAGTGGATGCCGAAGGGCAGTCCGGCGTGCTGGGTGGTGACGGAGTGCCAGGGGCCCGCGGCGACGGCGACGAGGTAGGTGGAGATGGGCGGGGTGGGGGCGATGGTCCAGCGGCCATCGGTGGCCTGGGTGGCGGTGCCGTTGCCGAGGACGGTCCAGCCGGCGGGTGCGGTGACGGTGAGGTCGAAGACCGATTTGAGGTCGGGCTGGTCGAAGGCGGCGAAGACGCGCTGGACGTCCTCCATGAAGAGCTGGGTGTAGGTGTAGGTCTCGCCGTCGGCGGGGTCGGTGAAGCGGTGCATGCCTTCGCCGGTGCGGGAGTAGCGCATGGTGGCGTCGGCGGTGAGTTCGTGGGGGCCGGCGGTGAGGCGGTCGAGGGGGTAGCGGTTCCCGTCGAGGCGTTCGGGGTCGAGCGGTTGTCCGTCGAGGCTGAGTGCGCGCAGTGTCTCCGGCTTGATCTCGACGAAGGTGTTTCCGGTCTCGCGGGCGGTGAACCGGATGGTGGTCCGGGAGTCGAAGGTCTCCTCGCCCGTGGTGAGGTCGAGGTCGACCGTGTACCGGTGTACGTCGAGGAGCTGGGCGCGGGTCTGCGCTTCTTTGCGCGTCAGTACGGACATGGCGCCCATGCTGCCGTACGGGCCGGAGGCTGTGCAGTGGGGTTCTCGCAGGGCTGACGGGGTCCGGCGGGACGGGGCGGGGGCGGTTTTCGGCGGGGGTTCCGGAGGCGGGATCTGGCCGAATGGTCGGGCGGCCCTGACGTCACATGGGGACACGGCGGCCTCGATCACGCTGCCGCTGCTGAGCGGGCCGGTGACGAGGGGGCCGGTGACGAGCGGGCCGGTGACGAGCGGGCCGGTGACGAGCGGGGGGCCGGGGCCCGGCCGGAGTACCCTCCGCGGTCGCCGCGGGACTCCCGCACCTGGTGACTGTCCCGGCGCCGTCTCAGGCTCCGGGGGGTGTGGCCTCTCCCGCCGACTCCTCCGCGATGCGCTCGTGGTGCCGGATGACCTCGGCGACGATGAAGTTCAGGAGTTTCTCGGCGAAGGCGGGGTCGAGCTTGGCGCTCTCGGCGAGCTGCCGGAGCCGGGCGATCTGACGGGCTTCGCGGGCCGGGTCGGCGGGCGGCAGGTGGTGCTGGGCCTTGAGGTGGCCGACCTGCTGGGTGGCCTTGAAGCGTTCGGCGAGCATGTGGACGACCGCGGCGTCGATGTTGTCGATGCTTTCGCGCAGCCGGTTCAGTTCGGTGGCGACGTACTCGTCGATGTCCCTCGTGGTCATGGTCAGCGAGCTTAGACGTAGGTGCGGGCGCCCCCGGTCACGGGGCGGGGTCCTGCTGGCCGTCCTGGATGCCGCGTCCCTGCTGGGCGCGGAAGCGCACGGGGGCGGTGCCGACGCGCTGGGCGAAGAGCCGGGAGAAGTAGGCGGGGTCGTCGTAGCCGACGCGGCGGGCGACGGCGGCGACCGGCAGGTCGGTGGCGGCGAGGAGTTCCTTGGCGTGGCTGAGCCGGATGTTCAGCAGGTAGTCCTTGGGCCCGCATCCGGCGGCGCGTTTCACGGCGGCGCGGAGTTCCGCGGGGGTCATGCCGTGGCGGGCCGCGTGGTCGGCGACGGACAGGGGGCGGAGTGCGTCGCGCGCGAGGGCCTGGAGCACGGGTGTGCCGTCGGGTCCGGTGTCGGCGCGCGCCCGGCGCAGAGCGACGAGGAGTTCGTGGAGGGCGGCGCCCGCCTCGACTTCGAGGAGGGGGCCCTCGTGCCGGGCGGCGCGGACGATGCGGCCGATGGCGGCGCGGGGGCCGGCGGTGCCGGTGAGGGGGACGAGGGGGCGGTCGGGTTCGATGTATCCCAGCTCGGTGTAGGTGGTGGTGGCGGGGCCGGTGAAGTCGACGAAGCTCTCGTCCCAGCCGGTGGGGTCGGCGCCGTAGTGGTGGGGCGTGCCGGGGGTGAGCCAGATCAGGCTGGGTGCGGTGACGGCCGTGCGGCGGCCGTCGGGGGTGGCGAGCCAGCCGCTGCCGGTGTTGACGAGCACGGCCGTGTGGTGGTCGAGGGTGCGGGGGCCGACGGTGGGCAGGGCGCCGTGCTGGAGGCCGACGCCGAGGCAGGCGAGGCCGAGTCGGTGGTGGCGGGGGCTGGGGGTGAAGAAGCGCATCCAGGTGTGGGGCACCGGCTTCGTCTCCCTGTCGGCTGTTGCGTCCAACTGTCGGCGATCTTTCTCCATGGACCGGGGTGTGGGCCGGGGCGATGCTGAGGGCCGGCATGGGACCTCGCACTCAGGAGCGTACGAGCACGATGACTGACTTCACTGTGGAGGACGGCGACTTCCGGCTGGACGGGGAGCCCGTACGGCTGTTGTCGGGGGCGCTGCACTACTTCCGGGTGCACGAGGAGCAGTGGGAGCACCGGCTGTCGATGCTGCGGGCGATGGGCCTGAACTGTGTGGAGACGTACGTCCCGTGGAATCTGCACGAGCCGCGGCCGGGCGACTTCCGGGACGTGGGGGCGCTCGGCCGGTTCCTGGACGCGGCTCGGGCGGCGGGGCTGATGGCGATCGTGCGCCCCGGTCCGTACATCTGCGCCGAGTGGGAGAACGGCGGGCTGCCGTCCTGGGTGACGGGGCGGTTCGGCCGGCGGGTGCGGACCAGGGACGCGGGGTACACGGCGGCGGTGGAGCGCTGGTTCGGGGAGCTGTTGCCGCAGGTGGTGCGGCGCCAGATCACGCGCGGCGGTCCGGTGGTGATGGTGCAGGTGGAGAACGAGTACGGGAGTTACGGCTCCGACCGGGTCCATCTGGAGGAGCTGGCGGGTCTGTTGCGGCGGTGCGGGGTGAGCGTGCCGCTGTTCACGTCGGACGGGCCGGAGGACCATATGCTGACCGGGGGCTCGGTCCCGGGTCTGCCGGCCACGGTCAACTTCGGTTCGGGGGCGCGGGACGCCTTCGACGTGCTGCGCCGGTACCAGCCCGGGGGGCCGCTGATGTGCATGGAGTTCTGGTGCGGCTGGTTCGAGCACTGGGGTGCGGAGCCGGTGGTACGGGATGCCGCAGGGACGGCCGCCGCGCTGCGCGAGATCCTGGAGTGCGGGGCCTCCGTGAACATCTACATGGCGCACGGGGGCACGAGTTTCGCGGGCTGGGCCGGTGCCAATCGTTCGGGCCCGCTGCAGGACCGGGAGCTGGTGCCGACGGTGACGTCGTACGACTACGACGCGCCGGTCGACGAGTACGGCCGGGCGACCGAGAAGTTCTGGCAGCTGCGGAAGGTGCTGGCGGAGTACGGGGACGGCCCGCTGCCGGAGCTGCCGCCCGAGCCGGTGGGCCTGGCGCGACCGGTGCGGGTCGCCCTGTCGCAGGGGGCGCCGCTGGCCGGTGTGCTGGAGGCGCTGGGCGATCCGGAGACGGCGGAGTCGGGGGTGCCGCCGACGTTCGAGGACCTGGGGGTGGACCGGGGCCTGGTGCGGTACCGGGTGGACGTCCCCGGGCCACGGCAGGCGTATCCGCTGCGTGTGACGGGTCTGCGGGACCGGGCCGTGGTGTACGTCGACGGGGTGCGGGCGGGGGTCCTCGACGAGGAGGACCACACGCTGGAGGAGCCGGTGGCGGGGCCCGCCGGGGTGGAGCTGTGGGTGGAGTCGCTGGGCCGGGTCAACTACGGTCCCCGGCTGGGCGAGCCGAAGGGCATCACGGGCGGGGTGCTGCACGAGCGGCAGTTCCTGCACGGGGTGCGGGCGCGGGCGTTGCGTCTGGACGCGTTCGGGGAGCCGGGGGCGGTGGCGGCCCGGGTGGCGTTCACGGACGCCGGGGAGGTGGGGCCGACGGGGCTGTTCCGGGGGTCCTTCGAGGTGGCGGGCGCGGCGGGTACGGGGCACGCGGGGCTGGAACTGCCGGGCTGGACGCGGGGGTTCGTCTGGGTGAACGGCTTCTGCCTGGGCCGCTACTGGTCGGTGGGGCCGGTGCGCCCGCTGTACGTTCCGGGGCCGGTGCTCCGCGAGGGCTCCAACGAGGTGTGGGTGCTGGAGCTGGAGCGGGCCGGCGACCCGTTCGTGGAGCTGGGCCCGGGGGCGCCCGTCAGGCGGGACGCCCCCGGGGGCGAGCTGGGCTGAGCGGGGTCAGAGGGTCGCCGCGGCCGACGCGATGGTGGAGGCGAAGGCCGACACCTGGGTGTACACGCCGGGGTAGCCGGGCTGGGCGCAGCCCTCGCCCCAGCTGACGATGCCGACCTGGATCCAGGCTCCGGCGTTGTCCTTGCGGAACATGGGGCCGCCGGAGTCGCCCTGGCAGGTGTCGACGCCGCCGGTGCTCACGTATCCGGCGCAGATCTCCTGGCTGGGCACGAGGTCACTGCCGTAGGCCTGCTGGCAGGTGGCGTCGGAGACGAAGGGGACGGTGGCCTTGAGCAGGTAGCGCTGCTGGCCTCCGCCCTCGACGGCCGCTCCCCAGCCGGCGACGGTGAAGGTGCCGGAGTCGTAGGCGGTGGTGGTGGCGATCTTCAGGGTGGGCTGGTTGATGGGCTGGGCGAGCTTGATCAGCGCCCAGTCCTTGCCGACGCCGTTGTAGCCGGGCGCCTGGAGGACCTTGGTGGAGCGGACCTTGACGGCGGAGGACGACTGGAGGTCGACGACGCCGGCGGTGGCGGTGATGGAGGTGTTGTTGCCCGATCCGCTGACGCAGTGGGCGGCGGTGAGGACGACGGTCGGGCTGTAGAGGGCTCCGCCGCAGCCCATGGAGAGGCGGACCATGAAGGGGAATTCGCCCTGGGCGGCGCGGGTGCCGCCGACGACGGGGGCCGGGGCGGCGGAGGCGCCCGACGGCTGGAGGCTGAGGGTGGCGAGGGCCACGGCGGCTATGACGGAGAGTCTCTTCAGGGTGCGCAGAAGCTGCTTCACGGCTGTGCCTGCTTTCGGTGGGGGGTCGAAGTGGGGGGTGCGGGTGCAGGCGTGCGGGCGTGCGTGTCCTGGTCAGGAGCTTGCGGCCGGAGATTCTCGGCATGCTCCCGACAAGACCATCCGATTATCGGGAAGCGATCACCGCTGCCACAAGGCGGGGAATCCGGCCAAGATCACGCGGCGACGGGCGGCGGATTCCGGACGGACCGGCCTACAGTGAGGGTCCGTTGAGCGCCGAGGATGGGGGGCCGGACGTGAGCGAGGAAAGTAGCGGAGGCGGTCCGGTCGTCCACGGCTTTCCGCATCTCGACGCCGTGCGGTCCGCGATCACCGCGCTCTACAGGCGGATCTCCCCCGAGGGGGTGCGCGCCTACTCCACCAGCCTCTCCCCCGCGGACGCCGCGTTCTCCGACGTGGACGACCTGCACCTGGGGGCCCAGCGGGTGGCCGGCGCCCTGGTCCAGCACCTGCGGCTGCCGCAGGCCCGTGTCGTCGTCGGCTTCCGGCGGATGGACCACGCGGCGAGCGTCGAACTCACGGCGGGTCCCGAGTACTTCATCGAGCTCAACGACCGCTTCCGCACGCACCGCCGGGACATCGGGGCCGCGCTCGCGCACGAGATCACCCATGTGCTGCTGCACCGGCTCGGGCTGGAGCTCCCCGGCACCCGCGACAACGAGATCCTCACCGACACCGTGACGGCCTACCTCGGCGCGGGCTGGCTCCTGCTCGACGCCTTCCGCCAGGACGCGGTCTCCAGCCAGAAGCTCGGCTATCTCACGCCCGAGGAGTTCGGTTACGTCCTCGCCAAGCGCGCCCTCGCCTTCGGTGAGGACCCCTCGGTGTGGTTCACCAGCCCCCAGGCGTACACGGCGTACACCAAGGGCCGGGCGGAGGCGCTGCGCGATCTGCACCGGCCCCCGCTGACGGCCGCGGGCTGGGCGGGCCGGCGCCGCTACGCCAAGGACCGGCGCGAGGCGAGGGACCACCCGGGCGCGGACCAGGACCCGGCCGTCCCGTACGCCTTCGAGGCCGGTGCGGACGGCCTCCGGGTCTCCTTCACCTGTCCCACCTGCCACCAGCGCGTCCGGGTGCCGGTGCGCGGCAGGACGCGGGCGCGGTGCGGGCTGTGCCGGACGGTCCTGGAGTGCGACACCTGACGGACGGGCACGGACCGGGGTGGCCGTAGGGTCGATGTATGACGAATGGTCCGGTAGGTGGTGTCAGCGGTCTCTTCGACGCGTTGTACGAGGGTGAGGACGCCGTCGTACGGGCGCTCCGCGCGGGCGCGCGCGCCGAGTCGAGCGACGCGGACGGAACGACCGCGCTGTATCTGGCGGCCACGCTGGATCTGCCCGGCTCGGTCCGGCTGCTGCTGGCCGCGGGCGCCGACCCGAACAGGGCGAGCGGTCCGGAAGCGGGCGATCTCCCGTTGTGCGGGGCGGCGTGCGGGGACCACGTCGAGGTGGTCGAGACGCTGCTCGCGGCGGGCGCGGAACCGGACCTGAGCGAGGACTTCGGCTTCACCGCGCTGCGCTGGGCCGCGGGGCTCGGACACGCACGGGTCGCGGAGGTCCTCCTCGCGCACGGCGCGGACCCGGACCTGCCCGGCCCGCACGACGAGGCCCTGCTCGTGGTCGCGGCCCGGCGGGGCTCGACGGAGACCGTACGGGCACTGCTGCGGCACGGCGCCCGCGCCCTCTCCCCCGCACTGGAGGAGGCCCGGCGCATCCTGACGCTGGACGTGGCGGCGGAGCTCCGGGGCGCGCTGCTCAGGGCGTACGGGGACGAGGGCCACACCTGCGCGGTGCGCCGCGCGCCGCACGACGGCGGGGTGACCGTCACGGCCGAACTGCTGCGGGACGGCGAGGTGTTCGCGTCCCAGGACCAGCAGACGGGACACGGGGCGATCGCGACGCTCCTGGAGCTCGAACTGGGCCTGCGCGCCCCGTACGAGGAGCTGGCGGTCAGGGCGCTGCGGGGCGGTGGCCCCGGGCTCGACAACTGGCTGGTGACGGTCGGGGCGCTGTGGCTGCGCGGCGACGAGGAGACGTTCCAGGCGGCCGCGGCCTGGACGGCGAGCGAGGATCCGCTGCGCCGGGCGTTCGGCGCGGACGTGCTGGCCCGCCTCGGATTCCGCACCGGCGACCGGCCGTTCGCGTCCCGCGCGGTGCCGCTGCTGCGCGAGCTCGCGGCGGCCCCGGACCCGCTGCCCGCCGACGCTGCGGCACGGGCCCTGAGGGAATACGAGGCCGCGCCCGCCCACGACGGGCAGTACGGGCCCGAGCCCACGCACGGCCATGAAGAGGACCACGGCCAGGAGGCCGCACCCGGTCCCGAAGGCGGGCAGGGGCAGAAGCCCGCGCCCGGCCACTAGGGCCACGGGCACGGGCACGCGTCCGGCGGGAGACGGCGGCATGCGTCCGGCGCGTGACGCCAGCGTGCGCCCAGCAGGCGACGCAGGCAGATGCGCCCAGCGGGGTACGCAGGCGTACGCCCGGCGGGAGACGGCGGCATGCATCCGGCGCGTGACGCCGACGTGCATCCGGCGCGTGACCCAGGCGCGTGACGCCGGGGGAAAGCACGGGGCGCGGTGACCGGCGAGGGCCGGTCACCGCGCCCCGGGGTCACGCCGCCCGGCGGCCACGTCCCGGCGCGCTGCCGCGGCCGGAGCCACCGGCACGGCCGGCCCCGGCCGCGCGGGCCGAGCCGCCCGCGCCACCGCGCGCCGAACCGCCGCCGGCACCGCCACGCGTGCCGCCGCCACCGGCGCCGCCGCGGGCCGTGCCGCCGGCCTGAGCGGTGCCCGAGGCCGCGCCCGTTCCGCCGCGCCGTCCACGGCCCCTGCTGCCCGAGCGGAAGGAGGATCCACCGGCCGCGGAGCCGGAGCCCGCGCTGCCGCCGCGCGTACGCGGCTTGGGCTGGGTGGGCTGGGGCACCTCTATGACGACCGCGACACCGGAGGGCTCACGGGCACCGGTGATCCGGCTGAGCTCCTCGTCACCGGACTTGATCCGGGTGGTGCGCGGCGCGATCCCCGCGTCCTGCATCAGCCGGGTCATGTCGCGCTTCTCCTCGGGCAGCACCAGCGTGACAACGCTGCCGGACTCCCCGGCGCGCGCCGTGCGCCCGCCGCGGTGGAGGTAGTCCTTGTGGTCGGTCGGCGGGTCCACGTTGACGACCAGGTCCAGGTCGTCGATGTGGATGCCGCGGGCCGCGACGTTCGTCGCGACGAGCGCGGTGACCTGGCCGTTCTTGAACTGGTCCAGCGTCCGGTTGCGCTGCGGCTGGGACCGTCCGCCGTGCAGGGCCGCGGCCCGCACACCGCTGGCGAGGAGCCGCTTGGCGAAACGGTCGGCGGCACGCTTGGTGTCTACGAACATGATCACCCGGCCCTCGCGGGCGGCGATCTTCGTGGCGACGGCCTTCTTGTCCGTCTCGTCCAGAACGTGGAGCACGTGGTGCTCCATCGTGGTGACCGCACCGGCGGACGGGTCGACGGAGTGCACGACCGGGTCGGTGAGGAACATCTTGACCAGCCGGTCGATGTTCTTGTCGAGGGTCGCGGAGAACAGCATTCGCTGCCCGTCGGGCTCGACCTGCTTGAGCAGCGCGACGACCTGCGGCATGAAGCCCATGTCGGCCATCTGGTCGGCCTCGTCGAGGACGGTGATCGCGACCTCGTCGAGGCGGCAGTCGCCGCGCTCGATAAGGTCCTTCAGCCGGCCGGGCGTGGCGACGAGCACCTCGGCGCCACGGCGCAGCGCGCCGGACTGCCTGCTGATCGACATACCGCCGACGACCGTGGCGACGCGCAGGTTCACGGAGGTGGCGTACGGGGTCAGCGCGTCGGTCACCTGCTGGGCGAGCTCACGGGTGGGCACCAGGACGAGCGCCAGCGGGGCGTGCGGCTCGGAGCGGCGTCCCGCGGTGCGGGCGAGCAGGGCCAGGCCGAAGGCCAGGGTCTTGCCGGAGCCGGTGCGGCCACGGCCGAGGATGTCCCGGCCGGCCAGCGAGTTCGGCAGGGTGGCGCCCTGGATGGGGAAGGGGTCGGTCACGCCCTGAGCGGCGAGGGTCTTCAGCAGCGCGGCGGGCATGTCCAGCTCGGCGAACGCCTCGACGGCGGGCAGCGCGGGAGTCATGGTCTCGGGCAGCGCGAATTCGCCGCCCTGCGCGGGCGCGGGCCTGCGGCGGGCCGGTGCCCTGCCGGATCCTCGGTTGGTCGCCTGTCCCCGGTCCGTGCCGCGCCCCTTTATCGGGCGGTTGCGGGTCGGTCGGTCCTGGCGTTCGGAGCGGGTCATACGGAATTGCCCTCCTGGGGGATTCCTGGGGTTGCTTGGGAGTACTGCCGACTGCTGCGGACTGCTTGATGTGCGCCCCAGGATGCATGCACAGAGCAGGTGTCCCGGCGGTGTGGGCCGACGGGGCCGGACGAGCCGGAAACAGCACAAACCGGGGCCCGCACCTTGACGGTGCGGGCCCCGGCTGCGAGGTACGCGTCCGGAGATTAGGCCGGGACGATGTTCTCCGCCTGCGGGCCCTTCTGGCCCTGCGTGACGTCGAAGGAGACCTTCTGGCCCTCCTGGAGCTCACGGAAGCCCTGGGTGGCGATGTTGGAGTAGTGGGCGAAGACGTCGGCGCCGCCGCCGTCCTGCTCGATGAAGCCGAAGCCCTTTTCCGAGTTGAACCACTTCACGGTTCCAGTAGCCATGTCATTCTCCTAAAAGAGGTGCAGTGCCGGAAATCCGCACTTTACGAATTCCAAGTCGCCGCATTGAGCCCCATCCGGAGAAAGCCGGAAAACAATAAAGCGCCTGATGGAGGGTTCCCGTCAGGCGCACATAAAGTTCATGGGTACCAAAACTGCAACTCGGCAACCGTAGCACGTTCCGTCGCGGGGCGGCAGATCACTCCGGACCGGCGCGCCGAAAATTCTGCTGACCAGGGCGATGACGAGGGACGTTCACGGCGGGTTTCCCCATCGTTCCAGGATGCCCCCGTGCCGTTCCCCCAAGGGTTGCGAGCCCTTCGCCGCGCGAGGGCCCCACCTTCCGCCCGGCGGCCGGACAGCGGCCCGCCAGGGCGTTCAGTTCACCCGAATGCCACAGTCGCCGCCATGGCGCCCTGTGTGGGGAAGCGGAGGATTCCCGCACCGCCGTTACGCCGAACGGGCGGCCCCCGCGACCGCGCCAGGGCGCCGGGGGCGGGTGTCAGTCGCGCGGTGCCAGACCGTCCAGCAGCAGGGCGAGATACGGGCGGGCGAGGCCGGCGGGATCGTGTTCCGCGTCGGGCCCGGACCAGGACGCCGCACCCCAGACCGCGTCACCGATGAAGCGGGCGGTGAGCCGGGGCTCGGGGCCCGGGCGGAGGGTCCCGTCGGCGGCGCCACGCTCCAGCGTGCGGAGCCAGGGGTCCTCGACCGCCGCCCGCGCGTCGGCGAGGCGGTGGAAGCCGGGCCGGGTGGCGAGGTGCGCGGCCTCGGTCCGGTAGATGGCGGCGGCGGCACGGTCGCGCCCGATGTGCCGGAAGGTCTCGGTGACCAGCGCTTCGAGGGTCTCCCTCGGGCCGAGTCCGGAGCCGAGCACGGTGTCGTACGAGCTCCGGAGCCCGGTCAGGAAGGTGGAGAGGATCTCGTCCGCCATCGCCTCCTTCGAGGCGAAGTGGTGGTACAGGCTGCCCGCGAGCATCCCGGCCTCGTCCGCGATCTCCCGGACGGTGGTGGCGTCGTAACCCCGTGCGGCGAAGACCTCCGCGGCGATGGCCAGCAGTTCGGGGCGGCGCCCGGGCCGGGAGGCCGCCGCGGGCTGTTTCTTGGTAGGCACTCCCCCATTGTCCGCCCGGCCGCGCGGCGCCCGGCACCGCGTGGCCGCAGGTCAGGACGTCATGACTCCCGGACCGGGCTGTCGTCGGCCGCCCTGCGCAAGGTGCGCAGCGGGTGGCCGGGGCGCCAGACCTGGACGACGAGGTCGTCCCCGTCGATCCCGGTGCGGACGACTTCGGCGGGGTCGGCGCGGAAGAGGAGGAAGGGCTCGGGCGGTGTCACCTCGTCGACGAAGCGGGCGCGCACGGCGGGGTCGGTGATCTCCACCGCCCGGCCGGAGACACGGATGTCCCCGTCCGCCATCTCGGCGTCGGGGCCGGGGTTGGCCTGGATGGCGAAGCGGGGGTCGCGCCGCAGGTCGAGCGCCTTGCGGGAGTTCGGCATCATGCCGAACCACAGGGCGTCCATCCGGAACTCGACCTCCAGGCCGGTGACCCGGGGCGAGCCGTCCTTGCGCAGGGTCGCGAGGACATGGTGCTTGTACTGCTGGAACCGCTTCCGCACGGTGTCGGCGAAGCCGGGTTCCGCCGCGTGGAAGTCCTGCCAGGAGCTCGGTGTGGGGTTCGGTGTCATGGGTTCCATCGAACCCGGTAAACAGGACATCCTCTGTCGGGTTTGCCGCGTGTCTCCGGATCGGTCCGGGAACCCTGCGGGCCGCGCGGCTCGTACGGCCGTGGGGTCATCCGACGATGCCCCTGCTCCGGGCGGCTGCCAGCCAGTGCGGGAACTCGGCGACCAGCCGGTCGTACAGCTCGGAGTCCGGCACGGCTCGCGGGTCGGGGCCCGCGTGGAAGAAGCCGGCGTTGTCGACGGGGCGTTTGGCGGGTACGTCGAGTTCGTCGAGCCGGCGCAGGAAGTCGAACTGCGAGCTCCGCTTGTTGCCGAAGCCGACGAACTGCCAGAACAGCGGCAGCTTCGCCGCCTTGCAGAGGTAGCGTTCCGCCGCGAGTTTGCTGACCGGGCCGCCGTCCGTCTGGAAGACGACGAGGGCGGGCGCGGTCGAGCCGCTGTCGAGGTAGTGGTCGATGACGGCGTCCATGGCCAGGTGGTAGCTGGTCTTCCCCATGTGGCCGAGGCCGGCCAGGATCGCGTCGATGCGCCCCTGGTGGTTCTCCAGGGCTATGTCGGTGACGGCGTCGATGTCCGTGGAGAAGAACACGACGGGCACCGTCCCGTCGTCGTCCAGGTGGGCCGAGAGGCCGAGCACCTGGTCGGCCAGGGCCTGGACGCTGCCGTCCTTGTAGTAGTCCCGCATCGAACCGGAGTGGTCGATCACCAGGTAGACGGCGGCGCGCACGCCGCTCATCCCGTGCTTCTCCAGGGACACCCGCGCGCTCGTGTAGTGCTCCACGATCGCGGGCGCCCGCTCCCGCACCTTGCTCAGGCTGATGGCGGGGCCGGCGGGTGCGGGCGGGGCGGTCATGTCGGTCTCCGTTCCGGGTGCGGCCTTCTGCCGTCGCGGGGGCGGGAGTTACGAGCGTAGGCCCTCCCCCCGGCCCCCAGGTGCGCTGCTCCCGTGGGGCGTTCGCTATCTTGAGCTGCCGCCGCCCCAGCGGCTCCTCCTCCCCGTCCACGAATGAAGGAGCCGGCCATGGAGGCCGCCGCCACCACGTGTTATCGCCACCCGTCGCACGAGACGTATGTGCGCTGCACCCGCTGCGACCGCTACATCTGCCCCGACTGCATGCGTGAGGCCGCCGTCGGCCACCACTGCGTGGAGTGCGTGAAGGAGGGTCAGCGCTCGGTCCGCCGGGCCCGCTCGCTGTTCGGCGGCGCGGTTCCGGACTCCGCGACGCCGCTGGTGACGTATGTGCTGATGGCGCTGAACATCGTGGCGTACGTCGTCGAGGTGGTCCGTTCCGAGACGGTGGACCGGTTCGGGATGCTCGGGGCGGTGCTGGTAGACCCGGCGGGCGGGCAGTACTACTACGAGGGCGGCACGTATCCCGGGTTCGAGCTGACGGGGGTGGCCGACGGCGAGTGGTACCGGCTGGTGACGGGTGCCTTCCTGCATCTGCCGCCCGACTCGTCGTTCGGTGTGATGCACCTCCTCTTCAACATGATGGCGCTGTGGAACCTCGGCCGGGTCGTGGAGGGCCAGCTCGGCCGTGCGCGCTATCTGGCGCTGTATCTGCTGTCCGCGGTGGGCGGCTCGGTGCTGGTGTACCTGGTCTCGCCGGAGACGACTGCGGTCGGCGCCTCGGGCGCGATATTCGGTCTGGCGGCGTCCTTCTACGTCATCAACCGGCGTCTGGGCAGGGACATGCGGCCGGTCAACCGCTTCATGGCCGGATTCCTGCTGTGGATGGTCATCTCGGCCGCGTTCACCTCGTGGGAGGGCCACCTCGGCGGACTGCTCACCGGCGGGCTGGTGACGTACGCGCTGGCCTACGCCCCGGCGAAGCTCCGGACCTCCGCGATGCAGCTGTCCGGCGGCGTGCTGCTGGTGGCGCTGCTCGCCGTGGTGGTCGCCGTGCGGACGGCTTCCCTGACCGGCGCGGCCTGAGGTCCCGTGCCTCCAGGGGGACTTCGGGGGTGGCACGGGTCCGGCCCGGTGAACTACGTTGTGCGCGATGACTACCGGGACGGCCTTGCGCCACACACGGATCGGTGACCCGGCTCTCCCCTGAGCGCCGTGCGGGCCGGTGCCGGCCCGCACCGTGACCGGGGACCCGGCGCCGTCGCGCGGGCTCCGCCTCCTGTCGTGCTCACCACAGCCCGACACGTCGACCACGACAGGAGAACTCATGCGCACCGAGACACGGACTCCGCACATTCCCACCAGGGACGGCCTGGCCGATGCCTTCGCCGCCTTCCCCGAGGGCGGTGAGCGGCACCCCGGGGTGCTGATGTACCCGGACGGCTTCGGTATCCGGCCCGTCCTGCGGGACATGGCCCGCGAGCTGGCGGGACACGGGTACTACGTGCTCGTCCCCAACATCTTCCACCGGCACGGCCCGGCACCGGTGATCGAGCTGCCGGAGCACATCGGGGAGGAGGCCAGGCCCGCCGTTCTCGCCCGGCTGATGCCCTTGATCGAGGCGCACACGGCGGAGCGCGCCCTGAGCGACGCCGACGCCTACATCGGCTTCCTCACCGGCCGGCCCGAGGTCGGCCCCGGACCGGTCGGGGTGACGGGTTACTGCGTCGGCGGTCTCCTCGCGGTGCGCACCGCCGTGGCACACCCCGGACGGGTGGCCGCCCTGGCCGCCTTCCACGGCCCGGTGGGTGCCGACGGGCCCGGCGGCCTCGCGGGGCTGACCGCCCGGGTCCACTTCGGCCACGCCGAGGGCGACATGACGCCCGAGTCCCTCGGGGAGCTCGACCGGGCCCTGGAGAAGACGGGCGTCGGCTACACCTCCGAGGTCTACCCCGGCACCGTGCACGGCTTCACCATGTCCGACACGGACGCCTTCGACCCGGCCGCGCTGCGGCGGCACTGGGACCGCCTGCTGCCCCTCCTCGGACGCGCTCTGTCCGACGGCTGAGGCTCCGGGCCCGTACGAGGGGTGCCGTCGGCAGGGGCCCGGACACGCCGCAGCGCCCGCCCTGGTCCGGTCGGGGACGAGGCGGGCGCCGCGTTCAGTTCCGTACGCCGTTGTACGGGACGTCTGTGTGCCGTGATCAGACCATCAGGGAACGGTCCGTCGGGCGGATCGGGGCGGGCAGTGCGCTGGCCCCGGTCAGGAAGCGGTCCACGCCGCGTGCCGCGGAGCGGCCCTCGGCGATGGCCCACACGATGAGGGACTGGCCGCGGCCCGCGTCACCGGCGACGTACACGCCGTCGACGTTGGTCGCGTAGTTCTCGTCGCGCGCGATGTTGCCGCGCTCGTCGAGGTCGAGGCCGAACTGCTGGACGAGGCCGTTGGCCTGGTCGGTGCCGGTGAAGCCCATGGCCAGGGTGACGAGCTGGGCCGGGATGACCCGCTCGGTGCCGGCCTTCTGCTCCAGCTTGCCGTCCTTGAACTCCACCTCGATGAGGTGCAGTGACTGGACGTTGCCGTCCTCGTCGCCCTCGAAGTGGGTGGTGGAGACGGAGTAGATCCGCTCGCCGCCCTCCTCGTGCGCGGAGGTGACCTTGTAGAGCATCGGGAAGGTCGGCCAGGGCTGGTTGGCGTTACGCTCCGCGCCCGGCTGCGGCATGATCTCCAGCTGGGTGACGGAGGCCGCGCCCTGCCGGTGGGCGGTGCCGACGCAGTCGGCGCCGGTGTCTCCGCCGCCGATGACGACGACGTGCTTGCCCTCGGCGGTGATCGGGGAGACCGTCAGGTCGCCCTCCTGCACCTTGTTGGCGAGCGGGAGGTACTCCATCGCGAAGTGCACGCCGTTCAGCTCACGGCCCGGGACGGGCAGGTCGCGGGAGACGGTGGCACCGGCGGCGATGACGACCGCGTCGTAGCGGCGGCGGAGCTTGGCGGCGTCGATGTCCTTGCCGATCTCCACCTCCGTACGGAACTTGGTGCCCTCCGCGCGCATCTGCTCGATGCGGCGGTTGATGTGCGACTTCTCCATCTTGAACTCGGGGATGCCGTAGCGGAGGAGCCCCCCGATGCGGTCCGCGCGCTCGAAGACGGCGACGGTGTGGCCGGCCCGGGTCAGCTGCTGGGCGGCGGCGAGTCCCGCCGGGCCCGAGCCGATGACGGCGACGGTCTTGCCGGAGAGGCGCTCGGGCGGCTGCGGGGTGACGTCGCCGCTGTCCCACGCCTTGTCGATGATGCTGACTTCGACGTTCTTGATGGTGACGGCCGGCTGGTTGATGCCGAGGACGCACGCCGACTCGCAGGGAGCGGGGCACAGGCGGCCGGTGAACTCCGGGAAGTTGTTCGTGGCGTGCAGACGCTCCGACGCCGCCGACCAGTCCTCGCGGTAGGCGTAGTCGTTCCACTCGGGGATGAGGTTTCCGAGGGGACAGCCGTTGTGGCAGAACGGGATGCCGCAGTCCATGCAGCGGCCGGCCTGCTTGCTGATGATCGGGAGCAGCGATCCCGGAACGTAGACCTCGTTCCAGTCCTTGACACGCTCGCCGACGGGGCGGGTCTTGGCGACCTCGCGTCCGGTGGTCAGGAAGCCCTTGGGGTCAGCCATTGGTCGCCGCCTCCATCATCTTCTCGGTGGTCTCCTGCTCGGAGAGACCGGCGAGCTCAGCGGCGTCCTTGGCGGCGAGCACTGCCTTGTAGGTGGACGGGATGATCTTGCTGAAGCGGGTGACCGCGGAGTCCCAGTCGGCCAGCAGCTTCTCGGCGACCGTGGAGCCGGTCTCCTCCTGGTGGCGGCGCACGACGTCGTGCAGCCACTGCTTGTCGGTGTCGTCGAGCGTCTCGACGGCGCCGATGTTGCCGGTGTTGACGTTGTCGAGGTCCAGGTCGATGACGTACGCGATGCCGCCGGACATGCCTGCGGCGAAGTTGCGTCCGGTCTCGCCGAGGACGACGGCGTGGCCACCGGTCATGTACTCGCAGCCGTGGTCGCCCACGCCTTCCGAGACGACCGTCGCGCCGGAGTTGCGGACGCAGAAGCGCTCGCCGGTCCGGCCGCGGAGGAAGAGTTCGCCGCCGGTCGCACCGTAGCCGATGGTGTTGCCGGCGATGGTGGAGTACTCGGCGAGGTGGTCGGCGCCGCGGTCCGGGCGGACGATGACACGGCCGCCGGAGAGGCCCTTGCCGACGTAGTCGTTGGCGTCGCCCTCCAGGCGCAGCGTCACACCGCGCGGTACGAAGGCGCCGAAGGACTGGCCGGCGGACCCGGTGAAGGTGATGTCGATGGTGTCGTCGGGCAGGCCCGCACCGCCGAACTTCTTGGTGACCTCGTGGCCGAGCATCGTACCGACGGTGCGGTTGATGTTGCGGATCGCGATCTGGGCCCGGACGGGCTGGGCGGCCTCGGCGCTGTCGGCGCCGAGGGCGTCGGCGGCGAGCTTGATCAGCTCGTTGTCGAGGGCCTTGGCCAGGCCGTGGTCCTGCTCGGCGATCTGGTGGCGCACCGCGCCCTCGGGCAGCTCGGGCACGTAGAAGAGGGGCTCCAGGTCGAGGCCCTGTGCCTTCCAGTGCGTGACGGCCCGCTCGGTGTCGAGGAGTTCGGCGTGGCCGACGGCCTCCTCGATCGTGCGGAAGCCGAGCTCGGCGAGGATCTCGCGGACCTCTTCGGCGATGAACTCGAAGAAGTTGACGACGTACTCGGCCTTGCCGGAGAAGCGGTCACGCAGGACGGGGTTCTGCGTGGCGATGCCGACCGGGCAGGTGTCGAGGTGGCAGACGCGCATCATGACGCAGCCGGAGACGACGAGCGGCGCGGTCGCGAAACCGAACTCCTCGGCGCCCAGCAGCGCGGCGATGACGACGTCGCGGCCGGTCTTGAGCTGGCCGTCGGTCTGGACGACGATGCGGTCGCGCAGGCCGTTGAGCAGCAGGGTCTGCTGGGTCTCGGCGAGGCCGAGCTCCCAGGGGCCGCCCGCGTGCTTGAGCGAGGTGAGCGGCGAGGCGCCCGTTCCGCCGTCGTGACCGGAGATGAGGACGACGTCCGCGTGGGCCTTGGAGACACCGGCGGCGACCGTGCCGACGCCGACCTCGGAGACCAGCTTCACGTGGACGCGGGCCGCCGGGTTGGCGTTCTTGAGGTCGTGGATCAGCTGAGCCAGGTCCTCGATGGAGTAGATGTCGTGGTGCGGCGGGGGCGAGATCAGGCCGACACCCGGGGTGGAGTGCCGGGTCTTGGCGACCCACGGGTAGACCTTGTGGCCGGGCAGCTGGCCGCCCTCGCCGGGCTTCGCGCCCTGCGCCATCTTGATCTGGATGTCGTCCGCGTTGACCAGGTACTCGCTGGTCACACCGAAGCGGCCGGATGCGACCTGCTTGATGGACGAGCGGCGTGCCGGGTCGTAGAGACGCTCGGCGTCCTCGCCGCCCTCACCGGTGTTGGACTTGCCGCCCAGCTGGTTCATGGCGATGGCGAGGGTCTCGTGCGCCTCCTGCGAGATGGAGCCGTACGACATGGCGCCGGTGGAGAAGCGCTTGACGATCTCGGCCGCCGACTCGACCTCGTCGATGGAGATCGGCTCGCGGCCGCTCTTGAAGCCGAAGAGCCCGCGGAGCGTCATGAGGCGCTCGGACTGCTCGTTGACCCGGTCGGTGTACTTCTTGAAGATGTCGTACCGGCGGTTGCGGGTGGCGTGCTGGAGACGGAAGACGGTCTCCGGGTCGAACAGGTGCGGCTCGCCCTCGCGGCGCCACTGGTACTCGCCGCCGATCTCCAGCGCGCGGTGCGAGGCGGAGATGCCGGAGGCGGGGTAGGCCTTGGCGTGCCGGGCGGCGACCTCCTTGGCGACGACGTCGAGTCCGGCGCCGCCGATCTTGGTGGCGGTGCCGTTGAAGTACGTGGCGACGAAGGCCTCGTCGAGGCCGACGGCCTCGAAGACCTGGGCGCCGCGGTAGGAGGCGACGGTCGAGATGCCCATCTTCGACATGACCTTCAGGACGCCCTTGCCGAGGGCGTAGATCAGGTTGCGGATGGCCAGCTCGGGCTCGATGCCCTCGATGAACGTGCCGGCGCGGACGAGGTCCTCGACGGACTCCATGGCGAGGTACGGGTTGACGGCGGCGGCGCCGTAACCGATGAGGAGCGCGACGTGGTGGACCTCGCGGACGTCGCCGGCCTCGACCAGCAGGCCCACCTGGGTGCGCTGCTTGGTGCGGATGAGGTGGTGGTGGACGGCCGAGGTGAGCAGCAGCGACGGGATCGGCGCGTGCTCGGCGTCGGAGTGCCGGTCGGACAGCACGATGAGGCGGGCGCCGTCCTCTATGGCGGCGTCGACCTCGGTGCAGATCTGCTCGATACGGGCCGCGAGGGCGTCGCCGCCGCCGCTGACCCGGTAGAGGCCGGCCAGGGTGGCGGCCTTCATGCCCGGCATGTCGCCGTCGGCGTTGATGTGTATGAGCTTGGCCAGCTCGTCGTTGTCGATCACCGGGAACGGCAGCGTGACGGCGCGGCACGCGGCGGGGGTCGGCTCCAGGATGTTGCCCTGGGGGCCGAGCGTGGAGCGCAGCGAGGTGACGAGCTCCTCGCGGATGGCGTCCAGCGGCGGGTTGGTGACCTGTGCGAACAGCTGGGTGAAGTAGTCGAAGAGCAGCCGGGGGCGCTCGGAGAGCGCGGCGATCGGCGAGTCGGTGCCCATGGAGCCGAGGGGCTCGCCGGCGGTGCGGGCCATCGGGGCGAGGAGGACGCGGAGCTCTTCCTCGGTGTAGCCGAAGGTCTGCTGGCGGCGGGTGACCGAGGCGTGGGTATGGACGATGTGCTCGCGCTCGGGGAGGTCCTCGAGCTCGATCTCGCCGGTTTCCAGCCACTCCTGGTACGGGTTCTCGGCGGCCAGGGACGCCTTGATCTCGTCGTCCTCGATGATGCGGCGCTCGGCGGTGTCGACGAGGAACATCTTGCCGGGCTGGAGGCGGCCCTTGCGGACGACCTTGGAGGGGTCGATGTCCAGGACGCCGACCTCGGAGGAGAGGACGACGAGGCCGTCGTCGGTGACCCAGTAGCGGCCGGGGCGCAGACCGTTGCGGTCGAGGACCGCGCCGACCTGGGTGCCGTCGGTGAAGGTGACGCAGGCCGGGCCGTCCCAGGGCTCCATCATCGTGGAGTGGTACTGGTAGAACGCGCGGCGGGCCGGGTCCATTGAGGCGTGGTTCTCCCATGCCTCGGGGACCATCATCAGCACCGAGTGCGGGAGCGAGCGGCCGCCGAGGTGGAGCAGTTCCAGGACCTCGTCGAAGGACGCCGAGTCGGAGGCGTCCGGCGTACAGACGGGGAAGATCCGGTCGAGCTTCTCGGTGCCGAAGAGGCTGGAGGCGAGCTGGGACTCGCGGGCCTTCATCCAGTTCCGGTTGCCCTTGACCGTGTTGATCTCGCCGTTGTGCGCGACGAAGCGGTACGGGTGTGCGAGCGGCCAGCTCGGGAAGGTGTTGGTCGAGAAGCGGGAGTGGACCAGCGCGACCGTGGTGGCGAAGCGGCCGTCGGAGAGGTCCGGGAAGAACGGCTCCAGCTGCCCGGTCGTGAGCATGCCCTTGTAGACGATCGTCCGTGCGGAGAGCGAGGGGAAGTACACCCCGGCCTCACGCTCGGCGCGCTTGCGCAGGACGAACGCCTTGCGGTCCAGCGCGATGCCGGCGCTGCTCCCGTCGGCGACGATCAGCTGGCGGAAGTCCGGCATGACGGCGCGGGCGCCGTTACCGAGGATGTCCGGGGTGACCGGGACCTCGCGCCAACCGAGGACGTCGAGGCCCTCTTCCCCGGCGATCTTCTCGATCCGCTGGACGGCGCCTGTGGAGTCGTCCGCGGGCAGGAAGGCGATGCCGACGGCGTAGGAGCCGGCCTCGGGGAGGTCGAACGCGACCTCTTCACGCAGGAACGCGTCCGGAACCTGCAGGAGGATGCCGGCGCCGTCACCCGAGTCGGGCTCGGATCCTGTGGCGCCGCGGTGTTCGAGGTTGCGCAGTACGGTCAGCGCCTGCTCGACCAGCTCATGGCTGGCCACACCGGTCAGAGTGGCCACGAACCCGACGCCACAGGCGTCGTGCTCGTTACGGGGGTCGTACATCCCCTGCTGGGCGGGGCGACCGTCCATGGGCGACCAGGCGTCGGAACGCATCGGCTCTCCCGTCGTCGTCGTGGCATGTGCTGTGCCGAGGGACGACTCTGGCCCTCTGCGAAATTTCGTGCAGGTTACATGATGGAACGCTTCTCAAAAAGCGAATAGTCCGTTCCATCATGCGGACACCACGGAGCCGTGGTGCGGGGTGGGTCATGATCGAACGGGTCCATGTGGATCACTGTCCGGGGAGACCGCAGAGAGCAGGCGTCGTTGCCCGCGATGTCTACGGCTCTTGCCCAGTGGTCATGGAATTGAAACCGCCGAGTAACGGCTACTTATGTGTAGCACTGCATAGTGTCTC
This sequence comes from Streptomyces sp. NPDC002125, assembly GCF_053593715.1. Classification (NCBI taxonomy): domain Bacteria; kingdom Bacillati; phylum Actinomycetota; class Actinomycetes; order Kitasatosporales; family Streptomycetaceae; genus Streptomyces; species Streptomyces sp. NPDC002125. Next base: position 147,678 of record NZ_JBSFDD010000010.1, on the reverse strand, counting down.
ATTTTAAGGCGGGCATACCCCATCCGCCCAGTGACGTGCGCCAAGACGTACGTCACACCGGTGCGACACCGAGGGATGCCCGGGAAGTCCCGGGGACACGGGTCAGCCGACGGCCACGCCGAAGAGCGCGCCCAGACCGTACGTGATCGCCGCTGCGGCACCGCCGAGCACCAGCTGGCGCAGGCCGCTGAACCACCAGGTGCGCGCCGTCACCCGGGCCACCACCGCGCCGCACCCGAAGAGGCCGGCGAGGGCGAGCAGGACGGCGGGCCACAACTGGTCGGCGCCCAGCAGATAGGGCAGTACGGGCAGGAGGGCGCCCAGCGCGAAGGCGCCGAAGGAGGACACGGCGGCGACGAGCGGTGAGGGCAGGTCGCCCGGGTCGATGCCGAGCTCCTCGCGGGCGTGGATCTCCAGGGCCTGCTCGGGGTCCCTGGACAGCTGCCGGGCGACCTCCTGGGCGAGCTGGGGCTCGACACCGCGCGACTCGTACAGCGCGGCGAGCTCGGCCATCTCGTCCTTGGGGTGTTTGCGCAGCTCACGCCGCTCGACGTCCAGCTCGGCCTCGACGAGTTCGCGCTGCGACGCGACCGAGGTGTACTCCCCGGCCGCCATGGAGAACGCGCCGGCCGCCAGTCCGGCCAGGCCCGTGATGACGATGGTCTGCTGGGAGACCGCCCCTCCGGCCACGCCCGTCATCAGGGCGAGGTTGGAGACGAGACCGTCCATGGCACCGAAAACCGCCGGCCGCAGCCAGCCGCCGTTGACGTCGCGGTGGGTGTGGTTGTCCCGGTGGGCCTCGTGCAGTACGGCGTCGGTCTCGATGATGGACACAGCTCTCCCCTCGTCCGGGAACGAGGGCCCTGCGTTCACCCCCGTCCCGCGTCATCGAAAATACGCACGAAAAAGGCCTCCCGCCAGCAAGGAAGGCCGAACTTACCCGCCTCGGACGCGTCACCCGGGCGGCCGATTTGTACGAAATACACGCCTCTCTTCGCCAGGATCGGGGAAACCTCGCACATCCGGTCATTCCGGGTGGGAGCGAAAGGGCGACACGATGGAGCTCATGGCGGACGGCGCGGCGGCGGGCACGGCCGACCGGGCCCGCGGGGCGTTGCTGGGGCTGGCGGTGGGGGACGCGCTCGGCGCCCCGGCCGAGAACATGCGCCCGTCCGAGATCCGCCGTCGCTGGGGCCGTATCGAGGGCTTCGTCAGCGACGACCCGGCGGGCACGGACGACACCGAGTACGCCATCTTCTCGGGGCTGCTGCTGGCCAGACACGGTTCGGCGCTCACCGTGTCGCACGTCGAGCGGGCGTGGCACCACTGGATCGCCGATCTGGACGAGGGGCCCTTCCGGGGGGCGGGGTTCAGCGAGCGCGGCACGCTGGAGAATCTGCGGCGCGGCCTCGCCGCCCCGATCTCGGCGCAGCACCGGCACGCCTGGAGCGACGGGCTCGCGATGCGGGCGGCGCCGTTCGGGGTCTTCGCGGCGGGCCGTCCCGCCGAAGCCGCCCGGCTGGTGGCCGTGGACGGGCGGGTCAGCCATGACGGGGAGGGTATCTACGGCGGGCAGGCCGTCGCGGCGGGGGTGGCCGCCGCGATGGTGGGGGCGGGACTCGCCTCCGTGATCGCCGCCGCGCTCTCGGTCGTACCGATGGACTCCTGGACGGCCCGCTCGCTGCGCCGCGCGGTCACGGCGGCACAGCGCACCCATCCGGACCGTCTGACGGCGGAACGCGCGGTGCGCTCGGCGGTGGTGATCGGCGGCTACCCGTGGACGGACCTCGCGCCGGAGGCGGTGGGCCTGGCCTTCGGCGCGCTGACGGCGGCGCGCGGCGACTTCCGTACGGCGGTGCTCACGGCCGTGAACATGGGACGGGACGCCGACACCACGGCGGCGGTGGCGGGCGCGCTGGCGGGGGCCCTGCACGGGGCGTCGGCGATCCCCCGGGACTGGGCGTCGGCGATCGGCCCGGTGCGGGGCAGCTGTCTGCCGTCGATGCGCGGGTATCACATCCTGGACATCGCGGAGCTGCTGACCCCGGACGACACGGAGGAGCCACCGGGCCCCCGCGCGGCCCCGGAACCCTTCGCCCGGCCGACCGCCGAGGACCCGCCCGGGGCGCATCCGGCCCCCGGGATCGCCCGGGCGACCGCCCAGGGCCCGCAGGGGGCGCATCCGGCCCCCGGGCCCCTCACCCCGCTCGCCGCCCGGCACGAGGCGTCCGGTGCAGCGTGCTCCGGCAGCGCGGGGCGGGGCGACGGGCCCGCCGGTGACGCACGGCCCGACGGCGCACCCCCCGGCACCGCGTGGCAGGGACCGGTCCGCACCGGGCGGGGTGTCCTGTGAGCGCCCGGGGCGCCTCCCAGGGCGCTTCCACGGCCTCGGCGGACTCCCCCGCGCAGGACGCTTCCACAACGGCGGACTCCTCCGTGCCGGGCAGGCTCACAACGGCGGACTCCTCCGTGCCGGGCAGGTCCGCGGCGGCGGACTCCGCCTCCCACGTCGCCATCCGCATCACCGCCGCGCCCGCCGCCACGAGCGGTGAACCCGGCAGGCAGGCCAGGATCGAAGGGCTGCTGCTGGGGCTGGCGGCCGGGGACGCCGCCGGCTGGCCGGCCGCGCGGCACCGGGCGGCGCGGATGCCCGAGTGGACCAGGCGGCTCACCCGGGAGCTGGACACCTTCGCGGAGCAGAACGCGACGACGACGCTCCCCGTGCCCATCGCCCTCAACCAGCCGCCGGAGCCGCTCAGGCTCGGGCCGTCCGACGACGCCGAGTGGGCCGCCTTCGCCGCCAGGACCGTACTGGCCGCCGCCGCGGACCACGCGCCCGGCCTCTCCCCCGGGCACCGGATGCGGGACGCGATCGACCGGTCGTGGAACGCCCTGGCCGCGAAGGTGGCCGCCGCGAGCGCCCGCGCGCCCGAGGTCGAGTCGGCCGTCCTGCCGCTGCGGGCCCGGATCTCCGTACGGGCCGGGCTCGGCAACCTCGCCGCGGGACTGCGTCCGCCCGCCACCGGCCACGACAACCCGCACTACTTCGACGACGCCGCCTGTGTGCGGGCCGCCGTGCTCGCGGTCGTCCACCCGGGGGACCCGGCGGCGGCGGCAGAGCTCGCCGAGTTCGACGCCCGGTACACCCAGGACGGTGACGGGGTGCACGGCGCGCGTGCCGTCGCCGCCGCGATCGCCGAGGCGCTGGCGGGCGCGGACGTCGACACCGTGGTGAACGCGGCGCTCGACCGGCTGCCCGAGGGCACCGAGATCGCGCGCAACGCCGTCCACGCCGTGCGGCTGGCGCGGGAGTTCGCGGACGAGGCCGCAGGTGCCTTCGCGCTCGTGCCCGTGCTGGAGCATCAGATCGTGGACCACGTCTACAGCTACGGGATCGCCGCCGCGGAGACCGTGCCGGTCGCCCTCGCCCTGACGACCGCCGCCCGGGGCGAGATCGCGCAGGCGGTCCCCGCCGCGGCCTGTCTCTCCCGGGTCGCGGATTCCGCGCCCGCGCTCGCCGGGGCACTGACCGGCGCGCTGGGCGGTGCCGCCACCGTGCCGGCGGGCTGGCGGGAGGCCTGCCGCACGCTCGCCGGGTGTGCGCTGCCCCGGCTCGCCGGCACGGATCTCATCGAACTCGCCGGGCTGCTCGCAGCCACGGAACCAGCCACCCCGGGTGGACAATCCCGACATGGCACACAAAACATCCGCACCGCTCGCGGCAGGCACGACCACCACGACGCTCACCCTGGATGAGCGCGTCACCGGAGCACTCGTCGGCGCGGCCGTCGGCGACGCGCTCGGCGGCCCCGTCGAGGGCTGGACACCCGAGCAGATCGCCGAGCGCCACGGCGGCCGGGTAACCGGCATCGTCGGGCCCTGGTACGGCGAGGACTGGCGCACCGCGCGCCCCATCGCGCCGTACCACAAGGGTGACGGGCACGTCACCGACGACACCTTGATGACCCATGCGCTGGTGCGGGTGTACGAGAGCGTGCGCGGCCATCTCGACGCGTACGCGGTGGCGGAGTACCTGGTACCGGACCTGATGTCCCGGCCCCGCTGGATTCCGGAGCTGGAGGCCGAGGCGCTGCCCCTGCAGCGGATCTTCCTGGCCGAGAAGTGGATCGTCACCCGGCTGCACTACGGGCACGCCGACCCCCGCGAGGCCGGCACGGGCAACATCGTCAACTGCGGGGCCGCGATGTACATGGCCCCGGTCGGCCTGGTCAACGCCGCCCACCCGGAGGCGGCGTACGCGGAGGCGCTGGATGTCGCGGGGGCGCATCAGTCCTCGTACGGGCGGGAGGCGGCCGGGGTCCTGGCCGCCGCCGTCGCCGCCGCGTGCGTCCCCGGCGCCACCCCCTCCTCCGTCGTCGACGCGGTCCTGGCGCTCGCCAAGGACGGCACCAGGGCGGCGATCGAGGCGGTCTGCGAGACGGCCTCCCGCTACACGGACTTCGAGTCGGCGCTGATCCCGCTGCGCGAGGCCGTCGCCCCCTTCGACACGGTCGGCCCGCACTACCGTGAACCCTCGCTCGGCGCCCGGCGGCCCTCGCGGCTCCACTCCATCGAGGAGCTTCCGGTCGCGCTCGGCATGCTCCTCGTCGGCGGCGGGGACTTCCGCCACACGGTGCTCGGCTCGGTCAACTACGGCCGGGACTGCGACTCGATCGCCACGATGAGCGGCGCGATCGCGGGCGCGCTCCACGGTGAGCGGCCGATCCCCGCCGGGTGGGTGAAGACGGTCGCCGACGCCAGCCGCCTCGATCTGCACGCCCCGGCGCGGGCGCTCACGGAGGTCGCCCGGGAGGTCTTCGCGCGGGACACCGCCCGGCGCAGGGCGCACGAGGCGTCGTTCGCCGCGCTGACGGGCGACGGCCGGTGACCGTACGCCTGACATGGGTCCAGCCCGAGGACCTGGTGGGCCACGAGCTGCGCCAGGCCGCGCAGGACGGCCGGGACGCCGGGGAGATCGAGCGGCGCTGGTACGCGGCGGGCGGCGCGCCCGCCCCGGAGCGCGCCGGCGCCTCGGAGCCCGCCGCGCCGCCCGGCCTGCGCCCGCTCGCGGAGCTGCTGCTCGACGAACTCGCCCTGCTGGAGAGCCCGCTGGCCCGGGACGAGCCGACCGGGCTGGCCGCGATCCGGGCCGCCTGCCCGCGCTGGCCGGCCTCCCGCACCCGCCCGGCGGACATCGGGACCGAGCGGCTGCACGCGGCGTGGCTGGGCCGGGCGGCGGGCTGCCTGCTCGGCAAGCCCGTCGAGAAGCTGCCGCTGGAGGGTATCCGCGCCCTGGCCCGCGCCACCGGGAACTGGCCGCTCGGCACCTGGTTCACCGCCCGGGGACTGCCCGCCGCCCTTGCCGCGGAGTACCCCTGGAACCGCCGCTCCGCGCCCACCTCCCTCGCCGAGAACATCGACGGCATGCCGGAGGACGACGACCTCAACTACCCGCTGCTCACCGTGCTGTTGCTCCAGCGGCACGGGCACGGCTTCAGCACCTGCGACCTCGCCCGGCTCTGGCTCGACGAGCTCCCGGCCGGCCGGGTCTTCACCGCGGAGCGCGTCACGTACCGCAATCTGCTCGACGGCATCGAGCCGCCGGACACGGCCCGGCACCGCAACCCGTTCCGGGAGTGGATCGGCGCCCAGATCCGGGCCGATGTGCACGGCTGGACCAACCCAGGCGACCCGGGGGCCGCCGCCGAAGCGGCCCACCGGGACGCCGTTCTCACCCACACGGGGAACGGCGTGTACGGGGCGATGTTCACCGCCGCCGCCCTCGCCGAGGCCGCGGGCGGCGAGACCGATGTGCACGGGTGCCTGGCGGCCGGGCTGCGCGTGGTGCCGCCCCGGTCCCGGTACGCGCGCGCGGTGCGCCTCGGCATCGCGACGGCCCGCGCAGAACGGGACTTCGACGCCGTCGTGGACCGGCTGCACGCCACCTACGGCGCGACCCACCACTGGGTGCACGTCCTGCCCAACGCCGCACTGCTCGCCGCCGCCCTCACCCACGCGGACGGGGACTTCGGCCGCTCCATCTGCCTCGCGGTGTCCGGCGGCTGGGACACCGACTCCAACGGGGCGACGGCCGGTTCCCTCGCGGGCCTGCTCGCCGGGCGGGCGTCCGCGCTGCCCGACCACTGGACAACGCCGCTCAAGAACCGTCTCGCCACCTCCGTACCCGGCTTCGACTCCATCGGCTTCGACACCCTCGCGGAACTGACCCATCAGGAGGTACGCCGCCCATGACAGCGATCGCGGTGCTCGGCAGCACCAACATGGACCTGGTCGCCTACGTCGCCCGGGCACCCGGGCGCGGGGAGACCGTCACCGGACGGGAGCTGCGGACCGTGCCCGGCGGCAAGGGCGCCAATCAGGCCGTCGCCGCGGCCCGCGCGGGGGGCGAGGTGGTGATGATCGGCGCGGTGGGAACGGACGAGTACGGCTCGCGGCTCAGGACGGAACTGGACCACGCGGGCGTAAACACGGAGTTGCTGCACACCGTGGCGGGCCCGAGCGGCACCGCGCACATCGTCGTCGACGACGACGGGGCCAACTCCATCGTCGTGATCCCCGGGGCGAACGCCTCCGTGACCACGCTCGGCCCCGGCGGCAGGGCCGCGATCGCCGCGGCCGGCCTGCTGCTCCTCCAGCTGGAACTCCCCATGACGGTCGTGACGGAGGGAGCCAGGACGGCGAAGGAGCGGGGTGTGCGGACGATCCTCACCCCCTCCCCCGTGCAGCCCCTGCCCGAGGACCTGGTGGACGCGGTCGACCTGCTGATCCCCAACGAGCACGAGGCCGCCGAGCTCACCGGGCACCGGGACCCCCACGCGGCGGCCCAGCTCCTGCTGCGGCTGGTCCCGGAGGTCGTGATCACCCTCGGCCGCAAGGGCTGCCTGTATGCGGCCCGCGGCGGCGAACCGGTGCTCTTCCCCGCCCCCGAGGTCACCGCCGTCGACACGACCGGAGCCGGGGACACCTTCGTCGGCACGCTCGCCGTGGCGCTCGGCGAGGGCCGCTCGGTCCCCGAGGCGGTCGCCTGGGCGTCCTCGGCGGCGGCGATCTGCGTCCAGAGACACGGTGCCTCGACGTCCATGCCCTACCGAAGCGAGATCGATGCCGCATGACTGCTGCCGCTACGACACCGCCGCTCGCCGGCCTGCGGGTCCTGGACCTCGCCACGCTGTTCGCCGGGCCGCTCGCGGCCACCATGCTCGGGGACTTCGGAGCCGAGGTCATCAAGGTCGAGCATCCGCGCAAGCCCGACCCCTCGCGCGGCCACGGCCCGTCGAAGGACGGGATCGGCCTGTGGTGGAAGCTGCTCGGCCGCAACAAGCGCACCCTGACCCTCGACCTGTCCAGCCCGGGCGGCCGGGACGTGCTGCTGCGGCTGGCCGCCGACACCGATGTGATCGTCGAGAACTTCCGGCCCGGCACCCTGGAGCGCTGGGGCCTGGGCTGGGAGGAGCTTCGGGCGGTCAACCCCCGGCTGGTGCTGGCCCGGGTCACCGGCTTCGGCCAGTCGGGCCCGTACGCGCACCGGCCGGGCTTCGGCACGCTCGCCGAGGCGATGAGCGGCTTCGCCGCCGTCACCGGGGAGCCGGACGGGCCGCCGACCCTGCCCCCGTTCGGGCTGGCCGACTCGATCGCGGCGCTCGCCACGGCGTTCGCGGTGATGACGGCGCTGGCGGGACGCGACCGCACCGGTGGCGGACAGGTGGTGGACATGGCGATCATCGAGCCGATCCTGACCGTACTGGGGCCGCAGCCGCTCTGGTACGACCAGCTCGGCTACGTCCAGCCGCGCACCGGGAACCGCTCCAGGAACAACGCTCCGCGCAACACCTACCGCACCGCCGACGGGCACTGGGTGGCCGTCTCGACGTCCGCGCAGTCGGTCGCGGAGCGTGTGATGCGGCTGGTGGGGCGCCCGGAGCTGATCGAGGAGCCGTGGTTCTCCGCCGGGAGCACCCGCGCCGAGCACGCCGACGAGCTGGACGAGGCCGTGGGCCACTGGATCTCCCGGCGCACCAGGGAGGAGGCGGTGGACGCGTTCGAGAAGGCCGAGGCGGCGATCGCGCCCATCCATGACGTACGGGACGTCATGGAGGATCCGCAGTACCGGGCGCTGGGCACGATCGCCGAGGTCGACGATCCGGAGCTGGGGCCGCTGCGGATGCAGAACGTCCTGTTCCGGCTCTCGGAGACCCCGGGGTCGATCCGCTGGGCGGGACGGCCACACGGCGCGGACACGGACGAGATCCTGGCGGAGCTCGGCCTCTCCGGTCCGAGGATCGCGGCGCTGCGGGACGAAGGAGCGCTGTGAACAGCCCGGAGGTGGCACTGACCTGGCTGTACGTCCCCGGCGACCGCCCCGAGGTGGTCCGCAAGGCGCTCGGCTCGGGCGCGGACGTGGTGATCGTGGATCTGGAGGACGCGGTCGCCCCCGACCGCAAGGAGTACGCCCGCTCGGCGACGGCCGAGCTCCTCGCGGACACGGTCACGGCGGACCCCCTGTCGGTGCCGGTACATGTGCGGGTCCACGGCGAGGACGACGTGAAGGCCCTGACGGGGTTGCCGGGGCTGTCCGGGATGCGGCTCCCCAAGATCACCCATGCGGCGTCCGTGCACCATGTCGCCGCGCTGGCGCCGGGTGTGCCCCTGTATCCGCTGCTGGAGTCGGCGCTGGCGATCGAGCACGCGTACTCGATCGCCGGGGCCCATCACGCCGTACGGGGGATCGCGCTGGGCGAGGCGGACCTCCGGGCGGATCTGGGGGTACGGGACGACGCCGGGCTGGACTGGCCGCGCAGCCGTGTGGTCGTCGCGGCCCGGGCCGCCGGGCTCGCCCCGCCCGTGATGTCGGTGTACCCGGACGTCCGGGATCTGTCGGGGCTCCGCTCGTCCTGTGCGCACGGCCGGGATCTGGGCCTGCTGGGCCGGGCGGCCATCCATCCCCGGCAGCTGCCGGTCATCGAGCGGGCGTTCCGCCCGACGTCACGGGAGGTCGAGGCGGCCCAGCAGATCCTGGAGGCGTCCCGGAGCGAGGCGGGGGCGCAGGCACTGCCGGACGGGAGGTTCGTGGACGCGGCGGTGGTGGCGACGGCGGAACGCACCCTGTCACTGGCGAGACGCTGAAGGGCTGGTGCTGAAGGCCGGGCGCTGAGGGGCAGGTGCTGAGGAGCAGGCGCTGACGACCGGGCGCTGAGGAGCAGGTGCTGAGGGCCGGTGCTGAGAGGGCTCTGCACCGGGGCCGGCTCCGGAGGGGCCCGGCGTGAGCGGCCCCGGTGGCAGGGCGCCCGGCTCCGAGAGGCCCGAGCGCCAGGGGCCCGGCACATGCGAAGGGGCCGCCGGACCCGTGGTCCGGCGGCCCCTTCGCTGGTCTCGGAGCGTCAGCTCCTGTCGGCCTTCTGCGGAGCGCCGTCGGCCTCCGCCTCCTTCGACTCCGCGTCCGGGGCGTCGGCCGCGTCCCCGGAGGTCTCCCCCGAAGCGGTGGTCCCCTCGGACCCGGAGGAGCCGTCCTCGGAGGAGCCGTCCTCGGAGGGGGCGTCCTTCTCCTCGTCCCCGGCCAGCTCGGCCGTGGTGGGCTCGACGATCTCCTCGCGGCCCGGGCGCAGCTTCGCCGAGATCACGATGTAGGTCACCGCGAGCACGAAGACGATGATCGCGGTCCAGACGTTGAGCCGGAGGCCCAGCACGTGGTGCGCCTCGTCGACGCGCATGTACTCGATCCAGCCGCGCCCCGCGCAGTACGCCGCGACGTACAGGGCGAACGCCCGGCCGTGTCCCAGCTTGAAGCGGCGGTCGGCCCAGATGACCAGCAGCGCGACACCGACGCACCACAGGGACTCGTACAGGAACGTCGGGTGGTAGGTGCCCTCGACCCGGTTCGCCCCCTCGCTGATCTTCACCGCCCAGGGCAGGTCCGTCGGCTTGCCGTACAGCTCCTGGTTGAACCAGTTGCCCCAGCGGCCGATCGCCTGGGCGAAGGCGATACCGGGGGCCAGGGCGTCCGCCCAGGCGGGAAGCGGGATGCCCCGGCGGCGGCAGCCGATCCAGGCACCGACCGCGCCGAGCGCGATGGCGCCCCAGATGCCGAGGCCGCCCTCCCAGATCTTGAAGGCGTCGACCCAGTCCTCACCGTCGCTGAAGTACAGCTGGTAGTCGGTGATGACGTGGTAGAGCCTGCCGCCGACCAGGCCGAAGGGCACGGCCCAGACGGCGATGTCGGCGACGGTGCCGGCTTTTCCTCCCCGGGCGATCCAGCGCTTGTTGCCGAACCAGACGGCGACGAAGACACCGATGATGATGCAGAACGCGTAGCCGCGGAGCGGGATCGGGCCGAGCTCGATCACCCCGGTCGACGGGCTGGGAATGAAGGCAAGGTTCATGACGAGGTCGACGCTACCCTGCCGGACGGGACGTACGGCAAGCCGTCCGGCAACTTCTGGATAACGAGGACCCCGCCGGAGCACCCGCCGGGCCCTCGCCCGAACCCCGTCCCCGGGGCTATGACGCCGAGGGGGTCGCCCCGACCGTGCCCGGCTTCTTGCCCTTGTTGGCCTCGGCCACCCACTTCTTCAGATTGGCCTCGGAGATCTGCTCGTCCCCCTTCTTGGGGAAGATCGACCCGCCGTTGAGCAGGGCCGTCGGGGTGCCCTGGAAGCCGCCCTCACTGAACGCCTTGTTCGACTTCTCGACCCAGCTGTCGTGCGTGCCGTCCTCCACACAGCTGCGGAAGGCCGGGGTGTCGAGGCCGTCCACCTCGCCCGCCAGCTCGATCAGCTTGCTGTTGTCGGCGAAGGCGTCGTCGGTCTCGGCGGGCTGGTTGGTGTAGAGCACGTCGTGGTACGGCGCGAACTTCCCGGCGTCCTGGGCGCAGGCCGCGGCGTTCGCCGCGCGCAGCGATCCGCTGCCGCCGAGGTTGCCGTCGATGATCGTGGCCAGGTGGTACTGCACCTTCAGCTGTCCGCTCTCCGCCAGCTCCGTGATCTCGTCACGGAAGGCGTTCTCGAACTGGGCGCAGACCGGACAGCGGAAGTCCTCCCAGATCGTGAGCGTGGACGGCGCGTCGTCGGCTCCGACCTGGAGGGCGAGTCCGTCCTCCCCCATCGCCCCGGACGGCGTGACGGCCGGTCCGGCCTCGCTGTCCTGGTCGTTCTTCCCGGCGTTGGCGGCGATCAGGCCGACCACGGCGGCCAGTGCCAGCACCCCCACCACGGCGGTCGCGACGATCAGCGTGCGGCGGCGGCGCTCCTTGGCCCGGTCCTGCTCACGCTGCTGGGCGAGCCGGTCACGCGCGGCTCTTCTGCGGTCTTGGTTCTTCTCGCTCACATTGCGCAAACGAACCGGGGAGGCGCGCGAGCGCCTCCCCGGTCCCATGTCCACCCGTACGGGTGACGAGCGCTGTCAGCGCTTTCGAACGCCTTCGGCCAGTTCGGCCGCCAGAGCGCGTACGGCGGCGAGACCGGCGGCCTCGTCAGGGGCGTCCAGCATCCGCTTGACGAAGGCCGAGCCCACGATCACGCCGTCGGCGAAGTCCGCGACCTGCCTGGCGTGCTCGGCGGTGGAGACGCCGATGCCGACACAGACCGGCAGACCGGTGGTGGCGCGGGTGCGCCGCACCAGGTCCTGGGCCTGCTCGCCGACCGACTCACGGGTGCCGGTGACACCCATCAGCGAGGCGGCGTACACGAAGCCGGAGCCCGCCGCCGTGATGGTCGCGAGGCGCGCGTCCTTGCTGCTCGGCGCGACGACGAAGACGGTGGCGAGACCGTGCTTGTCGGCGTGCTCCCTCCACAGGCCGGACTCCTGGACCGGCAGGTCGGGCAGGATGCACCCGGCGCCGCCCGCCTCGGCGAGCTCGGCGGTGAAGCGCTCCACGCCGTACCGGTCGATCGGGTTCCAGTACGTCATGACGAGGATCGGCGCGCCGGTGGCCTCGTGGGTCTCGCGCACGGTGCGCATGATGTCGGCGATCTTGACGCCGCCACGCAGCGCGATGTCGTCGGCGGTCTGGATGACCGGCCCGTCGAGCACCGGGTCGCTGTGCGGGAGGCCGACCTCGATGACGTCGGCGCCGCCCGCGACGGCCGCCTTGACGGCCGCGATGCCGCCGTCGACGGTCGGGAAGCCGCCGGGCAGGTAGGCGATGAGCGCCGCCCGGTCCTCGGACGCCGCCTTGGCCAGCGTCGTCTCCAGAAGCTCTCGGTTGCCGCTCACTTCTCCCCCTCCTGGTCGTACAGGCCGAAGTAGCGTGCGGCCGTGTCCATGTCCTTGTCGCCGCGGCCGGACAGGTTGATCAGGATCAGCCCGTCCTCGCCGAGTTCCTTGCCGACCTCCAGGGCCCCGGCGAGCGCGTGCGCGCTCTCGATGGCCGGGATGATCCCCTCGGTGCGGGAGAGCAGCCGCAGCGCCTGCATGGCCTCGTCGTCGGTGACCGCGCGGTACTCGCCGCGGCCGACGTCCTTGAGATAGGCGTGCTCCGGGCCGATGCCCGGGTAGTCGAGCCCGGCAGAGATCGAGTAGGGCTCGGTGATCTGGCCCTCGTCGTCCTGGAGGACGTAACTGCGCGAGCCGTGCAGGATGCCGGGCTCGCCCGCGGTCAGGGTCGCCGCGTGCTCGCCGGTCTCCACGCCGTGGCCCGCGGGTTCGCAGCCGATCAGCCGGACGCCCGCGTCGGGGATGAAGGCGTGGAAGAGGCCGATCGCGTTGGAGCCGCCGCCGACGCAGGCGACCGCGGCGTCCGGCAGCCGGCCGGTGTGCTCCAGGATCTGGCGGCGGGCCTCGACGCCGATGACGCGGTGGAAGTCGCGGACCATGGCCGGGAAGGGGTGCGGCCCCGCGACCGTGCCGAAGAGGTAGTGGGTGCGGTCCACGTTGGCGACCCAGTCGCGGAACGCCTCGTTGATGGCGTCCTTGAGGGTCCTGGAACCGGACTTCACGGCGATCACCTGGGCGCCGAGCATCCGCATCCGCGCCACGTTCAGCGCCTGCCGCTCGGTGTCGATCTCGCCCATGTAGATGGTGCAGTCGAGCCCGAAGAGGGCGCAGGCGGTCGCGGTGGCGACGCCGTGCTGGCCGGCTCCGGTCTCCGCGATGATGCGGGTCTTGCCCATGCGCTTGGTGAGGAGGGCCTGGCCCAGCACGTTGTTGATCTTGTGCGAGCCGGTGTGGTTGAGGTCCTCGCGCTTGAGGAAGACGCGGGCACCTCCCGCGTGCTCGGCGAAGCGCGAGACCTCGGTCAGCGCGCTGGGACGGCCGGTGTAGTCGACCATCAGCTTGTTGAGCTCGGCGGCGAAGGCCGGGTCCGCCTTGGCCTTGTCGTACTCGACGGCGACCTCGTCCACGGCGGCGACGAGCGCCTCCGGGATGAACTTGCCACCGAACGCGCCGAAGTACCCCTCGGCGCTGGGGATCAGACCCTCGGGGTCCGGGATGAAGAAGTCGGACGACATGCGATGTGCTCCTCGAATCGCAACGGGTGGTTTCACCGTATGCGCCATGAGCGGAGCGCCGCGCCGGCCGCGGAGGCGGTCGGTGCGGTGGAGCCGTGCGGATGTCCCCCGCGCGGGGCGGGGCGGCACTTCCCCCGTGTACGGCGGGGAGACGACGGCTGGGGCTCGCTAGGGCGCGGACCCCGTGCGCCATCGCATGCCGTTGACCTGTCCCGGCTCGTCGCCGATCACGTACCGCACGCGCCGCCCGTGCACGCGCCGGGCGGGGGCGCGGCAGCCGCGTGGGCGGCAGCCGCGCGCCAGCGGCGCGTGCGGGTCCCGGGCGCTCGCCCCGGCAGGGCGCAGGCCCGGCCGGACACGGGAGGCGGGACGGTCGGCGGACACGGGTGCGGTCAGCCCCGTCCGTGCCTGAGCGCGGGGTGGGCGCCTGCGGCGACCAGGTCGGCGACGGCGGCCCGCGGGTCGCGGCCGGTGACCAGGGACTCGCCGACGAGCACGGCGTCCGCGCCCGCGTTGGCGTAGGCAATGAGGTCGTGCGGGCCCCGGACGCCGGACTCGGCGACCTTGACGATGTGGTCGGGGATCTCGGGCGCGACGCGTTCGAAGACGGAACGGTCGACCTTGAGGTCCTTCAGGTTGCGCGCGTTGACACCGATGATCTTCGCTCCGGCGTCCACGGCGCGCTCCGTCTCCTCCTCGTCGTGCACCTCGACGAGCGGCGTCAGGCCGATCGACTCGGCGCGCTCGATCAGCGAGACCAGGGCCTCCTGGTCGAGGGCGGCGACGATCAGCAGGGCGAGGTCGGCGCCGTAGGCCCGTGCCTCCCACAGCTGGTACGAGGTGACGATGAAGTCCTTGCGCAGGACCGGGATGTCGACCTTGGCGCGGACGGCCTCCAGGTCGGCCAGCGAACCGCCGAAGCGGCGCTCCTCGGTGAGGACCGAGATGACGGATGCCCCGCCGGCCTCGTAGTCCGCGGCGAGCGCGGCCGGGTCGGCGATGGCGGCAAGGGCCCCCTTGGAGGGGCTGGAACGCTTGACCTCGCAGATGACGGTCACACCCTCGCCGCGCAGCGCGGCGACTCCGTCCTTGGCCCGGGGAGCGCGCGCGGCGCGTTCCTTGAGATCGTCGAGGCTGACACGCGCCTGCCGCTCTGCGAGGTCGGCGCGAACGCCGTCAATGATCTCGTCGAGCACACTCACGCGAGCGGCCCCCTTCCGAAGCGGTGGTGGGAAACAGGATCAGCCATCTCGATGGTATCCGCAGGAGCGCCCAGGGCTCGCATCCTGAGGCCGCACGTCCCACTACCTGGGCACATCAGGGAGCCAGGGCGGAGCCGAACGGCAGGTTCCTGACCACGGAGAAGACCAGCAGCACGGTGCCGATGCCCCACCAGTGGACCGGCCTGAGACCGACGCTCAGGGGCAGTCCGCGGCCGGCGCGGACCGTCCAGAGCAGCCAGACCGCGGCGAACGCGAGATAGCCGGCGACGGCCAGCGCGTTCGAGCCGAGGGCGGTGACGAGGTCGCCGTGGGCGAAGGCATGGGCGCTGCGGAGCCCGCCGCAGCCGGGGCAGAACACCCCGGTGAACCGGAGCATGGGGCAGACCGGGTAGTGGCCGGGCTCGTTGGGGTCGACCGTGGCCACGTAGCCGAAGGCTCCGACGACGGCCGCCATGACCCCGACGGGGGCGGCGAGCCTGCGGAGCCGGGAGACCGGCGCGGGGGCCGCCCGGCCGGGGCCGGGCGGAGCCGGCGCGGCGGGAGGGGCTGGGGAAGCTGCGGGAGAGGCTGAGGCGTCCACGCGGTGATTGTCCCCGCTGACGCGAGAAGGCGCAGCCCGGTCGGTGCTGCGCCTCGCGTCGTGTCCGGATGCGGGCATCCGGTCAGGCGGTGATCTGGGCCTTGGAGGCTCGGGCCCTGGCGGCGGCCATCTCGGCCGACTCCTTCGGCATGCCGAGGCCGGCCATCTTCATGGCGAGACCGACGACACCGCCCAGCAGGACGACTGCGATACCGGCCCAGAAGCCGAGCACGTTGGCCGCGACCATGAAGAGGCCCGCGATGCAGAACCCGATGAAGGAGATGATGACACCGGTCCAGGCGGCCGGGGTGTGTCCGTGGCTGCTGCCCGCCATGAGTTGCTCCTTGTTGGTGTTGCGCTGAAGGTGTCGCTGTTGGGAAAGCTCGCTGCCCATTGTCCCGTACGCGCCGGTGGACGTGAGGCTCGGGGTCATGCCTCGCGCGTCGGGTCCTCGCCGCGGTCGAGTGCCTTCCAGAGTTCCTCGGGCCGTTCGGGGTCCGGGGCGGTGCGGGGGGCCTTGCGGGGGCGGGGGGTGCCGTCGCGCTCGTAGCGGCCCGACATGGTGGGCCAGCGGCTGCCGTAGCGCAGGGCGAGCAGCCCGGCGAGGAGGATCAGCAGGCCGCCCGCCGCGGTCACGTAGGGCCAGGCGGTGTGGCTGAGGGCGTCGATGGTGGCCGAGGCGTTGCCGGTGGTCTCGGCGGCCCGCTCGTCCAGCGCGGCGCTGTCGGAGGCGCCGGCGTAGGCGCTCAGTCCCGCGCCGAGGCCGCTGAGGGCCAGCAGCGCGGCGACCAGCAGCCGGCCGGCGCCGCGGACGGCGAAGACGGCCACGAGGGCGGCCAGGCCGACGACGGCCAGGGCCGCCGGGAGGCCGGTGACGTCCTGGCCGTCGGCGCTGAGCGGCAGGGTGCCGCCGCCGACGGCCGCCCTGCCCTCGGCCCAGGTCTGCCCCGAGGCGAGGAGGACGACGGTGGCTCCGGCGGCACCGAGGAGCAGGCCGGCGGCCAGGCTTCGGCGGCTTCCCGCGCTGTCGGGCGCGGAGGCGGCTCGGGCACGGGGCTGGGGTACGGGGACAGCACTCACGTACCCCACTATCCCTTACCGGCTCACCGGTCCCCGAGGCGGTTCGCCGTGTGCACCGCGCGCAGGACCGCCGCGGCCTTGTTCCGGCACTCGTTGTCCTCGGCCTCGGGGTCGGAGTCCGCGACGATCCCGGCTCCCGCCTGGACGTACGCGGTGCCGTCGCGGAGCAGTGCGGTCCTGATGGCGATGGCGGTGTCGGAGTCCCCGGCGAAGTCGAGGTAGCCGACGCAGCCGCCGTACAGGCCGCGGCGGGTGGGTTCGAGGTCCTCGATGATCTGCAGGGCCCGGGGCTTGGGCGCGCCGGAGAGGGTGCCCGCGGGGAAGCAGGCGGTGAGGACGTCGAAGGCGCTGCGGCCCTCGGCGACGCGTCCGGTGACGGTGGAGACGATGTGCATCACGTGGGAGTACCGCTCGACCGACATGAAGTCGACGACCTCGACGCTGCCGGGCGCGCAGACCCGTCCCAGGTCGTTGCGGCCGAGGTCGACGAGCATCAGGTGCTCGGCGCGTTCCTTGGGGTCGGCGAGGAGCTCCTCGCCGAGCGCCTGGTCCTCCTGCGGGGTGGCGCCGCGGTGCCTGGTGCCCGCGATGGGGTGGACCATCGCCCGGCCGTCCTCGACCTTGACGAGGGCCTCGGGGCTGGAGCCGACGACGTCGAACCCGTCGAAACGGAAGAGGTACATGTACGGCGACGGGTTGGTGGCGCGCAGGACCCGGTAGACGTCCAGCGCGCTCGCCGTGCAGGGGGTCTCGAAGCGCTGGGAGGGCACGACCTGGAAGGCCTCGCCCGCCCTGATCCGCTCCTTGACGTCGTCGACGGCGTCCCGGAAGGCCTGGCCGCCCCAGAGCGCGGTGTAGGGAGGGAGCTCGGAGGGCGGCAGGACCGCGGGGGCGTTCTCCACCGGCCGGGAGAGGTCGCGTTCCATGGCGTCGAGCCGGGCGACCGCGTCGGCGTACGCCTCGTCGACGCCGGTGTCCAGGTCGTTGTGGTTGATCGCGTTGGCGATCAGCAGCACGGTGCCGGTCCCGTGGTCGAGGACGGCGAGGTCCGAGGTGAGCAGCATCGTGAGCTCGGGGAGCTCCAGGTCGTCGCCGCCGTGCTCGGTGATCCGCTCCAGCCGGCGCACGATGTCGTAGCCGAGATAGCCGACCATGCCGCCGGTGAAGGGCGGCAGGCCGTCGTCGCCGACCAGGTCGCGCGGGGTGTGCAGGGTCTCGACCGTGGCCCGCAGCGCCTCCAGCGGGTCCCCCTCGACGGGAACGCCGACGGGCGGGGTGCCGAGCCAGTGGGCCTGTCCGTCGACGGCGGTGAGGGTGGCGGCGCTGCGTACCCCGATGAAGGAGTAACGGGACCAGGTGCGGCCGTTCTCCGCGGATTCGAGGAGGAACGTGCCGGTACGCTCGGCCGCGAGCTTGCGGTAGAGCCCGACCGGGGTGTCACCGTCCGCGAGGAGCCGGCGGCTGACGGGGATGACGCGCCGGTCGACGGCGAGCTTGCGGAAGATCTCGAGATCCATGGCGGCTGACCTTACTGGGGCGCGGTGAGCGGAAGGACGTCCTCGTCGAAGCAGGTGCGGGCGCCCGTGTGGCAGGCGGCGCCCGTCTGGTCGACCTTGACCAGGACGGTGTCGGCGTCGCAGTCGAGGGCGACGGACTTCACCTGCTGGATGTGGCCGGAGGTGTCGCCCTTGACCCAGTACTCCTGGCGGCTGCGGGACCAGTAGGTGCAGCGGCCGGTGGTGAGGGTGCGGTGCAGCGCCTCGTCGTCCATCCAGCCGAGCATGAGCACCTCGCCCGTGTCGTACTGCTGGGCGATGGCCGGGACCAGTCCGTCGGGGCCGCGCTTGAGGCGTGCGGCGACGGCCGGGTCGAGATTGCTGGCGGGCGTGGAGCCGGGCGTGCTGGTCATGCGCCCCATTGTGCCGCGCCGGGCGGGGCCCCCAGGCCGTGCGTCCACTGGGCGGACCGGTGGCGTCGGTCGTACGCTGGCGGGCATGTCGACCCATGCGAAGCGTGAACGTCTTCTGCTCGCCGACCTGTTGGAAGCGGCGGGTCCCGAGGCCCTGACTCTGTGCGACGGGTGGAAGACCCGTGACCTGGCCGCCCATGTGGTGGTGCGTGAGCGCCGCGCGGACGCCGCGGGCGGGATCGTGCTGGGCGCGCTCAAGAACCGGATGGAGCGGGTCCAGGCCGAGTTCGCCGCCAAGCCGTACGAGGAACTGATCCAGCTCATCCGTACGGGCCCGCCCCGGATGTCGCCCTTCGGGCTGAAGCAGCTGGACGAGGCGGCCAACACGGTCGAGTTCTACATCCACGCGGAGGATGTGCGCCGCGCGCAGCCCGACTGGTCGCAGCGTGAGCTCGATCCCGTCTTCGCCGATGTGCTGTGGTCCCGTACGGAGAAGACGGCCCGGATGCTGGGCCGCCGGGCGCCGGTGGGTCTGGTGCTGCGGCGGCCGGACGGCCAGACGGCGGTGGCCCACAAGGGCACCCCGGTGGTGACGGTCACCGGGGAGCCCGGCGAGCTGCTGCTGTTCGCCGCGGGGCGCCAGGACGCGGCGCGGGTGGAGCTGGACGGCGACAAGGACGCGCTGGCGAGGCTGCACACCGCCGAGCTCGGTCTGTAGGGCGTACGCGCGAGCGCCCCGGCCCCGCCGTCAGGCCCGGTCGCGCGCCCTCTGGGGTGTCCATCCGGCCCGGTGGCGGTGGCCCGTGCCCTCTCCTGCGTGCGTCCGGTTCCGGGCCGATCCCAGGAGCCCGAGGAGGAAGCCCGCGGGGATGGTGACGAGGCCGGGTGTCTGGAGTGGGAACACGTCGAAGTCCCACTCCGGGAACAGCGCGATCGGGGTCCCGGAGAAGGCCGGCGACATGACCATCAGGACGAGGATCAGCGGCAGCGTCCCGTAGACGGTCCACCGCACTCCCCGGGCGTTAAAGCCCGGCCGGAACAGTGCGTACAGCAGCACGGGCGGCAGGATGGAGGCCGCTGCGGCGAACGACAGGGAGAGCAGCACCTGGGGGTTGCGGTCGTGGGTGTACGCCGAGAGGAACACGGCGAACGCCCCGATCGCGACGACGGTCCAGCGGGCGCGCCTGATCTCCCTGCTGGATGCCTTGCCCTCGCCCTGGGCGCCCGACTTCAGGGTGAAGTCGCGGGCCAGGGAGGAGGCCGCGGCCAGCGTGATGCCGGCGACCGCGGCCAGGGTGGTGGCGAAGGCGGCGCAGGCGACCAGGGCGAACAGCGGGCTGTCGCGCGGTCCCGCCGCGGCGGGGTCCAGGGCGCTGGTCACCATGAGCAGCGCGGTGCCGCCGGCCGGGTCGGCGGCGTGCAGGAGGTCCCTGCCGATGAGCGCGGACGCGCCGAGTCCGACGACGACGATGCCCGCGCAGAGCAGGGCGACGGGGGCCACGGCCCAGACCCCGGCCCGGCGCGCGGTCCAGGCGTCGCGGACGGGGTGCAGCCGCATCATGATGTGCGGCATGCAGGCGGCGCCGAGCACCAGGGTGAGCTGGAAGCCGGTCAGGTCGAGCGCGCCGGCGAATCCATGGCCGAACTGGAGCCCGGGGCGCGCGTAGTCGCCGCCCGCCTTGCTGCCCGCCTGGGCGGCGTCGAAGAGGGCGAAGGGTGACCAGTCGAAGCGGGCGAGGACGAGTCCCGCGAGGAGGGTGACCGTGCCCAGGACCACGGCGATCTTGAGGATCTGGATGTAGCCGGTGCCGCGCATGCCGCCGAAGGCGGAGTAGCAGACCATCAGCGCCCCGCTGGCGACAGTGCAGCCGGTGAGGGCGCCTTCGGGGAGCCCGAACATGGAGGTCATGACGCGCCCGGCCGTGGTGAGCTGCACGAGGAGCAGCGGGGCGAGCACGACGAGGGTGGCCACCCCGAGCGCCCGGCGTACGGAGCCGTCGCCGAGCCGGTCGGCGAGGAAGTCGCCCATGGTGAACACGCCTCTGCGGCGCAGGCGTTCGGCGAAGAGGCGCATGACGAGGACGAGCGAGGCGACGGTGGCCAGCGCGAACAGCAGGCCGTCGAACCCGGCGAGCGCGACCGATCCGGTGGTGGAGAGCAGCGTGGCGGCGGAGACGTAGTCCCCGGCGATGGCCAGTCCCGCGCCGACGGGGCCGAGGGTGGCGCCGCCCGCGTAGAAGTGCTCCGGGTCGTCCTGGTCCGCCGCGGCCAGTCCGCACAGCAGCAGGGACACGGCGACGAAGGCGAGGAAGATGACGACGGCCAGGGACCGGGCGTCGATCGCGCCGCTCACCGGGATCTCTCCACCGGTACGGCGCCACAACAAGGGGCAGCTGATGACATGCGCGCCATGGCACCAGCTGAGGCGTGCGGGGCACAGGGGGCGGAGGCGGGGCGCGGCGCCCGTACAGCCCGCCGCGCCCCGAACTGTGCCCGGGCACAAGCGCGTTCGGCGGACGCGGACGGGCGGCCCGCGGGCTTCCCTCGTCCGGCCGGGGCCCGGCCATGGGCACGGAGGCGTACGAGCCCTCCGCCCGCGCCGCACCGTGCCGTCAGCCGGTCCGCCCGCGCCGCGGCCTGTCGTCGGCCGGTCCGCGCCCGCCGCGCCCCGCAGTCGGCCGGTCAGCCGGTCCGCCCGCGCCGCGCCCCGCAGTCGGCCGGTCAGCCCGTCAGCAGTCGGCGCGCCGCCAGTGCCAGCGACACCTCGACCGCGTCCGACGGCCGCGTCAGGCACCGTCCCGTCAGCTGTTCGAACCGCCGCAGCCTGTTCAGCACGGTGTTGCGGTGGCAGTAGAGCTTCGCCCCGGCCCGCTGCGCCGAGCCGTCCGAGTCGAGCCACGCGGTCAGCGTCTCGATGAGCACGTCCCGGTCGGCCGGGTCGATCCGGTCCAGCGGCCCGAGGACGCGGTCCGCGAGCGCGGTGCCGAGTCCCGGCGAGGACACGACGAGCGCGGCCGGCAGGTGTTCGTCGAGCAGGACGGTGCCCCCGGAGGCGGGGCAGGCCCGCAGTGCCGTCTCGGCGAGGCGCCGCGCGTCACCGACGGAGGCGAGCCCGTCGACGACGGAGCTGATCCCGACCCGGGTGCCCGGAGGCACCGTCAGGTCCTGTGCGACGGAAGCCAGTTCGGCACCCGGGGCCGGGCAGGGGCCGGCGTTCCGCTCGGGTTCCGCCTCCCCCTCCGCGGGCGGCTCGGTATCCGCCGCCACCGGCCCCGCGCCCAGCGGCAGGATCGCCAGCTCCACCTCGCCCGCCGAGTGCCAGAGCACGGGCGTGTCCTCGGCCAGGGTCACCGGCGGCTTCCCGGTGTCGTGCGGGGCGCGGCGCGCGGCGGCGACCGCGAGCACGGCGTACCGCCCGTGCACCGGGAGCCCCAGCATCAGGGCGGCGTCCGGCAGGTCCGCGATCCGGGCGGTGCCGTCCAGCAGGGCCGCGGTCATCAGCCGCTGGCGGTTCTCGCGGCGCCAGGAGAGCCGCCGCTCGGCCTGGCGGTAGGCCTCGGCCACCACACCGCAGTGCTCGTCGACGAAGTTCCAGACGTCCGCCGCGACATGGACGAGCAGCCGGGTGTCCTCGGGTGAGCGGCGGGCCGTGTCGTCGACCAGGTCCTGCCAGACCATCGCGCCGCCCATGCGGAAGGCGTGCATCACCGCGTCGAGCGGTACGCCCTGCTCGGCCCTGGTCTCCCCGATCCAGCGGGAGGTGCGGTGGGCCGCCTCCCGGAACTCGCGGGGCTGGATGAGCGAGGCGACGTTGTGCCGCAGCGAGTGGTGGACCTCCTGCCAGATCTCCGCCGCCTCGGTCTCCATCGCCGCGCGGTAGGCGGGCTCCTGCTCCCGCAGCGCCTCGACCAGCCGGTCGGTGAGCTCCGGGAGCGCCTCCAGCAGCGCCCGGGCGGCCCGGTGGAGCACGGCTACGGCCTCGCTGTCGGCCAGGGAGCGGGCGCGGTGCGGCAACGGGGTTACGGGGGGCGGTCCGTGCAGCGCCCTGATCCGTGAACGTACGACCTGTGGCATGGCGGCCTCCACCGGGAATCGGCCGGCTGCGGTGGGCCGGCCCCGGTGTGCGCCCGGCCCGGAATTGGGCGGGCGCACACCGATTGATCCTGACGTCCGCAGAATGGCATACCGCCCGGTCGGTACCTAGAGGTCTGCGCGGTTCTTCTCATCACGGTCCTGCAACCTCGCCCCTGCCCCGCGGTCCAGCAGCCGCGCGAGCTCGGTCCTGGACCGGACGCCGAGCGCGGCGAAGACGTTGCGCAGGTGGTGGTCGACCGTCCGCGGGCTCACCGAGAGCCGCACCGCGACCTCACGGTTGGTGGCTCCCTCCGCGACGCACCGGGCGATCCGCTGCTGCTGCGGGGTGAGTCCGGCGAGCGGGCCCGGGCCGCTCTGGTCGGGCACGTCCACCGCCTCCCCGGCCGCCCGCAGCTCCCCGCCCGCCCTGTCCGCCCAGACGCGGGCGGAGCAGCGCTCGAAGGCGACCAGCGCGTCGCGCAGCGGGCCCCGGGCCTCGCGGGTGCGGCGCAGACGGCGCAGGAGCTGGCCGTGGAGCAGCCGGGTGCGGGCGCGTTCGAAGTCGCCGCCCGCGCGGTCGTGGTGGGCGAGCGCCTCCTCGTAGCGCGCGGCGGCCTCCTCGGGGGGTGCGAGCAGCGCGCGGCAGCGGGCCAGCTGGGCGGGCACCTGGGGGTCGGTCGTCCGGGCGGTCCACAGGGCGAACTCCTGGACGGCAACGGCGAGTTCCCCGGCTCCCTCGTCCGCGCGTCCGGAGAGGACCATCGCCTCGATGTAGCAGGGCACGGCGAGCATCCGGGTGGCGAAGTGGCCGGTCCCCGGTCCGGGTCGGACCAGGGGCCCGAGCCGGGCCGCCGCCTCGCCCGGCCGCCCCGCAGCGAGGTCCGCGCGGGCGACCGCCCAGGTGGCGAGCATGGCGGCCTGGGCGAGGCCGTGCGGCCCCGCGCCCGCCAGTGCCGCGTCGGCATGGGCGGCGCACGCCTCGGCGGGGCCCTCCACGGAGGCGGCGAGCGCGAGCACGGCGTGCAGATGGGTGGCGGAGTTCTGCTGCCCGGTACGCCGGGCGGCGTGCAGCCCCTCCAGCGCGTGGGCGCGGGCCCTGGCGTGCTGCCCCGAGCGCAGTTCGGCGTAGGCGAGCTGTTCCAGGGTGTGCGGCAGCAGCGCCTCGGGCCCCCGGGTCCGTACGACGGCGAGCGCCCTGGCCCCCGCCCGGCAGGCCGCGTCGACCTCGCCGAGCACCAGCGCGGAGGCACCGGCCCGCAGGAGCTCGCCCGCGTCCTCCGCGCGGTCGGCGGAGTCCAGGCAGCAGCGCAGCAGGGCGTGGCCACGGTCGGGATGGCCCGCGAGCACGGCGCACATCCCGGCGCGGTACTGGGCCATGGGCCGGTCGGCCGCGGCGACGGGGATGCGGTTCATGGCGTCCAGGTACGCGATGGCGTCACCCATGTCCCACGCCGCCTCGGCCGCGCCGAACAGGGCGTCCAGGGTGCGGCGCGGGTCGTGCGGGGCGAGCAGCTCCGCCGCGGAGAGCAGTGCCTCGCGGGCATCGGCCGCCGGCCCGTCGCGCAGGGCGAGCATGCCCCGTACATAGGGTGCGGCTCCCCCGGCGAGGTGGGGGCCGACGCGGGCCAGCATGGCGCGGGCCCGGCCGGTGTCCCCGGCGAGCCTCGCCTGCTCGGCCGCGGCGGTGAACCGTGCGGCGCGCACGGTGTCGTCGGTGGAGAGCGCGGCTGCACGGGCCAGCGCCGCCGACCGTTCGCCGTGCGGGCGCGGGGCGGTGGCCGCGGCCTCCAGCTGCCCGGCGAGGGCGGCGTCCGGGCCGGTCGCGGCGCAGGCCCGCTGGACCAGGGCGGGGAGCGGGGGCGAGCCGGGGCCCGAGAGCAGGCCGGCGAGCAGTTCGTGGACGGCCCGGCGGCGGCCGGGCGGCGCCCGGTGCAGGACCGCGCGGCGCAGCAGCGGGTGGCTGAAGTGGACCCGGCTGCCCGCGCGCTGGAGGGCTCCGGCGGTTCCGGCGGGGGCGAAGAGCACCCGGTCCAGGTGCGCGGGGGCGAGTCCGGCGCGGGCGCCGGCCCGCAGCAGCAGGGCCGCGTCCGCGCCCGCCCCGTCCGGCTCGTGCTCCTCCGCGGCGGCGGCCAGCAGGAGCAGGGTGTGGGTGTCGGGCGAGAGCCCGTCCAGGTGCTCGGCATGGGCGTCGAGGACGCTCTCCGCGCCGGGCAGCGGATAGGGCAGCGCGGTGCGCCCGGCCAGCTGGCCCGGGGTGAGACGGCCCACGAGCCCGGCCAGCAGCCGCGGGTTCCCGGCCGCCTCCCGCAGGAGTTCGCTGCGTACGACGGGGTCGACATCGGCCGTACCGTCGGTGAGCCGGTCCAGCAGCGCGGTCCCCGCGTCCTCGTCGAGCGGGCCGAGGCGGAGGGCGGGGAGTCCGGCGAAGGCGGTCTCGTCGGCGGCGCCGATCACCACCGCGACCCGGCTGCCCTCGCCGAGCCTGCGGGCGGCGAAGCCCAGTGCGGCGCGGGAGTCGGGGTCCCAGGCGTGCGCGTCGTCCACGCAGACCAGCAGCGGCTGTTCGGCGCCCAGGCCCCGCAGCAGTCCGAGCAGCCCTCCGGGGGTGATACCGGAGCGCAGGACGCTGTCGGGCGCCAGG
This sequence comes from Streptomyces sp. NPDC002125, assembly GCF_053593715.1. Classification (NCBI taxonomy): domain Bacteria; kingdom Bacillati; phylum Actinomycetota; class Actinomycetes; order Kitasatosporales; family Streptomycetaceae; genus Streptomyces; species Streptomyces sp. NPDC002125. The sequence goes on along the minus strand of NZ_JBSFDD010000010.1, from coordinate 122,708 downwards.
GGCAGCGGGCCGGGTGCCGAGCAGAGCAGGGCGTGCAGCCCGCTGTAGGGCAGGCGCTGTTCGGTGGGGGCGGCGGCGGCGTACACGACGGGGCCGCCGTGTCTGACGCGGTAGTCGGCAGCGGTCTGCCGCAGCAGGGCGGTGCGGCCGAGGCCGGGCGGCGACGTGAGCACGAGCGCTCCGCCGTCCCCTGCTCTCAGCCGCCCCAACAAGGTTTCCAGGATGGCGAGTTCACCGCTGCGGCCGTACAGCCGGAGCGGACTGTGCACGGTCGTCGATGGGGTCACGCTTTCACGTTACTTCCGCGTAAACAGCGTCGGAAGGCTCGCGTCCGCTCCCTGTTCCCGGGCGGCCAGGAGCGGTGCGGGCTCCCAACGGAACGGCGTGGGGGCTGTGCCGGGGCACAGCTCCGGCGCGTTCGGCCGCGGTCACCCGTAACGTCGGTGCATGACTGCTGAATTGCGTACACACGACGGTTTGACCCTGCGTTACTGGTCCTGGTCGCGGAATCCGGACCCGGCCCTTCCGCCGGTGGTGCTGCTCCACGGTTTCGCCGCGCACGCCCGGCTGAACTGGGAGGGCCCCGGCGTCGTCGAGGCGCTGGTGGCGCGGGGGCGGCGGGTGTACGCCCTGGACGCGCGGGGCCACGGCGAATCGGACCGGCCGCACGACGAGGCGTACTACGGCGAGGCGCTGATGGCCCGTGACGTCCGTCTGCTCATCGACCGCGTCGGCGAGGACCGGGTCCATGTCGCGGGCTACTCCATGGGCGCCGTGGTGGCGGTCCTGGCGGCGGCCGAGGACAAGCGGATCAGCCGTCTGGTGGCCGGCGGGATCGGCGCGGGCGCGGTGGAGGTGGGCGGCCTGGACACCCGGGTGATGCCTCCGGAGCTGGTGTCGGCGGCGCTGACGGCCGAGGACGCGGCGGACGCGCCCGAGCGGACCCGGGCCTTCCGCGTGCTGGCCGACACGGCGGGCTGCGACCGGCTGGCGCTGGCCGCGCAGATCCGCTCGGTGCACCGGGACGCGCTGCCGCTGGACCGGATCGTGATCCCGACGCTGGTCCTCGCCGGCGGGAGCGACCCGCTGGCGACCCGGCCCCAGGTACTGGCCTCGGCGATAGCCGGGGCGGAGCTGAGGGTGCTGCCGGGAGACCATCTGACGGCGGTGCGCGATCCCGGATTCGCCGGGGCCGTCGCGGAGTTCCTCGCGCGGGACTGACCGGACCGCGGGCCCGGCGGCCGCACGGAGCGCCACACCAGCGGCCGTGCGGACCACGCGAAGGGCCGGACCGCGGTACGCGCGGCCCGGCCCCCGCCCCCCGTGGTCAGGAGGTGTGCGGGCAGTTGCCCCTGTACTCGGCGATCGTCAGGCTCGTCGACGGCAGCGGGCAGAGGAACTGCTCGTAGCGGGTGTCGTTGTCGATGAAGCGCTTCAGCCACGAGATGCTGTACTTCGCGATCGTGGTGTTCGATGTGTTCGGGGTGAAGTGCGTGGCACCCCGAAGCTCCAGATACGCCTTGTCCAGCGAGCTCGGCAGCGAGTTGTAGAACGGGCTGGAGTGCGTGGCCACGGGGGCGACCGTGTCACCGTCCGCACCGATCACGAGGGTCGGGGTCTGGACCTCGGGCCACGTCTTGTCGGTGTTCCAGCCGGTCAGCGGGATCGCCGCCTGGAGCGAAGGACGGTCCTTCGCCGCTTCGAGGGTGCCGCCGCCACCCATCGAGTGGCCCATCACACCGAGCCGGGAGGCATCCACCCGGCTGCGGACCGAGCTGTCCTCGGTGAGGTAGTCCAGCGCCGCGAGCAACTGGTCACCTCGGCTGGCCGGCTGGTCCAGCGTCGTGTTGGTGTCGATGGTGAACACCACGAACCCCTGCGAGGCCAGACGCGGCCCCAGCCAGGCGATGCTGGACTCGTAGGCGGTGAAGCCGGGCGAGATGACGACCGCGCCGAACGTGCCGTCCGCCGTCGACGTCGGATAGTAGATCGTCCCGCCGCCGAAGCCACGGACGCTCAGCGAGGACACCGACGTCTGGGAGGTCGAGTAGGAGCCTCTCAGCGCCTCGATGCTCGAATTGCTGGGCGCCGGGCCGCGCTCGTACGGGTTGGCGGCGGCCTGAGCTCCGCCGGGGATCAGGGCGGTGAGCAGGCCCGCGGTCGCCGCCGCGGCTGCGAGGGCGCCCTTGACGGCGCGGGAGCGGCTCCGGGACATCCGGTGGCGGCGCGGGGAGTCGTCGCCGGAGGGAAGGTGCTGCTGCACGGGGATTCCTCTCGGTTGGGCGCGGAACCTCACCGCGACAGCCGGCGGCCCCGTCGTCCGGGGGTCTCCGGGGATGCACCGCGTGGGTGGCGCCGTGTTCACTGGCCTGCTGCCACTCTCGGGGTGCCGCCCCCGCGCGGGCATCGGCGAGATCGCCGGTCTCCGCTCCGGAACCGGTGAACGGCGCGGTCCGGGCAGTGGGAAGGGCTCGACAGCGGGAAGGACTCGACAGCGGGAAGGGCCGGGGGAAGGAAGCCGGACAGCAGGAAGGGCCGGACCGCGTCATGCGGTCCGGCCCCGGTGCCTGCCGGTCAGGAGGTGTGCGGGCAGTTGCCCTTGTACTCGGCGATCGTCAGGCTCGTCGACGGCAGCGGGCAGAGGAACTGCTCGTAGCGGGTGTCGTTGTCGATGAAGCGCTTCAGCCACGAGATGCTGTACTTCGCGATCGTGGTGTTCGACGTGTTGGGGGTGAAGTGCGTGGCACCCCGGAGCTCCAGATACGCCTTGTCCAGCGAGCTCGGCAGCGAGTTGTAGAACGGCTCCGAATGAGACGCGACCGGAGCGACCGTGTCACCGTCCGCGCCGATCACCAGGGTCGGGGTCTGGACCTCCGGCCACGTCTTGTCGGTGTTCCAGCCGGTCAGCGGGATCGCCGCCTGGAGCGAAGGACGGTCCTTCGCGGCCTCCAGCGTTCCGCCGCCGCCCATCGAGTGGCCCATCACACCGAGCCGGGAGGCATCCACCCGGCTGCGGACCGAGCTGTCCTCGGTGAGGTAGTCCAGCGCCGCGAGCAACTGGTCACCTCGGCTGGCCGGCTGGTCCGCCGTGGTGTTGGTATCGATGGTGAACACCACGAAGCCCTGCGAGGCCAGGCGCGGCCCCAGCCAGGCGATGCTGGACTGGTAGGCGGTGAAGCCGGGCGAGATGACGACCGCGCCGAACGTGCCGTCCGCCGTCGACGTCGGGTAGTAGATCGTCCCGCCGCCAAAGCCACGGACGCTCAGCGAGGACACCGACGTCTGGGACGTGGCGTACGAGCCGCGGCTCGCCTCGATGCTGGAGTTGCTCGGGGCCGGGCCTCGCTCGTACGGGTTCTCGGCGGCCTGGGCGCCCGGCATCAGCGCGGTGACCAGACCGGCGGTCGCGGCGGCCGCGGCGACGGCGATCCTGAGGGAACGGGAGCGGCTCCGTGACATCCGGTGGCGGCGCGGGGAGTTGTCGCCTGAGGGGAGGTGCTGCTGCACGAGGGGGGATCCTCTCGGTTGAGGCGGACCACACCGCGGCAGCCGGCGACCCCGTCGTCCGGGGGCCTTCGGGGACGCGCCGCGTGAGTGGCACCGTCATTCGTTGACGGCGCCACTCTGGCGGCGCTTCCCGGGCACGGACATCGGCGAGATCGCCGGTCTCCGCCGCCGGATCACTCCCCGCCCGGACTCAGCGGACCGGGTGCCCGGCCTCGCTCAGGGCGCCCTTGACCTCGGAGATCCGCAGGTCACCGAAGTGGAAGACGGACGCGGCGAGGACCGCGTCGGCGCCCGCGTCGATGGCCGGCGGGAAGTCGGCGAGCCGGCCCGCGCCGCCCGAGGCGATGACGGGAACGGTGACGTGCGCCCGTACCGCCTTGATCATCTCGGTGTCGTAGCCGTCCTTCGTGCCGTCGGCGTCCATCGAGTTGAGCAGGATCTCGCCGGCGCCGAGCTCGGCCGCCCGGTGCGCCCACTCGACGGCGTCGATGCCGGTGCCCTTGCGGCCCCCGTGCGTGGTCACCTCGAAGGCGCCCTCGGGGGTGCGCCTGGCGTCGACGGAGAGCACGAGCACCTGGCGCCCGAAGCGTTCGGCGATCTCCCGGATGAGCTCCGGGCGTGCGATGGCCGCGGTGTTGACGCCGACCTTGTCGGCCCCGGCGCGCAGCAGCTTGTCGACGTCCTCGGTGGTGCGGACCCCGCCGCCGACCGTGAGCGGGATGAAGACCTGCTCGGCGGTGCGGCGCACCACGTCGTAGGTCGTCTCGCGGTCGCCGCTGGAGGCGGTGATGTCGAGGAAGGTCAGCTCGTCGGCGCCCTCGGCGTCGTACAGCTTCGCCATCTCGACGGGGTCGCCCGCGTCCCGCAGATTCTGGAAGTTGACGCCCTTGACGACGCGGCCCTTGTCGACGTCCAGGCAGGGGATGACCCGTACGGCGAGCGTCATCGGGCACCTGCCCCGTAGGCCTCGATCTCGACCTCGACGACCAGCGAGGGGTCGACGAAACCGGACACGATGATCATCGAGGCGGCGGGGCGCACGTCGTCGAAGAGCTCCTTGTGGGCGCGGCCCACCTCGTCGACGTCCCGGGCGTGGGTGATGTACATCCGGGTGCGGACGACGTCCTCACGGCCGAGGCCGACCTGCTTCAGGGCGTCGAAGGCGACCTGGAAGGAGGCGACGGCCTGCTCGTACGGACCGCCCGCGGAGATCTGGCCGTTGACCACGGAGGTGCAGCCGGAGACCAGGACGAGTCCGTTCGGCAGCTGCACGGCGCGGGAGTAGCCGAACTTGTCCTCCCAGGGGCCGCCCGAGGAGACCCGGCGTACGGAGTCCGTCATACGGCGACCGCCTTGAGGGCCTCTTCCAGGGTGAACGCCTTGGCGTACAGCGCCTTCCCGACGATGGCTCCCTCGACGCCCTCGGGGACGAGCAGGGAGATCGCGCGGAGGTCGGCGAGCGAGGAGACGCCGCCGGAGGCGACGACGGGCCTGTCGGTGGCGGCGCAGACATCGCGCAGGAGCGCCAGGTTGGGGCCCTCCAGCGTGCCGTCCTTGGCGATGTCGGTGACGACGTAGCGGGCGCAGCCCTCGGAGTCGAGGCGGGCGAGCGTCTCGTAGAGGTCGCCGCCGTCGCGCGTCCAGCCACGGCCGCGCAGGGTCGTGCCCCGGACGTCGAGGCCGACGGCGATCTTGTCGCCGTGCTCGGCGATGACCTTGGCGACCCACTCCGGGGTCTCCAGGGCGGCGGTGCCGAGGTTGACCCGGCGGCAGCCGGTGGCGAGGGCGGCGGCGAGCGAGGCGTCGTCGCGGATGCCGCCGGAGAGCTCGACCTTGATGTCCATGGCGCCCGCGACCTCGGCGATCAGCGCGCGGTTGTCGCCGGTGCCGAAGGCGGCGTCCAGGTCGACGAGGTGCAGCCACTCGGCACCGGACTTCTGCCAGGCGAGGGCCGCCTCCAGCGGGGAGCCGTAGGAGGTCTCGGAGCCGGATTCGCCGTGGACGAGGCGGACGGCCTGGCCGTCACGGACGTCGACGGCGGGGAGCAGTTCAAGCTTCGGCATTACAGCGTCTCGATCCAGTTGGTCAGCAGCTGGGCGCCGGCATCGCCGGACTTCTCGGGGTGGAACTGGGTGGCCCACAGCGCGCCGTTCTCCACGGCGGCCACGAACCGCTCTCCGTGCGTCGCCCAGGTGACCCTGGGGGCACGGATCTTGTCGTTGGTCACTTCGAGGGACCAGTCGTGCGCCGCGTAGGAGTGCACGAAGTAGTAGCGGGACTCGGGGTCCAGGCCCGCGAAGAGCTGGGACCCCTCGGGAGCCTCGACGGTGTTCCAGCCCATGTGCGGGACGACGTCCGCCTTCAGCGGCCCGACGGTGCCGGGCCACTCGTCCAGCCCTTCCGTCTCGACGCCGTGCTCGATGCCGCGCTCGAACAGGATCTGCATGCCGACGCAGATGCCCATGACGGGACGGCCGCCGGAGAGCCTGCGCCCGATGATCCAGTCGCCGCGGGCCTGCTTGAGGCCGTTCATGCAGGCGGAGAAGGCACCGACGCCGGGGACGAGCAGTCCGTCGGCGTTCATCGCGGTGTCGAAGTCGCGGGTGATCTCCACGTCCCCGCCGACGTGGGCGAGTGCCCGCTCGGCCGAACGGACGTTGCCGAAGCCGTAGTCGAAGACGACGATCTTCTTCTTGTCGCTCACAGTGCCACCTCAGTCCCAGAGTCCCTGGATCCGCATGATGCCCGCCACCAGGCACATCACGGAGCCGATCCCGAGGAGCACGACGACGCCCTTGGGCATGCCCTGCTTCCAGAAGGAGTAGACGCCGCCGGCCAGGAAGAGGCCGACGACGATCAGAACGGTGTTGAGGCCGGTCACAGGGCGCCCTTCGTGGAGGGCAGGATGCCGGCCGCGCGCGGGTCGTGCTCGCTGGCGTACCGCAGGGCGCGGGCCAGCGCCTTGAACTGGCACTCCACGATGTGGTGGGCGTTGCGGCCGTACGGGACGTGGACGTGCAGGGCGATCTGCGCCTGCGCGACGAAGGACTCCAGGATGTGCCGGGTCATCGTCGTGTCGTACTCGCCGATCATCGGCGCCATCTTCTCGGGCTCGGTGTGCACGAGGTAGGGGCGGCCGGAGAGGTCGACGGTGACCTGGGCGAGCGACTCGTCCAGCGGGACGGTGCAGTTGCCGAAGCGGTAGATGCCGACCTTGTCGCCGAGCGCCTGCTTGAAGGCCGCGCCGAGCGCGAGGGCGGTGTCCTCGATGGTGTGGTGCGAGTCGATGTGCAGGTCGCCCTCGGTCTTGACCGTGAGGTCGAAGAGTCCGTGGCGGCCGAGCTGGTCGAGCATGTGGTCGTAGAAACCGACCCCGGTCGCGACATCGACCTTGCCGGTGCCGTCGAGGTTGATCTCGACGAGCACGGAGGTCTCCTTGGTGGTCCGCTCCACCCTGCCTACGCGGCTCATGCGTCGTGCTCCTTCTTCAGTTCGCGCACCGCATCGAGGAACGCGTCGTTCTCTGCCGGGGTTCCCGCGGAGACCCGCAGCCATCCCGGTACGCCGTTGTCCCGGACCAGGACGCCCCGGTCGAGGATCTGCTGCCAGGCGTCGTGGCTGTCGGCGAAGCGGCCGAACTGGACGAAGTTGGCGTCCGAGTCGGTCACGGCGAAGCCGAGCTCCCGCAGCCCGTCGACCAGCCTGTCGCGCTCGCTCTTGAGCTGGGCGACGTACCCGAGCAGCGTATCGGTGTGCTCCAGGGCGGCGAGCGCGGTGGCCTGCGTGACGGAGGACAGGTGGTACGGCAGCCGCACCAGCTGGACGGCGTCGACGACGGCCGGGGCGGCGGCGAGGTAGCCCAGGCGCAGGCCCGCGGCGCCGAAGGCCTTGGACATCGTGCGCGACAGCACCAGGTGGGGGCGGCCCTCGATCAGCGGGAGCAGCGAGGCGTGGTGGCTGAACTCGCCGTAGGCCTCGTCGACGACGACCATCGAGGGCCGGGCGGCCTGGGCGGCGTCGTACAGCGCGAGGACGGTCCCGGCGTCGACGGCGGTGCCGGTGGGGTTGTTGGGCGAGGTGATGAAGACGACCTCGGGGCGGTGCTCGGCGATGACCTTCTTCGCGGCCTCCACGTCGATGGTGAAGTCCTCGTTGCGCGGCCCGGAGACCCAGCCGGTCCCGGTGCCCCGCGCGATGAGGGCGTGCATCGAGTAGGAGGGCTCGAAGCCGATCGCGGTGCGCCCGGGGCCGCCGAAGGTCTGCAGCAGCTGCTGGAGCACCTCGTTGGAGCCGTTGGCCGCCCAGACGTTGGCCGCGGTGACCTCGTGCCCGGCGGTGCGGGTGAGGTAGCGGGCGAGCTCGGTGCGGAGCTCCACGGCGTCGCGGTCGGGGTAGCGGTTGAGGTCGCGGGCGGCCTCGCGGACCCGCTCGGCGATGCGGTCGACGAGCGCGTCGGGCAGCGGGTACGGGTTCTCGTTGGTGTTCAGCCGGACCGGTACGTCGAGCTGGGGCGCCCCGTACGGGGACTGGCCGCGGAGTTCGTCGCGGATCGGGAGGGCGTCCCAGGCGTTGTTCACGTTGCTCACTGCTGCGGAACCTTCCAGCCGAACCTGGCCTTGAGCGCGGCGCCGTGGGCGGGGAGGTCCTCCGCCTCGGCGAGGGTGACCACGTGGTGGGTGACCTCGGCCAGCGCGTCGCGGGTGTAGTCGACGATGTGGATGCCGCGCAGGAAGGACTGCACGGAGAGGCCCGAGGAGTGGCAGGCGCAACCGCCGGTGGGCAGCACGTGGTTGGAGCCGGCGCAGTAGTCGCCGAGGGAGACGGGCGACCAGGGGCCGACGAAGACCGCTCCCGCGTTGCGGACCCGGTCGGCGACGGCCGCGGCGTTCTCGGTCTGGATCTCCAGGTGCTCGGCGGCGTACGCGTCGACGACCTTGAGGCCGTCCTCGATGTCGTTGACGAGGACGATCGCGGACTGGCGGCCCGACAACGCCGGTTCGATCCGGTCGGTGACGTGCCGGGTCGCGGCGACCTGGGGCTTCAGCTCGGCCTCGGTGGCGGCGGCGAGCTCCTCGGAGTCGGTGACGAGGACGGCTGCGGCCATGGGGTCGTGCTCGGCCTGGCTGATCAGGTCGGCGGCGACGTGCACGGGGTCGGCGCTCGCGTCGGCGAGGATCGCGATCTCGGTGGGGCCGGCCTCGGCGTCGATGCCGATGCGGCCCTTGAGGAGGCGCTTGGCGGCGGCGACGTAGATGTTGCCGGGTCCGGTGACGAGGTTCACGGGCAGGCAGTCCTCGGTGCCGTACGCGAACATCGCGATGGCCTGGGAGCCGCCGGCGGCGTACACCTCGTCGACGCCGAGGAGGGCGCAGGCGGCGAGGATCGTGGGGTGCGGCAGGCCGCCGAACTCCTTCTGGGGCGGTGAGGCGACGGCGAGGCCCTCGACACCCGCCTCCTGGGCCGGGACCACGTTCATCACGACGGAGGACGGGTAGACCGCACGGCCGCCCGGCACGTAGAGCCCGACGCGCTCGACGGGGACCCACTTCTCGGTGACCGTGCCGCCGGGGACGACCTGGGTGGTGTGCGTGGTGCGGCGCTGCTCGCGGTGGACGAGGCGGGCGCGGCGGATCGACTCCTCCAGGGCGGCGCGCACGGCGGGGTCGAGGGCGTCCAGCGCCTCGGTGATCGCGTCGGCGGGGACCCGGATCGAGTCAAGCCGCACGCCGTCGAGCTTCTCGCCCCAGTCGATCACTGCCGCGGAGCCACGATGGCGTACGTCCTCGCAGATGGGCCGCACCGTCTCCAGGGCGGCTTCCACGTCGAACTCGGCACGGGGCAGCAGGTCGCGCAGGTCGCCGCCCTCGGGGAGGGCGGTGCCGCGCAGATCGATTCGAGAGATCACACCGCAATTCTCTCAGACCGGTTCCGGCGTCCGGTCGCCCGTATCACTGGCTGATACATGTCCCGGCTGTCACTGCTGACCGTTAGCTTTCACACGGTCACACAGAGGGAAGAACGGCTGTACGAAGCGCGGGCGGACCGCGCGGACGGAGGTGAGCGGTGACCGAACCGCACGACGGAGAGATCCCCGACGGGCTCAGCGCGGCGGAGCTGGGGATGTGGCAGTCCTTCCGGAACGGCACGACCTACGATCTGCGCTCCCACGACCCGGTGCGCGACGATCCCTTCTCACCCCACATCTGGGGGCCCGAGCGCAGCGTCGGGGCCCGGACGGTGGCGCGGCTGCTGCTGAGCGGGCCGCCCGCCAGGCCGGGGCGGGTGGCGGCGCTGAAGCTCCGGGGTGTGCGCATCACGGGCAAGCTGGATCTGGCGGGCGGCCGCGTCTCGCCGTACGTGGAGCTGACGGGCTGCCGCTTCGAGCAGGAGGTGGTGCTGCCCGAGTGCCATTTCACGACGCTCCGGATGGTGGGCTGCGCGGTGCCCCGCCTGGACGCGGCCCGGCTGCACACCGAGGGCGATCTCCATCTGCCGCGCTGCCGGATCGAGCGCGGCATCCGGCTGACCGACGCCCAGATCGGCACGGACCTGCTGATCAACCAGATCCGCATCGGACCCGACCGGCGCGGCCGTTCCTTCGTGGGCGACGGGATGGCGGTGGCGCAGGACCTCCAGGCGGAGATGATCGAGACGCGCGGCGAGCTGAGCCTGCGCGGGGCGAAGGTCGGCGGTTCGCTGAGCCTGCGGGGCAGCCGGCTGCGCGCCTCGGACGGGCGGCGCGCGCTCAACGCCCCGCAGCTCAGTGTGGAGCGCACGCTGTACATGACGGAGGCCTGGGTCAGTGTCGACACGGGGAACCAGGGCACCACTCCCCCGTTCGGCATCGCACGCGGCGGCGGCCCCGCGCGCGGGACGCGGGCGCAGGTCTTCGAGTGCCGGGGCGCGGTGCGGCTCGACGACGGCCGGTTCGGGGACGCGGTGGACCTGCACAAGGCCAGATTCGTCCTCGCCGGGCGCGAGGAGCTGTCGCTGCGCCGGATCGTCACCCCCGAGCTGCGCTTCAACGCGGAGCGCCCCCAGGAGGGCCGGGTCGTGCTGAACGGCGCGAGGGTCGTCACGCTGATCGACGTGTCGACCAGCTGGCCCGGTCCCGGCGGCCTGGCGATGGGCGGCTTCGTGTACGAGAACCTCGTCCCGTACGGGCACTTCCCCCTCTCCCGGCGCCTGGAGTGGGTGCTGGCCGCGACCCCGGAGTACGTCCCGGAGCCGTACGAGCGCCTCGCGACGGTGCTCCGCAGCTGCGGGGAGGACGCGGACGCCCGCGAGGTACTGCTGGCCAAGCAGCGGCGCCGGCGGGAGACGCTGCCGCCGGCGGGCAGGATCTGGGGCTACCTCCAGGACTGGACGGTGGCGTACGGCTACCGGCCGGGGCGCGCCCTGGTGTGGATGGCCGTGCTGTGGGCGGCGGGGGCGGTGGCCTTCTCGCAGTACCGCCCCGAGTCGATCAAGGGGAGTGAGCATCCGCAGTGGAATCCCGCGCTGTACGCGCTGGATCTGCTGGTCCCCGTGATCAATCTCGGGCAGGACGGCTACTGGCTGCTGAAGGGCGGCTGGCAGTGGGCGGCCGCGGCGCTCGTGCTGCTGGGGTGGATATTGGCCACGACGGTGGCGGCGGGCGCTTCGAGGCTGCTGCGGCGGGGCTGAGCGGCGGGCGGACGCCCGTCGGGGCGGACGCCTGACGCCCCGGGGCTCGAAAGGCCGGTCGAGGCCCGGCAGGACGGCCGGTCGGCGCTGACGCGAAGGTCGGAATCCGGCCAGCCACAAGCGCTTCCTTTGCCCTTTCTTGACCATGTTCAGGGCAACCCTTCCACTCGCTACAGAAGCTTCACAGAGCTCCTCTGGCGCAGCCCCCACCAGGGCTTTTCAATGGTCTGCACCATGGCTTTCCTCCGTGCACTGCTGACGTCCGCGCGCACGTTCCGGTACGGCCCCGGGCTGTCCTCCGGGCTGCCGGCGGACGACGCGGTGCTGCTCGACGCCCCGGACGAACGGCTCGCCCCGGCGCTGGTCGCGGCGGCCCTCGGAGAGTTCGAACCGGCCGCCAAGCTCCTGGCCACCACCCGGGACGCCGCCGACTGGGAGACCCGCGACCGCAGCCTGGCCCGGCTGGTCGCCTTCGCCCGCAGCCGGGACGGCTGGCTCACCGGCTGGCTGGCCGCCTCACCGCGCGATCCGGACGCCCTGCTCGTCAAGGCGGGACTGGCGGTGCGCCGGGCATGGGAGTCACCGGCCCACGCCGAGCTGCTGCGCGAGGTCGGTCCGCTGATCTCGGCGGCCGCCGAGGCCGATCCCCGCGACCCGGTGCCCTGGCGGCTCGCACTCGAACACGCCCGCGGCACCCACGCCTCGCACACGATGTTCGAGTCGCTGTGGGAACAGGCCGTGCGCCGCTCGGCCCACCACTACGGCAGCCATGTCGCCGCGCTCCGTTACCTCTCGGCCCAGTGGTACGGCTCCCACCGCGAGTGCTTCGACTTCGCCGAGCGGGCGGCCGAGGACGCGGCGAGGGACTCCCTGGTGCAGGCCCTGCCGGTACGGGCGGCCTTCGCCCTGCTGCGGGACGAGAAGGCCGCCGCGCGGATGACCTCCGTGCAGGCGGACCGGATCGACCGCGCGGCCGATCTCGCGATCAGGCTCTCGGCCGGATTCCCGGCCGGTGATGCCTGGCCGGCGGAGGTCCGCAATCTGCTCGCCTACGTCCTGGTCGCGCGGGGCCGCCCGGCCGACGCCCTGGAGCAGTTCCGGCTGATCGGGCCGTACGCCACCTCCTTCCCGTGGGCGTACGTGACCGGGGAGCCGCTCGGCGGATTCCTCGAAGCGCGGGCGGTGGCCAGGCTCCGGGTGGCCTCTTCCACACCGTTGCGCGGCAGGCCGGAACACAGCGGGCGCCGGGGCCATTAGGCTTGGCCGTTGTGACCACCGCTCGCCTGCCACTCTTCCCGCTGAACGCGGTGCTGTTCCCCGGCCTCGTGCTGCCTCTCAACGTCTACGAGGAGCGCTATCGCGCCATGATGCGCGAGCTGCTCGAGATCGACGAGGACGAACCGCGCCGCTTCGTGGTGGTCGCGATCCGCGACGGCCGCGAGACCGCTCCGACGGCCACCGGGATGCCGGGCACGGTCGCCGCGGCACCCCCCGCCGAGCGTGCCCCGGCCGACGGTTTCGGGCCCGATCCGATCCAGACCTTCCACCGGGTCGGCTGCGTCGCGGACGCGGCAAAGATCCGTGAGCGCGCCGACGGCAGCTACGAGGTCCTGGCGACGGGCACCACACGCGTCCGGCTGCTCTCGGTCGACGCGAGCGGCCCGTTCCTGACGGCCGAGGTCGAGGAACTCTCCGAGGACCCGGGCAGCGCCGAGGGCGAGGCCGCGCCCCCGGACGAGGCGGGAGCCCTCGCCGAGGGCGTCCTGCGGGCCTTCCGCAGCTACCAGAAGCGGCTGGCCGGGGCGAGCGAGCGCTCCCTGATGACGGGTTCGGACCTGCCGGACGACCCGTCCGTGATCTCGTACCTGGTGGCCGCCGCCGCGGTTCTCGACGTCCCGTCGAAGCAGCGGCTGCTCCAGGCCCCCGACACCGCGACCCGGCTGCGCGAGGAGCTCGCGCTGCTGCGCAAGGAGACCGCGGTGATCCGGCACCTGCCGTCGCTGCCGGCGATCGACCTGACCCGCGCCCCCACGCACCCCAACTGACCCGAGGACCTGCCAGGTGGCGAAGAAGTCCAGGAAGCAGCAGCCCGGCGGCACCCCGGCCACGGTCGCACTGACCACGGCGGGCACCGCGTTCACGGTCCACTCCTACGAGCACGACCCGGCCTCGGCGTCCTACGGCGAGGAGGCCGCCCAGGCCCTGGGCGTCTCCCCCGACCGGGTCTTCAAGACCCTGGTGGCCGAGGTCGACGGCGAACTGGTCGTCGCCGTGGTCCCGGTGGCGGGATCACTGGACCTGAAGGCACTGGCATCGGCGGTGGGCGGCAAGCGCGCCACGATGGCGGACCCGGCGGCGGCGGAACGCACCACGGGCTATGTACGGGGCGGAATCTCCCCGCTGGGCCAGCGCAAGCGGCTGCGTACGGTGCTGGACGCGTCGGCCGGAGCGCACGCCACGATCTGCGTGTCGGCGGGCCGCCGGGGCCTGGAGGTCGAGCTGTCCCCCGGGGACCTGACGACCCTGACCACGGCGACGGTCGCCCCGATCGGCCGGGCCTGACCGGGCGTAGCCCATTCAGCCCGTCAGGCGCTTGAGGCCCGGGGCCCGCTCACGGGCAGGCGAACAGGCCCGCCGCGGGCGCCCCGCCCGCACGGGCAGGAGAACAGGCCCGCCGCGGGCGCCCCGCCCTACGACCGCTCCGGCCACTCCCCCGCGCGCTTGCCGTCCTCGCCCACCGGCCCGGGCCCGAACGCCGACTCCGGCTCAGCCCCGGGGGACCCGGCCGCGGAGGCGTCCGAGGACCCGGACCCGTAGGACGCCCCGTACGCCCCCCACTCCGGCTCAGGGTCCCGCGGCCCGAACAACGCCGTCAGGCCCAGGTGCACGATCATCGCGGCGACCGGCCAGGAGAGCATCCCCGCGCCCACCGCGTGCAGTTCCAGCGGCGCGTCGAACGTGACCCCCTTGCCGACCTCCTTGGCGTGGGCCACCACATCGGACGTGGGCCCGAGCCAGGTGCCGATCCCCCACGCAAGCAGGGAGCCGAGCAGCCCGCCCACGGCGAGTGCGACCACCAGGGGGATGCCCCCGCGGCGGCGGAAGAGGAAGACGACGACCGCCGAGACCAGGCCGAAGGCCAGCGCGAGCAGAACGAACGTGCCGTCCGCCCCGATCGCCTCCTCGCCCTCGCTGTTCTTGAGGAAGACCGCGGTGTCGTCGGAGACGAGCGGCACCCTCGGTGCCAGCAGCAGCCAGAGAAGCCCGAGGCCGATCCCCGCCACCGTCAGCAGTCCGGTGATCACCGCGGCTTCGCGGATCTCCGCGCGCCGCTCGGCCCGGCCCGGCTGCTCCCCGGGCAGAGCGTGCGACCCGGAGGGCGGGACCTGCCACGGATCGTTCGGCTGGGGCTGGTGCGGCGGCGTCAACGGTGCGGTCACGGTGCCATCGTGCCAGGCGTGCCCTCGTACCGCCTCACCGGACCGCCGCACGGCGGTACGCCCAGGTGGCGACGGCCAGCGAGAGCACACCGACCGCCGCGCACACCGCGAGGTCGAGGGCGACGACCGCCCAGTCGGGGTGGGCGTCGAAGGACCGGGACAGGGCCTCGACTCCGTACGTGGAGGGGAGCAGATCGCGCGCCCAGCCGACGGGGCCGGGCAGCCGCTCGGCCGGGAGCACGCCCAGCAGCAGGGCGGCCGACATGCCCAGCTGTCCGAGGAGCGTCGCCAGCTCCTGGCGCGGCGCCAGCAGACCGAGCGCGGCGCCCAGCCCGGAGAGCGCGGCTCCGGAGAGCGGGATGACCGCGACGAGCACCCAGAGATGGGTCATCGGCAGGCCGAAGAGCGCGCTGCCCGCCACCGCGGTGACGATGGTGCCGGGCACGGTGAACGAGGCGTACGCACCCGCCGCCCCCAGCACCACGGCGGCCGGCGGCACCGGAAGCGTGGCGTAGTGGTCGAGCCCGCCGCCGGCCCTGAGCTGGCCGAAGTACTGGGCGAGCAGATTGAGCGCGACGAAGGCCACGACCAGCACGCTGGACCCGGCGACGACGGCCCGCGCCTCCTCACCGCCGTCGACGACCCCGCGCATCAGGACCATGATCCCGACGGACTGGAAGGTCGCGACGAACAGCAGCGGAATCCGCGCGACCCGCGCCCGTGACAGCTGCGCCCGGTACACGGCGGCGAGCGACGGCAGGAGCCTGGCCCGGGGCGCGAGCGGGGCGGGGGCGGTGCGGGCGGGAGGACCGGTGCGCACCGCGGGGGTCCGCGGCTTCGCGCCGGTGGCCTTCGCGGACTCCGTGGGAACGACGCTCGTCACCTGGCACAGCTCCCGTCCGACACGTACATGGTCACGTCCACCGTCATGATCACGCCTTCACCAGTCCCTCGGTGGCCCTGGCCGCGTCCCCGCCGAGCGCCAGATAGACGTCCTCCAGGCTGGGCGTCGCCAGCGTGAAGTCGTCCAGCGAGGAGAACGCCGCCCCGCCGGTCACCGCCGCGACCGCGGCCCGCGCCTCGTCCGGGCAGAGCCGCAGCACCCACCGGCGCCCCGACTCCTGTGCGGAGGCGCGCAGCGCGGCGACCTCGGGGACGTCCAGCGGCGCGCGCTCGCGCCACACCAGCTCGACCCGGACCTCTCCGGCGACGCGTTCCTTGAGGCCGGAGGGGGTGTCGCAGGCGATGACCTTGCCGCGTTCCATCACGGCGACCCGGTCCAGGACGGTCTCGGCCTCGATGACGTTGTGGGTCACCAGCAGCACCGTCGCCCCGTGCTCGGCGCGCCGCCGGTCGACGGCGGACCAGACGGAGCGACGGGCGACGGGGTCCATCCCGGTCGTCGGCTCGTCCAGCACCAGCAGGGGGCGCTCGCCGACCAGCGCGGCGGCGAAGCAGGCGAGCCGCCGCTGCCCGCCGGACAGCTTCTTCAGCGGGCGTCCCGCGAGCGCGGTGAGTCCCAGCTCCTCCAGCACCTCGTCGCGCGCCGCCCGCGCCTCCCGTACCGGCAGGCCCCTGAGCCGCCCGGTGGTCTCGGCGGCGAGCGACACGGTCAGTTCGTCGAGGGCGGTGGACTCCTGGCCGAGGTAGCCGATGAGCCGGGAGGCCCGCTCGGGGTGGCGCACGAGATCGTGCCCCAGCACCTCGACGCTTCCGGAGTCGGGGCGCATGAGCCCGGTGAGCTGGCGCACGAGCGTGGACTTGCCCGCGCCGTTGGGTCCGAGCAGCCCGAAGATCTCGCCGCGCCGGACGTCGAGGCCGACCCCGTCGGTGGCGCGCACCTCGGGGGTGGCGGCCCGGCCGCGTCGGCCGCGGACGGCGGGGTAGGTCTTGACCAGATCACGCACCGCGCACACGGTCCCGGTCCCGGTCTGTGCCTGTGCTGTGCCCGTACTCACGAGGTATGAGAGTACGGGGTCGGATGCCCCGTATTGCGTCCGGGGCATGGCAGTGGCGCCCCGCTCACTCCCCCACGGGGGCGTGCTCGGCGGCGGCCCGTACATCGATCTCGCGCCAGAAGCCCGCCCGGATGGCATAGCGGTCGTGCTCGTCGATCTGGTCGTCCTTGTGTGCGAGCAGCCCGAAGCGCGCCGCGTACCTCAGCAGTTCCCCGTCGATGCGGTGCGGGATGCGGGGGTACATCGTGGACAGTTTCTGCAGGTGGACGGTCTCCGGGAGCCGTTCCATCCAGCGCCGGGCGAAGACCTGGCCGACCTCGAAGGGGTCACCGCCGACGGTGGTGATGTCCTCCTCCCGGTCCGCCCAGCGCTGCTCGGCGCTGGTGAGCTGGGCCAGGGTCGGCAGGGACGCGGTCTCGGCGGGTTCGCCGAGCGGCCCGCCGCGCTCCACCCAGCCCTTGTCGGACGACCAGCGCAGGGTGGCGTTGGGGGCGGGCTGCGGGGCGGAGGGCTGCGCCGTCCGGTCCCCGGGCGCGCGCAGGCTCGCCAGGTCCTTGGGGGTGGGGACGCCCTTGTGTCCCGGCGCGGGCTGGGGATGCGGCGCGGTGTCGCCGGCCGGTGCCGCGGTGCCGTTGCGGGCCGCGGCGGCCTGGGCCTCCGACGCCCGCTCGGCGGAGGCGGCGAGGGCCGCCTCCGGCAGGGGCGCGGAGAGGATCGCGGCGATCTCGGGGCGCGGGACGGGCGCGGGCGCGCACACGCCGCCGGTCTCCTTGGCGCGTACGGCCTTGGTGATCCAGGCCCGGTCGAGCACCCGCCGCTCGTCGGCCTCGGCGACGAGGTCCTCGGACTGGTTGTAGTCCCCGTCGGCGGCCTGGACCGCCCAGAGGTGGACGGCGACTCCGTGTTCCTTGGCGGACATGAGGCCGGGGAGCAGATCGCCGTCACCGGTCACGAGCACCACGTCGGAGCAGGCGCGGTTCCTGGCCAGCTCGGTCAGCTCCGCGTGCATGGCCGCGTCGACGCCCTTCTGCGCCCACCGTCCGTCACTGCGGGTGAGCGCGCCCAGCCGAACCGTGACCCGCGGCATGACCCGCAGCCTGCGGTGCTCGGGCTGCGGTACGCGGTCGGGGGCGCCGTCGAACCAGTAGATGCGCAGCAGGGGCTGTTCCGTGTCGGCCTCGGCGCGCTCGCGCAGGCCCTGGATCAGGGCCGTGTGGTCGACGGTGATGCGGGAACGGGCGGGCTCTCCGGCCAGCAGACTCGCGGCTGCGCCCAGCAGGTAGCCGGCGTCCACCAGGACGACGCAACGGTCCACGCGTTCCACCCTCTTCCAGGAGATCGGGAGCGGAGTCAGCGGGCCCGGACATGGGGGGTGGGCACGCTCACCCGGGGTGTCCGGGTTCGCTCACTCAGGGTTTCCTTCGAGTCTGCCCGACGGCAGGGTCGTTAAGGTCCGGAACTCGATCATCGGCGTGGCGGATCCGGAAAACGGCGCATCATACCTCCCCTACTACACTGGGTAATGATCCAACATGCGGCCTTTGTGGTGATATGTGAGTCTGACAGCGGTTCTGGACCCCCCGGATCTCCCACAGGAGGTAGCACCATGGCGAAGAACAAGAATCGCAAGCAGGGCAGCCAGCACGACCGCGCGTCCGCCGCGGAGCGAGGCGCCGAGGAGGCCAAGTCCACGGCCTACGAGTCGCAGACCCAGGCGCAGTCCCAGGCTCAGGGCAGCCCGTCCGATGTCGCCCGCAAGCACCAGAAGCGCTTCGGCCACAACTGACGGTCCGTAGGGCCGACAGGCCGAGAGGGGCGCCCCGCCGATGGCGGGGCGCCCCTCTCGCTGTACCCGGGCCGGTCAGCCGGCCAGGCAGGACGGGCCGAGCAGCACCTTCAGGTCGCCGAAGAGGGCGGGGTCGGGCTTGACGCGGTGCCGGTCGAGCCGGAGCACGGTGGTCTTGCGCGGGCCCTGGAGCCTGATGCGCACCTCGGTGTCGCCCCGGTGGTTGTTCAGCACCTCACCGAGCCTGCTGACCATGGGCGGGGTGACCCTGACCGTGGGGATGGTCAGGACGACGGGCGCGTTGGACCCGGCGTTGGAGATGTCGGGGACCTGCATCTCCATGGCGACCAGGCGCGGCACGTCCTCGCGCTTGTCGAGGCGTCCCTTGACGAAGACGACGGTGTCCTCGACGAGCTGGGTGGAGACCAGCTGGTAGGTCGCCGGGAAGAACATGCATTCGATGGAGCCCGCGAGGTCCTCGACGGTCGCGATGGCCCAGGCGTTGCCCTGCTTGGTCATCTTGCGCTGAAGGCCGGAGATGATGCCGCCGACGGTGACGATCGCGCCGTCGGAGTGCTCACCGCCGGTGAGCTGGGAGATCGCGGCGTCCGACTTGTCGGACAGGACGTGCTCCAGCCCGAAGAGCGGGTGGTCGGAGACGTACAGGCCGAGCATCTCGCGCTCCTGCGCGAGCAGATAGGACTTCTCCCACTCGATGTCGGAGAACTCCACGTCGAGACCGAAGCCCGGCTCGTCGCTCGCCTCGTCGCCCATGCCGCCGAAGAGGTCGAACTGTCCCTCGGCCTCCTTGCGCTTGACCTGGACCACGTTGTCGATCATCGGCTCGTGGTGGGCGACGAGCCCCTTGCGGGTGTGGCCCATCTCGTCGAAGGCGCCGGCCTTGATCAGCGACTCGATGGTGCGCTTGTTGCAGACGACCGCTTCGACCTTGTCGAGGAAGTCGGGGAACGTGGAGTACTTCCCCTTGGCCTTGCGGCACCGGATGATCGAGTCGACGACGTTCTGTCCGACGTTGCGGACGGCGGTCAGGCCGAAGAGGATCACGTCGTCGCCCTGGGCGGCGAAGTTCGACTCGGACTCGTTGACGTTCGGCGGGAGCACCTTGATGCCCATGCGCCGGCACTCGTTGAGGTAGACCGCCGACTTGTCCTTGTCGTCCTTGACGGAGGTCAGCAGGGCCGCCATGTACTCGGCGGGGTAGTTCGCCTTGAGGTAGGCCGTCCAGTAGGTGACCAGGCCGTACGCGGACGAGTGCGCCTTGTTGAAGGCGTAGCCCGCGAAGGGCACCAGGACGTCCCAGAGCGCCTGGATCGCCTGGTCCGAATAGCCGTTCTTCTTGGCGCCGGCCTGGAAGAGGACGAAGTTCTTCGCCAGCTCCTCGGGCTTCTTCTTGCCCATCACGCGGCGCAGGATGTCGGCCTCGCCGAGGGAGTACCCGGCGATGATCTGGGCGGCCTTCTGGACCTGCTCCTGGTAGACGATGAGGCCGTAGGTCAGGCCCAGCGTCTCCTTGAGCGGCTCCTCCAGCTCCGGGTGGATCGGGGTGATCTCCTGGCGGCCGTTCTTGCGCTCGGCGTAGTTCGTGTGCGAGTTCATGCCCATCGGGCCCGGCCGGTAGAGGGCCGAGACGGCGGAGATGTCCTCGAAGTTGTCAGGCTGCATCTGGCGCAGGAGCGAGCGCATGGGGCCGCCGTCGAACTGGAACACGCCGAGCGTGTCACCGCGGCAGAGCAGCTCGTACGTCTTGGGGTCGTCCAGCGGCAGGGCGAGCATCTCCAGGTCGACGCCCTTGTTGGCCTTCACCATCTTGATGGCGTCGTCCATGATCGTCAGGTTGCGCAGACCCAGGAAGTCCATCTTGAGCAGGCCGAGCGACTCGCACTGGGGGTAGTCCCACTGCGTGATCGTCACACCGTCGGTGTGCCGCACCCAGATCGGCGCGTGGTCGACGATGGGCTCGCTGGACATGATCACGCCGGCCGCGTGCACGCCCATCTGCCGGACGAGGCCCTCCACGCCCTTCGCGGTGTCGATCACCTTCTTGACGTCCGGCTCGTTCTCGTACATCCCCCGGATCTCGCCCGCCTCGCTGTAGCGCGGGTGCTTCGGGTCGGTGATGCCGTTGAGGTCGATGCCCTTGCCGAGGACGTCGGCGGGCATGGCCTTGGTGAGGCGGTCACCCATCGCGTACGGGTAGCCCAGGACGCGCGCCGAGTCCTTGATCGCGTTCTTGGCCTTGATCTTGCCGTAGGTGCCGATCATGGCGACCTTGTCGGCGCCGTACTTCTCGGTGACGTAGCGGATCACCTCGACGCGCCTGCGCTCGTCGAAGTCGATGTCGACATCGGGCATGGAGACGCGCTCGGGGTTGAGGAAGCGCTCGAAGATCAGCCCGTGGGTGATCGGGTCGAGGTCGGTGATGCCCATGGCGTACGCGACGATCGAGCCGGCGGCCGAACCTCGGCCGGGTCCCACCGCGATGCCGTTGTTCTTGGCCCACATGATGAAGTCGGCGACGACGAGGAAGTACCCCGGGAACCCCATCTGGATGATGATGTCCATCTCGTACTCGGCCTGCTTCTGCCGGTCCTCGGGGACACCGCCGGGGTAGCGGCGGCCCATGCCGACCCGGACCTCCTCCTGGAACCAGGTGACCTCGGTGAAGCCGTCCGGGATCTCGAACTTCGGCATGAGGTCGCGCTTCTCGAACATGCCGGCGGTGTCGATCTGCTGCGCGACCAGGAGGGTGTTGGCGCAGCCCTCCTGCCAGGCGTCGGAGGAGTCGACGCCGTACATCTCCTCCGTCGTCTTGAGGTAGTAGCCCGTGCCGTCGAAGCGGAAGCGGTCCGGGTCGGAGAGGTTCTTGCCGGTCTGGATGCAGAGCAGGGCGTCGTGCGCGGTCGCCTCGTTGGCGTAGGTGTAGTGCGAGTCGTTCGTCACGAGCGGCGGGATGTCCAGCTTCCGGCCGATCTCCAGGAGCCCGTCACGGACCCGGCGCTCGATCTCGATGCCGTGGTCCATCAGCTCCAGGAAGTACTTGCCCTCGCCGAAGATGTCCTTGTAGTCGGACGCGGCCTGGACCGCCTCGTCGAACTGCCCGAGCCTGAGCCGGGTCTGCACCTCGCCGGAGGGGCACCCGGTGGAGGCGATCAGGCCCTCGGACCACTGGGAGATGGTCTCCTTGTCCATCCGCGGCCACTTCTGCAGCCAGCCCTCGGCGTAGGCGTCGGAGGACAGCTTGAAGAGGTTGTGCAGCCCGGTGCTGTTGGCCGCCCAGATCGTCTTGTGGGTGTAACCACCGGAACCCGAGACGTCGTCCCGCTTCTGGTGCGGCTGGCCCCACTGGATCTTGCGCTTGTGCTTGCGCGACTCGGGCGCGACATAGGCCTCGATCCCGATGATCGGCGTCACCCCGGCCTTCTTCGCCGAGTGGAAGAAGTCGTACGCCCCGTGCAGGTTGCCGTGGTCGGTCATGGCGATGTGCGACATCCCCATGTCGTTGCACGCCTCGAACATGTCCTTGAGCCGCGCGGCACCGTCCAGCAGCGAGTACTGGGTGTGGACGTGCAGGTGCGTGAATGGCGGCTTGCTCACGGCGCTGTGCCTCCGGAGGTCTTCAGGGCGGCGCGGAGCGCCTCGCTGAGGGGTGGTGATCGGGCGACGGACGGGAGATGACGGCTTGGGGGGACGACGTGGAAGTCTACGTCTCCGAGGTGACCGGCGTCGGGCACTCCGGGGTACGGTCGCGCGTTGGAAGACGAGGGACGCCCGTCCCTTTTGTCATGAACGCCATGTACCAGGAGGCACCCAGCGATGTCGGACACGCACACCGGCGCAGAGCAGCGCGGGGAGCAGATTCTCGCCGTTTTCGACACCGCTTTCGGTCAGCTCCTGGCTGCCGACCCCGCAGCGTTCCGGGTCAAGTTCCGCAAGATGGCGGGCTCGGCCTTCGCGTTCTACCGGGGCTCGGCGGGTCTCTTCTACGCCGACCTCGACCGTGAGCAGCACACCGGCGCCTATCTCGACGAGCGGACGAGCCGGGTGTGGATCCACGGCGATCTGCACGCCGAGAACTTCGGCACGTACATGGACGCCAACGGCCGGCTCGTGTTCAACGTCAACGACTTCGACGAGGCCTATGTGGGCCCGTTCACCTGGGACCTCAAGCGCTTCGCCGCCTCCGTGGCTCTGATCGGTTACGCCAAGGCCCTGAGCGACGACCAGATCACCGAGCTCGTCCAGGTCTACGCCGCCGCGTACCGGGAGCGGATCCACGCCCTGGCGACCGGCGCCAAGAACGACGAGGTGCCGCCCTTCACCCTGGACACCGCCGACGGCCCGCTGCTCGGCGCGCTGCGCGACGCCCGGTCCCTGACACGGTTCGGGCTGCTGGACTCGATGACGGAGATCCGGGACTTCGAGCGCCGTTTCACCGCGGGCGGCGGCGCGATCGACCTGGACGCCGCCACGCGCTACAAGGTGCTGGCCGCCTTCGACGGCTATCTGGAGACGCTGCCCGAGTCGAGCCTGGCCCGGCCCGACTCGTACCGGGTGAAGGACGTCGTCGGCCGCCGGGGCATCGGCATCGGGTCGGCGGGCCTGCCCTCGTACAACATCCTTCTGGAGGGCAACAGCGACGCCCTGGAGAACGATGTCGTGATCTATCTCAAGCAGGCGCAGACCCCCGCGGTCTCCCGGCACGTGACCGACGCCTCCGTGCGGGACTACTTCCAGCACGAGGGGCACCGCACGGTGATCTCCCAGCGCGCGCTCCAGGCGCACGCCGACCCGTGGCTGGGCTGGACCGAGCTGGACGGGTCCGGGCAGCTGGTCGCCGAGGTCTCTCCGTACGCGGTCGACCTCGACTGGTCCGACATCGACGAGCCGGAGGAGATCGCGGCGGTCGTCGCCGACCTCGGCCGGGCGACGGCGACGATGCACTCGGCGGCGGACGACGAGAGCGGGCACTCGCTGGTGCCGTTCTCCACCGAGCGCGCGATCGACGCGGCCATCGCGGCCGACGAGGAGGGCTTCGGCGACCTGCTGGTCGACTTCGCCCACAGCTACGGTGCCCGCGCCCGCCGCGACCACCAGATCTTCGTGGACCTCTTCCGCAACGGCCGCATCCCCGGCCTGTAGGGGCCCGCGCGCTTCCTTAGGGACCGCTTACGGGTACGCATGACACACTCTCCGGCGATGGACGTATCAGGGACGCAGATCAGAGCGGTACGCGCGGCGCTGTTCACCGCGCTCGTCGTCACGCTCTCCTCCGCGTCCCATGTGCTGCTCTCCCGGGTCCCGCTGCCGCTGACGGCGATCGCGCTGCTGGCCGGCGCCGTGTTCGCCGTGGCGTTCGCGCTGGCGGGCCGGGAGCGCGGCTTCGGGGCGATCGCCGGACTGCTGGTTCCGCTGGAGCTGGCGGCCGACACCGTGTTCACCACCGGCCAGCACCTCTGTTACGGGGCCGCGGGCGGGCCGATCGCGGGCCCGCTGCGCTCGGTGGGCGTCGATGTGCTCTGCGGCGGCGAGGCCGGTGCGTCCGACCGGCTCTCCGGCGTGGCCGCGGTCGGCACACCGCTGGCCGGGGTGACCGCCACGGGCGACCACGCCGCGGCCCTGCTGGCCTCGCCCGGACCGGCCGTGCCGTGGCTGCTGCTGGCCGCGCACGTGACCGTGGGCCTGCTCGCCGCCGCCTGGCTGCGGCGGGGTGAGTCTGCGCTCGCGGGGCTGCTGGTCGCGGCCGCCGCCCTGGCGTTCCGGCCGCTGCTCACCGCGGTCGCCGTGGTGGGGGCGCCCCTCCGGCGGACGCCGGGCGGGGCCCGCGGCGCGGGACGGCCGCACCCGCTCGCCCCGGCCCGTCTCCTCGTGCACTCCGTGGGCCGCAGGGGCCCGCCGCGCTCGGCCCGCACCTCTGCCTGAGTACGCGGTACGAAACCCCCCTGAACCCGTTACGGAGCACCCCCATGAGCAAGCGCAACAGCCAGGCCAACAAGTCCGCCGCCCGTGAGCGGCTGCGCGTGGAGCGCGAGCGCCAGGCCAAGAAGGACAAGGCGCGCAAGCAGATCGTCGTCGGCGTCTCGGTCGTCGCCGCGCTGGCGATCGCCGGAGGCGTCAGCTACGGCGTGATGCAGCTGAACAAGCCCTCCGCCTGGGAGGCCGCGGCGGACGCGAAGAACATCACCGCCCCCAAGAACACCTCGGGCGACGACGGCACGACCGTCGTGATCGGCGAGTCGAGCGCCAAGAAGACCCTGGAGCTGTACGAGGACTCGCGCTGCCCGATCTGCGCCACGTTCGAGCAGACGGTCGGCGAGACGGTGGCCAAGGACGTCGACGCCGGCAAGTACAAGATCAAGTACGTGGGCGCGACCTTCATCGACAACTCGGACAGCGGCGAGGGCTCGAAGAACGCCCTCAGCGCGCTGGGCGCCGCGCTGAACGTGAGCCCGGACGCCTTCCTCGAGTACAAGACCGCGCTCTACTCCGCGAAGTACCACCCCGAGGAGACGAACGACAAGTTCGCCAAGGACAGCTATCTGCTCGACGTGGCGGACTCGGTGGACGCGCTGAAGGGCAACAAGGCGTTCCAGAAGGACGTCGAGGACGGCACGTACGACGCCTGGGCGATGAAGATGTCCGAGACGTTCGACAAGAGCGGGGTGCAGGGCACGCCGACCCTCAAGATGGACGGCAAGACGCTCACCGCCGAGGGCAGCGAGAACGCCCCGATGACGGTGGCGGACTTCAACACGGCGATCGACAAGGCGCTGAAGGGCTGACACACGCCTGCCTGACGGGCCGTACCCGCATGCGGGAGAACTCACGGTCCGACAGGGACAGCGGGCGCAACTTCTGGCGACATCCGGCCGACAGGCGGGCGAACTTCCATGGTTCGCCCGCCTGTTCGCTTTACCCGCCAGTAGGGTGATCGCCCGTGACCAGACGACAGCTCTCCGCCACACCCAGCCGCCGCACCGTCGTGAAGGCCGCCGCCGCCACCGCGGTCGCCGCCCCGGTGCTCGCCGCCACCGGCGCCCGTGCCGCCGACGGCCCGGCCTTCCTGCACGGCGTCGCCTCCGGCGACCCGCTGCCCGACGGCATCCTCCTGTGGACCCGCGTCACCCCCACCCCGGACGCCGTGCCCGGCTCGGGCCTCGGCGCCTCCACGGGGGTGGTCTGGGAGGTGGCCGAGGACCAGGCCTTCACCCGGGTCACCGCCCGGGGCACGGCCGTCGCACGGGCCGAGACCGACCACACCGTCAAGGCCGACGTCCGGGGACTGCGCCCGGCGACGACGTACTGGTTCCGCTTCATGGCGGCCCCGCCGGGCGGGCCGGAGGGCGGGCACGGCGTCGTCTCCCCCGTCGGCCGCACCCGCACGGCGCCCGCCGCCGGGACCACCGTCCCCGGCATCCGCTTCGGCGTGGTCTCCTGCGCCAACTGGGAGGCCGGCTGGTTCTCCCCGTACCGCCATCTCGCGGCCCGTGCCGATCTCGACGCCGTGCTCCACCTGGGCGACTACATCTACGAGTACGCCTCCGGCAGTTACCCGACCCAGGACACCGTCGTACGTCCCCATGCCCCGCTCCACGAGATCACCACCCTCGCCGACTACCGCCTGCGGCACGCCACGTACAGGACGGACGCCGACCTCCAGGCCCTGCACGCCGCGCATCCGGTGATCGCGATCTGGGACGACCACGAGTTCGCCAACGACGCCTGGTCGGGCGGCGCCGAGAACCACACCCCCGGCGCCGAGGGCGACTGGGCCGCACGGGTCGCCGCGGCGAAGCAGGCCTACTTCGAGTGGATGCCGGTCCGCGCCTCCACGGAGGGCACCGTCTACCGGCGGCTGAGCTTCGGCAGCCTGGCGGATCTGCACCTGCTCGACCTGCGCAGCTTCCGCTCCGAACAGGCCACGATCGGCAGCGGCAAGGTCGACGACCCGGAACGCTCCGTCACCGGACGGGCCCAGCTGGACTGGCTGAAGGCCGGGCTGGCCGGGTCGGACGCCGCCTGGAAGCTGGTGGGCACCTCGGTGATGATCTCGCCGGTGGCCTTCGGCGCGCTCCCGGCCGATCTGCTGGCGCCGATAGCGGAGCTGCTGGGCCTGCCCGGTGGGGGCCTGGCGGTCAACGTCGACCAGTGGGACGGATACACGGACGACCGCAAGGAGCTCATCGCCCATCTGCGGGACCGGGCCGTCACCAACACCGTGTTCCTGACGGGGGACATCCACATGGCGTGGGCCAACGACGTTCCGGTGAAGGCGGCGACGTATCCGCTGTCCGCTTCGGCGGCCGTCGAGTTCGTGGTGACGTCGGTGACCTCCGACAATCTGGACGACATCCTTCGGGTGGCACCCGGGACCGTGTCGGCGGTCGCCGCGACGGCGGTCAAGGCCGCCAACCGCCATGTGAAATGGGTCGACATGGACTCGCACGGCTACGGAGTCCTCGATGTGACGGCGGAGCGCTCACAGATGGACTACTACGCGGTGTCCGACAAGACGGACAGGAACACGACGGCCGCCTGGGTCCGCTCCTACCGCACGCTCAGCGGCACCCAGAAGGCCGAGAGGGCCGACGCCCCGGTGCGCTGACCGCGCGGTTCCGGCCACCCGCCGGTCCGTCAACACGGTGACACGCCGTCATGTCCGTGATGTGTCCGCGATTTCGAATGCGGACACATCACCCGTGAAAGTAGCGCGCCGCATGACGTTCTCGTCTCAAACCTCGGGACGCACCAAAGAATTTTTCGCCATTGCCCCTTACGTACCCCGATCATTGGGCCTGATCGATCCTCCTCCGAACGTGACATGGCCACGTAATCTCCCGGCGGCGGGTGAGGAAGTACCTCCCCCACATGTCCGCGAGGAGTCACCGTGCGCGCTCTTTCCCGCATATCCCGTCTGAGCCGTCCCGCCCTGACCGTCGCCGTTCTGGCCGGAACCCTGGCCCTGACCCCGCTCTCCACCGCGCCCGTGGGAGCCGCCTCCGCGGCGTCCGCGGAGGAGTGCGCCGACACCACCACGAGCGCGACGGCCCGTGAGGCCCACCCCGGCGGCTCCGCCCACGCCGCCGAGCCCAACGAGGTCAGCGCGGCCAAGGCCAAGGCCATGGACGCGGACCTGAGGCAGAGACTGGCGGACCGAAGAGTGACCGGCTCCGCACTCGCCGCAGGAGCGACCGTCCCGGTCTACTTCCACGTGATCCACTCCGGGACGACCGGCAAGCTCACCGCCACGCAGATCAGCAACCAGCTCGCCGTGCTCAACGCCGCCTACAGCGGCCAGGGCACCGGGAACACCGACTCCGGCTTCCGCTTCACCCTCGCCGCCACGGACTACACGGACAACGCTTCCTGGTACAACCTGAGCTCGGGATCGGCCGCCGAGAAGGCGATGAAGACGTCGCTGCGCAAGGGCGGCGCCGGCGCGCTCAACGTGTACACCGCCAACCTGGGCGGCGGCCTCCTCGGTTGGGCCACCTTCCCGAGCTCCTACAAGTCGAACCCGTCCATGGACGGCGTCGTGGTCCTCGACACCTCGCTGCCCGGCGGCGCGGCGACCCACTACGACGAGGGCGACACCGCCACCCACGAGGTCGGCCACTGGATGGGGCTGTACCACACCTTCCAGGGCGGCTGTAACGGCAACGGCGACTACGTCACCGACACCCCGGCCGAGAAGAGCCCCGCCTACGAGTGCCCCACCGGCCGTGACACCTGCGCCAGCAAGACCGGTGTGGACCCCATCCACAACTTCATGGACTACACGTACGACGCGTGCATGTACCAGTTCACCGCGGGCCAGGTGCAGCGCATGAGCGACAGCTGGACCGCCTACCGGGCGGGCTGATCCGGCAGCACCGCCACGGGGGCCGCGCACCGGGGTGTGCGGCCCCCGTGCGTGGTCACAGCGTGGCGAGGAAGCCCAGCGAGACCTTCCAGGCCAGGTCGGCGGCGGCCTGGTCGAAATCGGGCAGGTCCGGGTCGGTGAACAGGTGCCCGGCCCCGGGATAGCGGTAGACCTCGACGTCCGCGCCGGTCCGCTGCATCTGGAGGTACCAGCTGTTCAGCCAGTCGTGCGACTCGAACGGGTCGGGGTCGGCCACGTGCAGCTGCACGGGCAGCTCGTCCACGGTGGCGGTCTCCGCGATGTCCGACGTGCCGTGGAGCAGCAGCAGCCCGCGCGCCTTGGCGTCGCCGAGCGCGAGGGTCTGCGCGACCGACGCCCCGAAGGAGAAGCCGGCGTACACGAGGCCCTGGTCGGAGTAGGGCGCGGCGGCCAGCACGGCGCGCTTGAGCAGCTCGTCCTTGCCCACCTGCTCCTTGAAGGCCATTCCATCCTCGACGGTGTCGAAGGTGTGCCCCTCGAAGAGATCGGGCACGCGCACCTCGTGCCCGGCCGCGCGCAGCCGGTCGGCAGCCGCGTGCACAGCGGGCCGCAGACCAAAGGTCGAGTGGAAAAGCATGATGTTCATGAGGCCCATGGTGCCAGCTGTGCCCTGATGCTTGGAGGACGAGGGAATGGAGAACATACTGCGGCCGCTGCTGGTGGTGGGCGGCTCGCTGGTGATCACGCTGGTGGTGGGCTGGCTGGTCGATCTGCTGCTCAGGCGCGCCGACAGCCGTCACCACGAGACACCTCTGTGGGGTCTGCTGCGGCGCTGCCGGCCGCCCCTCCAGGTGGTGCTGTGCACCGCGCTGCTGCGGGGCAGCTACGCGCAGATCCGTCTGGAGGCCGTCCGGGAGCACCGCGCCGTGATCGGCCAGCTGCTGACGCTGGTACTGATCGCCGCATCGGCCTGGCTGGTCATCCGCGTCGCGGCCACGGTCGTCGAGTCC
Source organism: Streptomyces sp. NPDC002125 (assembly GCF_053593715.1). Lineage (NCBI taxonomy): Bacteria > Bacillati > Actinomycetota > Actinomycetes > Kitasatosporales > Streptomycetaceae > Streptomyces > Streptomyces sp. NPDC002125. The sequence continues at coordinate 93,483 of NZ_JBSFDD010000010.1, read as the reverse complement.
ACGTACGCCCGCTACGCCTCGGCCTCCCGGGACGCCGCCAGGGTGCGCCGGGTCCGTACGCAGGTGACCCTGATCCAGCGCGTGGTCACCGCGGTCGTGGCGACGGTCGCGGTCGCCGCGATGCTGCTCACCTTCCCGGCCATGCGCACGGTCGGCACCTCGATGCTCGCCTCCGCCGGTGTGCTCGGCATCGTGGCCGGTGTCGCCGCCCAGTCGACGCTCGGCAACCTCTTCGCCGGGTTCCAGATCGCCTTCGGCGACATGGTGCGCATCGGCGACACCGTGGTCGTGGACGGGGAGTGGGGCACGGTCGAGGAGATCACCCTGACCTTCCTCGCCGTGCGGACCTGGGACGAGCGGCGGATCACCATGCCCGTGTCGTACTTCACCAGCAGGCCGTTCGAGAACTGGTCGCGCGGCGGGGCGCAGATGACCGGCACGGTCTTCTTCCAGCTGGACCACGCGGCACCGATCGCGGCGATGCGCGACCGGCTGAGGGACATCCTCGGCGAGTGCGCCGCCTGGGACGGCCGCGACTGGTCGCTGGCCGTGACGAACACCACCCCGACCACGATCGAGGTACGGGCGGTGGTCACCGCGAAGGACGCGGACGACATCTGGACGGCACGCTGCGCGGTGCGGGAGCAGATGATCGGCTGGCTCCGGGACCACCACCCCTACGCGCTGCCGAGGATTCTGACGGCCCCCGGCTCCCTGGCACCGGGCGACCACTGGCCCGAGCTGACGGGTGCGGCCGGCAAGGCGCGGGCGTCGGACGACGGCCATGGCCCGGACCTGGACAGGACCCCGCGCACGGGCCGCGGCTGAGGCCCCGCGCCCCGGTCAGTGCAGGCTGCGTACGTCCAGGTACCGGAGCACCCGGTCCACCACCTCGGGGTCCGAGCCCGGCTCGCTGCGGGCGGCGAGCACCGCGTGGCGGGCGGCCGACATCATCTCGCGCTGGATGCGGCCGATCTCCTTGAACCTCTTGGCGCGCTGCGCGTACGCCTCGCGCCGTTCCTCGTCGACCATGTCGGGGCTGATCCGCGCCCCGATGTCGTACGCCGCCCGCTGGAGCCGCTCCAGGACCTCGTCCGGGAGCGGCTCGGTGGCCTGGACCTCCTTGAGCCTGGCCCGGGCCGCCTTGGCGGCGCGGACGGCGAGGTCGCGCTCCAGGGCCTGTTCCGCGTGGGTGTCCGCCTTCACGCCGAGCTTGCGCACCAGCCACGGCAGGGTCAGCCCCTGGAGTACGAGGGTGACCATGATGACGGTGAAGGCGATGAAGACGATCTCGTCCCTGCCGGGGAACGGCTTGCCGTCATCCGTCTCCAGCGGGATCGCGAGAGCCAGCGCCACCGAGGCCACGCCGCGCATCCCGGCCCACCACATGATCACCGTCTCGCGCCAGCTGGTGGGGATCTCCTCGCTGTAGTCCCTGCGGGTGTGCAGCCGCTTGGCGAGCCAGGTGGCGGGGAGCAGCCACAGGAGCCGTACGCCGATGACGACCGCCGCGACGGCGAGCCCCCAGCCCAGCAGGCGCGGCACCCGGTCGCCGGCCGTGCCGAAGACGTTGTGGAGTTCGAGGCCGATCAGTCCGAAGGCGACCCCCGTGACGAGGGTGTCGACGATCTCCCAGAAGGACCGGCCGGTGAGCCGGCCGAGCACGTCATCGGCGTCCGCCGTGTGCTCGGCGAGGAAGAGCGCCGTGGTGAGGACGGCGAGGACACCCGACCCCATCAGCTCCTCCGCGAGCACGTAGCTGACGAACGGCACGAGCAGGGTCAGGCCGACCTGGAGGGTGGCGTCGCCCAGGAAGCCCATGAGTTTGATGGTGAGCCAGCCGAGCACCACGCCGACCACGACGGCGACGACAGCGGAGAGCACCAGCAGCCCGAACGCGGCAGGCAGCGAGAAGGTGCCGCTGACGGCGGCGGCGATGGCCACGTGGTAGAGCACGATGGCCGTGACGTCGTTGAACAGTCCCTCGCCCTCCAGGATCGACACGAGCCTGCGCGGCAGTCCGACCGAGCCCGCGACGGCCGTGGCGGCGACCGGATCGGGCGGCGCGACGAGCGCGCCCAGCGCCACCGCCGCCGCGATGGGCAGGCCCGGCACGATCGCGTGGGCGACCGTGGCCACGGCGGCCGTCGTGACGAAGACGAGGGCGACGGCCAGCAGGAAGATCGGCCGCCTGTTGGCGGCGAACTGCCGCCAGGAGGTCCGCTGGACGGAGGCGTAGAGCAGCGGCGGCAGGACGGCGGGGAGGATGAACTCCGGCGGGATGTCCACGTCGGGCACGAAGCTGGCGAAGGCCATGACGATCCCCGCCAGGGTCATCAGGATCGGTGCCGGCAGCCGCAGGCGCTCCCCGAGCGGGACCGTGACCACCGCTCCGAGCAGGAGCAGGAGCAGCAGTGCCATCTGGTCCACGTCGTGCCTTCCGCAGCGCCCTGGCCAGGGGCCCGTCGCTCAGCCGGTCAGGGTCCCAGCCTGCCATGCGGACCTGTGCGGCCCCGGCACCCCCCGGCGGGCCGGAAGGTCAGAGCGGGCGGCGCATGGCGCGGTGGGGCATCCCGGCGTCCGGGAACTCCGGCCCGTACGCCACGTATCCGAGCCGCTCGTAGAAGCCGAGCGCGTGTGTCTGGGCGTGCAGGTCCACGGCGGCCAGGCCGAGCGCACGGGCCTCCTCCTCCACGGCGCGGACCAGCGCGGCTCCGACACCCAGGCCGCGGGCCTCGCGGGTCACGGCGAGCCGGCCGAGCGAGCCGACGGTGAGGTCGCCGCCGGTCCTGTCCAGCGCGTCGGCACCGTGCAGCAGCCGCCCCGTGCCGAGCGCGGAGCCGTCCTCGGCCACGGCCAGGACATGGACGGCCGAGGCGTCGTGGGAGTCGTACTCGATCTCCTCGGGCACCTGCTGCTCGCCGACGAAGACGTCCTTGCGGACCTGGAAGCAGGCCGCGAGGTCGCTCTCGTCGAGGGCCCTGCGGGTGCTGTACGTGGCGGGTCCCGAGGTCACTGGCTCTCCGCCGCGATCGTGTCGAGGGCGTGGCGCAGGTCGTCCGGGTAGGAGCTCTCGAACTCGACCCAACCGCCGTCGGCGGGGTGCTCGAAGCCGAGCCGGACCGCGTGCAGCCACTGCCGGGTCAGGCCGAGGCGCTTGGCCATGGTGGGGTCGGCGCCGTAGGTCAGGTCGCCGACGCAGGGGTGGCGGTGGGCGGACATGTGCACGCGGATCTGGTGCGTGCGCCCGGTCTCCAGCTTGATGTCGAGCAGGCTGGCCGCGCGGTAGGCCTCGATGAGGTCGTAGTGCGTCACGGAGGGCTTGCCCTCGGCGGTGACGGCCCACTTGTAGTCGTGCTGCGGGTGGCGGCCGATGGGGGCGTCGATGGTGCCGCTCATCGGGTCGGGGTGGCCCTGCACCAGCGCGTGGTACTTCTTCTCGACGACCCGGTCGCGGAACTGCGCCTTGAGCAGGGTGTAGGCCCGCTCCGACTTGGCCACGACCATCAGGCCCGACGTGCCGACGTCCAGGCGGTGCACGATGCCCTGGCGCTCGGCGGCGCCGGACGTCGAGATGCGGTACCCGGCCGCGGCGAGGCCGCCGATCACGGTGGTGCCCGTCCAGCCGGGGCTGGGGTGGGCGGCGACACCGACCGGCTTCATGATCACGACGATGTCGTCGTCGTCGTGGACGATCTCCATGCCCTCGACGGGCTCGGCGACGATCTGGACGGGAGCGGGTGCCTGGGGCATCTCCACTTCCAGCCAGGCACCGCCGTGCACCCGCTCGGACTTCCCGGCCACCGCACCGTCCACCTGGACCTTCCCGGCAGCGGCCAGCTCGGCGGCCTTGGTGCGGGAGAAACCGAACATCCGGGAGATGGCGGCGTCGACACGCTCGCCTTCCAGGCCGTCGGGTACGGGCAGGGTGCGGACCTCGGGATACGTACTCACCAGTCGAGTATGCCTTGCGCCCGCTAGTCCTTGTGCACGGTGCCGTCGGGGTCCAGGCCCTTGAAGGAGAGGATCACGATGAGGATTCCGCCGCACACGATCGCGGAGTCCGCGAGGTTGAACACCGCGAAGTGCGCGGGGGCGATGAAGTCGACCACTGCGCCCTCGAACACGCCCGGCGCGCGGAAGATGCGGTCGGTGAGATTGCCGAGCGCCCCACCGAGCAGCAGCCCCAGGGCGATGGCCCAGGGCAGGCTGTAGAGCTTGCGGGCGAGCCGGACGATGACGATGATCACGACGGCCGCGATGGCCGTGAAGATCACGGTGAACGCCTCACCGATCCCGAACGCGGCACCCGCGTTGCGGATCGCGTCGAACTTCAGCCACTCGCCGAAGATCTCGATCGGCTCCTCGTGCTCCAGCTTCGCGACCACGATCATCTTGCTGATCAGGTCCAGGAGATAGGCAAGGACGGTCACGACGAGGAGGACCAGGATCTTCTTCCTGCCCCGGCCGCTGTCCGCGCCTTCGCCCTCGGCCGGGGAGGAGCCCCCGGCAGGCTGCTGGGGCTCAGCTCCGTCGGCCCCTTCGGCATCGGGGATATCCGGCGTACCGATGATGCGCTCCGCCTCTGCCACGTGAGTCCCTCAACCTAGGTGCCTGACTGAGGACGAGGGTACGACACACCCGGGCGATCAGGGGCCTCCGGCCCCGTACCAGCCGTACCCGGAGGTGCGTGCGGGCCCCGCGGCCCCGGGCGGAGTTTGCGGGGCCCGGCCTGATCCGTGCGAGAGGCCCTAACCCCGGCGCTCCTGCTTCTGCTTGTCCTCCACGCAGAGCGTGGCCCGGGGGAAGGCCTGCATCCTCGCCTTGCCGATGGGCTTCCCGCAGACCTCGCAGAGCCCGTACGTCCCCGCGTCGAGCCGGGCGAGGGCGCGCTCGGTCTGGTCCAGCGTCTCCTGGGCGTGGGCCGCCAGGGACAGCTCGTGCTCGCGGGTGATGTTCTTCGTGCCGGTGTCGGCGTCGTCGTGGCCCGCCCCGTCACCGGAGTCGCGCATCAGGCCCGCCAGCGCCTCGCCCGAGGCCTCCAGCTCGGCCCGCAGCCGCGTGGCCTCGCCCGTGAGCTCGGTCCGCGCCTCCTCGACCTCCTCCTCGGTCCAGGGGTCCTCCCCCGGCCTGACCGCGAGGTCACCCGGCGCCGTCGCGGCGGCGACCCTGGCGGGAGGGACCGCTGTCGCGGTGCCCTCTCCTACAGCCGTGGTCCGGGCCGCGCTCTTCTTGGCTACCACCGTGTGGGCTCCTGTCTGCTCGGCGGCCTGGGCCGCCCCCGTTGCCTTCTCCGAAGCCTTCTCGGCTGCGTCTGAACCGGCCGTGCTCTTCTTCGCCGCGGTCTTCTTCGCCGCGGTCTTCTTCGCCGCGGTCTTCTTCGCCGCCGTCTTCCTGGCCGCCGCCTTCTTCGCCGCGCTCTTCTTCGCCGGCCCGTGGTGCGCCGGGTCCTGACCGGCCTCGTCCGGCGGATGTGCCGCCGGCTCCTCGCCGGCCGCCTTCTCCTCGTCCGCCTCCTCGGCCGCGCTGCCGGCCTTCTTTTCGGCAGCCGCAGCCGTGGATCCCTCGGACGCCGTGTTCGATCCGGCGGTCTTCTTCGCCACCATGGCCGCGGCCCCTTCACATAGTGTGATCTTGCACGCGAATCGTGCTGGGACGATAAATCGACCCCAGCTCCGCGGCAACGGGGCACGCCGCCGGTGTGCCCCTCCCCGCGGCCGGGCGGTGACGCGCCTGCAAGCGTTGTGCCCAGCTCCCCGCGTGGTAATCCGCCCCCGCGCCCTTCGCGGGAACGCCTCCGCCCCGTATGACCATTCGGGTCACGCCCCGCGGGGCGGATAAACCGGTCGGCCGTCGCCCGTACGGGCCCGTACACTGGCCGCAGCGAGAGGCATGGATGGGACGAGTAGCGTCGTACGCAGCCAGGAGCGACCCGGGGACGGTGGAAGCCCGGGGGCGAGCGCGCCGCGAAGATCACCCCTGAGCCGCCGGAAGAAAGCCTGGACAGGGGGCCCGCCCACCGTCCGCAAGGCGACTAGACCCGGCATCGCGACCCCAATGAGGGGGCCACGGGCGCACGCCCGGGGCCAAGGAGGGTGGTACCGCGGGAGCCGATCCGGTTCTCGTCCCTCCGACGGAAGTGGAAGACGTCCGCCGGAGGAAAGCCCGCACATGACATCGCCGCAGTACCGCCAGGTACCCGCCCAGGTCGACCTGCCCGCCCTTGAGCACGCCGTGCTCGACTTCTGGCGGGACGCCAAGGTCTTCGCCAAGAGCCTCGAACAGTCCGAGGGCCGCCCCGAGTGGGTCTTCTACGAGGGACCGCCGACCGCCAACGGCATGCCCGGCGCCCACCACATCGAGGCCCGCGTCTTCAAGGACGTCTTCCCGCGCTTCCGCACCATGCAGGGCTTCCACGTCGGCCGCAAGGCCGGCTGGGACTGCCACGGCCTCCCGGTCGAGCTGGCCGTGGAGAAGGAGCTGGGCTTCAGCGGCAAGAAGGACATCGAGGCGTACGGCATCGCCGAGTTCAACGCCAAGTGCCGTGAGTCCGTGACCCGCCACACCGACGCGTTCACCGAGCTCACGACGCGCATGGGGTACTGGGTCGACCTGGACGACGCCTACCGCACGATGGACCCGGAGTACGTCGACTCCGTGTGGTGGTCCCTGAAGCAGATCTTCAACAAGGACCTGCTGGTCCAGGACCACCGCGTCGCCCCCTGGTGCCCGCGCTGCGGCACCGGCCTCTCGGACCACGAGCTCGCCCAGGGTTACGAGACGGTCGTCGACCCCTCGGTCTTCGTGCGCTTCCCGCTGACGAGCGGCCCGCTGGCCGGCGAGGCCGCGCTGCTGGTCTGGACGACGACCCCCTGGACCCTGGTCTCCAACACCGCCGTCGCCGCGCACCCCGACGTCGACTACGTGGTCGCGACGGACGGCCAGGAGAAGCTGGTCGTGGCCCGCCCGCTGGTGGAGAAGGCGCTCGGCGAGGGCTGGGAGCTCACCGGCGAGAGCTTCACCGGCCGCGAGATGGAGCGCTGGACGTACGACCGCCCCTTCCAGCTCGTCGAGTTCCCGAGCGAGGCGCACTTCGTCGTCAACGCCGAGTACGTCACGACCGAGGACGGCACCGGTCTGGTCCACCAGTCCCCCGCCTTCGGCGCCGACGACCTCCTGGTCTGCAAGGCGTACGGCCTGCCGGTGGTCAACCCGGTGCGCCCCGACGGCACGTTCGAGGAGGACCTCCCGCTGGTCGGCGGTGTCTTCTTCAAGAAGGCCGACGAGGCCCTGACCGAGGACCTGGCCGCACGCGGCCGACTCTTCCGCCATGTCCCGTACGAGCACAGCTACCCGCACTGCTGGCGCTGCCACACGGCCCTGCTCTACTACGCGCAGCCGTCCTGGTACATCCGCACGACAGCGGTCAAAGACCGGCTGCTCCAGGAGAACGAGAAGACCAACTGGTTCCCGGACTCCGTCAAGAACGGCCGCTTCGGCGACTGGCTGAACAACAACGTCGACTGGGCGCTGTCCCGCAACCGCTACTGGGGCACCCCGCTCCCGATCTGGCGCTGCGAGGACAACCACCTGACGTGCGTGGGGTCGCGCGCGGAACTGACGGAGCTCACGGGCACCGACCAGTCGTCGCTCGACCCGCACCGCCCGTTCATCGACGAGATCACGTTCACCTGCTCGCACGAGAACTGCCAGCTGGAGGCGTACCGCGTCCCGGAGGTCATCGACGCCTGGTACGACTCGGGTTCGATGCCGTTCGCGCAGTGGGGCTACCCGTACAAGAACAAGGAGATCTTCGAGAGCCGTTACCCGGCGCAGTTCATCTCGGAGGCCATCGACCAGACCCGCGGCTGGTTCTACACGCTGATGGCGGTCGGCACGCTGGTCTTCGACAAGTCCAGTTACGAGAACGTGGTCTGCCTGGGCCACATCCTCGCCGAGGACGGCCGGAAGATGTCCAAGCACCTGGGCAACATCCTCCAGCCGATCCCGCTGATGGACCAGCACGGCGCCGATGCCGTCCGCTGGTTCATGGCGGCGGGCGGGTCCCCGTGGGCGGCGCGCCGCGTCGGCCACGGCACGATCCAGGAGGTCGTCCGCAAGACGCTCCTCACGTACTGGAACACGGTGGCCTTCCAGGCCCTGTACGCCCGTACGTCGGGCTGGGCGCCGTCCGCGGCCGACCCGGCCCCCGCCGACCGGACGGTCCTGGACCGCTGGCTGCTCGGCGAGCTGGGCACCCTGGTGAACGAGGTCACGGCTGCGATGGAGGCGTACGACACCCAGCGCGCCGGCAAGCTGCTCTCGGCCTTCGTCGACGATCTGTCCAACTGGTACGTCCGCCGCTCCCGCCGCCGCTTCTGGCAGGGCGACAAGGCGGCGCTGCGCACCCTGCACGAGGTCGTGGAGACGGTCACCCGGCTGATGGCCCCGCTGACCCCGTTCATCACCGAGCGTGTCTGGCAGGACCTGGTCGTCCCGGTCGCCCCGGACGCCCCGGAATCGGTGCACCTGTCGTCCTGGCCGAAGGCGGACGACGCGGTGATCGACCCGGAGCTCTCCTCCCAGATGGCGCTGGTACGCCGCCTGGTCGAGCTGGGACGCGCGACGCGTGCGGAGTCGGGCGTCAAGACCCGGCAGCCCCTCTCGCGCGCTCTGGTGGCGGCCTCCGGCTTCGAGTCCCTCTCCCCGGAGCTGCGGGCCCAGATCACGGAGGAGCTGAACGTCTCCTCCCTGGCCTCGCTCTCGGAGGTCGGCGGCTCGCTGGTCGACACCACGGCCAAGGCCAACTTCCGTGCGCTGGGCAAGCGCTTCGGCAAGGGCGTCCAGGCGGTCGCCAAGGCCGTGGCGAACGCCGACGCGGCCGCGCTCTCGCTGGCCCTGCGTGAGGGCACGGCGTCGGTCGAGGTGGACGGCGAGCAGATCACCCTCGCCCCCGACGAGGTCATCATCACGGAGACCCCGCGCGAGGGCTGGTCGGTGGCGTCCGACTCGGGCGCGACGGTCGCCCTGGACCTGGAGATCACCCCGGAGCTGCGGGCGGCCGGACTGGCCCGTGACGCGATCCGCCTGATCCAGGAGGCCCGCAAGAACAGCGGCCTGGACGTGGCGGACCGGATCGCCGTCCGCTGGACGTCGGAGTCCCCGGAGACGACCGAGGCCCTGACCGCGCACGCGACCCTGATCGCGGACGAGGTCCTGGCCCTGGACTACGCCCAGGGCGAGGCGGACGACACGTACGGCACCCCGTTCGAGGACGAGGGCCTGTCGCTCGCCTTCCGCCTCCGCAAGTCCGCCCACTGACGAACCCCACCCCAGGGCCCCTCCGGCGACACCTTGAACCCAAGCACACCGGAGGGGCCCTTCCCGTTTCCCGGCACGGCCTTTCAGGTTCGGCCGACGCCCATGTCAAGCCCCTCCGGCGTTTGAGGAGCGGGGTCCGGGGCGGAGCCCCGGTTACGGGAAGGGGCGGGCAGGGGCACAGGCCCCGCGCAGCGGCCCCGCCCCGCCCCGCGAACCGCACCCGGCGGCACGCGGCACGCGGCAACGCCAAAGGGCCGGGCCCCGGGGAAAACCCCGGGGCCCGGCCCTTTGCCTGCCGACGGCTACGCGCTCAGCGAGCGCGAACCGATCAGTTGTCGTCCTCGTCGATCAGGAACCCGCGCATCGGCGACGGCGCCTGCTGCATCGGCTGCGGCGCCTGCGGCCGCACCGGCGCCATGGGCTGCGTCATCGCGGGCGACATCTGCTGCTGGCCGCCACCGTACGACGGGCCACCGCCCATCGACTGGTTGCCGCCACCCATCTGCTGGCTGCCGTGACCACCGTGGTTACCACCCATGGTGTGTCCCATCGCACCCGCACCGGCCGGGGCCAGCGAGGGCGACGGCGGCAGCGAAGCGGCGGCGGGGGTCCGCGGCGGAGCCAGCGAGTCGTCGGCCTGGGTCTCCAGCTGACGCAGCTGGCTCTCCAGGTAGGACTTCAGACGGGTCCGGTACTCGCGCTCGAAGCCACGCAGGTCCTCGACCTTGCGCTCCAGCGTCGCGCGGGCCGACTCCAGCGAGCCCATCGCCACGCGGTGCTTCTCCTGCGCGTCCCGCTCCAGGGCGTCCGCCTTGGCACGGGCGTCACGCTCGAGGCCCTCGGCACGGCTGCGCGCCTCGCCGACGATCTTGTTGGCCTCGGAACGGGCCTCCGCGATCGCCTGGTCGGCGGTCTGCTGGGCGAGGGAGAGGACACGGGCGGCGCTGTCGCCACCGGGGCCCTGACCGGGCTGCTGCATCTGCTGCATCTGCTGCTGCTGCATCTGCTGCTGCGGAGCGTGACCACCCATGGGGCCGCCCATCGGGCCACCCATGGGACCGCCCTGCATCGGGCCGGGGCCGTGCGGACCCTGCGGACCGGGACCGTGGCCGCCCTGGGGGCCATGGCCGCTGGGACCGGCAGGCAGCTGCGGAGCTCCACCGGGCAGCTGGGGGGGACCCATCTGCGGGGGCTGCTGCTGCACCGGCGGACCAGATATGGCGGCGGGCACCGGGGCACCTGGCCGTTCCTGCTGTTCCGGCGGTTTGCGCATACCCTGCTGCTGCTGGTTCTGCGCGGCCGCGCGCGTGGCAGCGGCCAGCTTGGCGCGCAGGTCCTCGTTCTCACGCAGCAGTCGGGTCAGTTCCGATTCGACCTCGTCGAGGAAGGCATCGACCTCGTCCTCGTCATAGCCTTCTCGGAGGCGGACGGTCGTGAACTGCTTGTTCCGCACGTCCTCGGGGGTCAGCGGCATCTCTTCTTCACCTCTACGTAGTCGTCGGCAGTCGGCAAGACCGTATCGTTCACACGCTGCTCGCAAAGTTGCCCACGAGGCTGAGCAGAATGTAGACGATGATCATCAGAACGAAGAAGGACAGGTCAAGTGCCACGCCCCCGAGACGCAACGGCGGTATGAACCGCCGCAGAAGCTTCAGCGGTGGATCGGTGACAGTGTAAGTGCCCTCGAGAACGATCACCATCGCCTTGCCTGGCTGCCATGAACGTGCGAACTGGAAGACGTAGTCCATGACCAGCCGGAAGATCAGCACGATGAGGAAACACATCAGCGCGATATAGACAACATCCAGTGCGACGCCCATGTCCCGCGCTTCCCTCTCCCCTGGCTCTCGTAGCCCGGCCTCCCGGCCGGGTTTGTTCCCGTTGTTCTCAGCTCTGGTTGAAGAACCCGCCCTCTGCGATGCGGGCCTTGTCCTCCGCCGTGACATCGACGTTAGCAGGCGACAACAGGAACACCTTCTGCGTCACGCGCTCAATGCTGCCATGGAGACCGAAGACGAGTCCCGCGGCAAAGTCGACAAGTCGCTTCGCATCCGTGTCGTCCATCTCCGTGAGGTTCATGATCACCGGAGTGCCCTCACGGAAGTGTTCCCCGATGGTACGGGCCTCGTTATAGGTCCTGGGGTGCAGCGTGGTGATCCGGTAGGGCTCCCGCTCGGACACGACCTTGGGCATGATCACCGGTGCGTTCTTCTCCAGGTTCGGGCGTTCAGGTGTGATGGATGCCACGGGTGCGATTCGGGCGGGTCGTCCGCTTTCCGCCGGGAGCTGAACAGGCTCCCGAGGTGCGGGCGGCTGCACCGCTCGTACCGGTTCGTCCCGTTCCCGCTCAATCTGATGCGCGGGCTGGTGCCGCCGCCGGTCCCGCTCGGGCTCCGGCTCGGGTTCGAATTCGTCGTCGGGGTCGAACCCCGGACCGTCGTACCCATCGTCCTCCACGAGGCCGAGGTAGACCGCCATCTTGCGCATCGCGCCGGCCATGCTCCGAGTCCTCCGCTCTGTGGTGGATCGGCATTCGTGTCACCAAGTGCCCGAGATCCACTCCGGCCTGCCCGCTCTGGGCGGGAATGACCATATTTTCTGCTGTGGTCCGACTTGCTTCGCGACGTTACCCGAGCCGGGGTCGGACTCCGAGTACCGCCGTACCGACGCGTACATGTGTCGCTCCGGCCGCCACCGCGTCCTCGAGATCCGCGCTCATCCCAGCAGAGACCATGTTCGCAGCCGGATGGTTCCCGCGCAGGCGGGATGAGATTTCCATCAGCCGGTCGAACGCGGCCCGTTGCCGCCCGGCGTAGGGGCCGGCGAGCGGGGCGACCGTCATCAGGCCGTCGAGTCTGAGCCCCGGAGCCGCCTCCACCGCGTCGGCCAACTCGTCGACCGCGTCCGGCGCGACACCACCGCGGTCCCCGCGTTCGCCGCTCTCCGCGTCGAGTGCGACCTGGATGAGGCAGCCGAGTTCGCGCTCGCCCCGCACCGCCGCCGCCGAGAGTGCGGTGACAAGCCTCACCCGGTCCACGGACTGGACCACATCGGCATAACCGGCCACGGAGCGAACCTTGTTGGTCTGCAATTGCCCGACAAAGTGCCATGCGAGGGACAGATCCGCACAAGCGGCGGCTTTTGGTGCCGCGTCCTGGTCACGGTTCTCCGCGACCTGCCGCACACCGAGTTCGTGCAGAATTCGCACATCGCTCGCGGGATACGTCTTGGTGACCACGATGAGCGTCACCTCTTCCCGCTTGCGGCCCGCGGCCGCGCAGGCGGAGGCAATGCGTTCCTCCACCTGTGCCAGGTTTGCCGCGAGTTGAGTCCTGCGATCCGTCATGCCCTATCAGTCCAACCAGACATATCCGGCGAGCCGTCCTGTGGTGCGGTCGCGGCGGTACGAGAAGTGGTCGCCGGACTCCAGGGTGCAGAACGGCGAGCTGTGCCGGTCGCTCACACCGAGCGCTTCGAGCTGGGCGTGGACTCCGGCGGTGACGTCCACGGCGGGGGTCCCCCAGCTGGTCTCGGACCACGAGGCCGGAACCACCTCGGCGACCTCGGCGCGCATACGCTCCGGAACCTCGTAGCACCGCCCGCAGACGGCCGGGCCGGTGTGCGCGGTGATCCTGGACGGCTCGGCGCCGAGGGCGGTCATCGCCTCCACGGCCGCCGGGACGACACCCGCGACCAGACCGGGCCTTCCCGCGTGGGCCGCCGCGATCACACCGGCCACCGGGTCGGCGAGGAGCACGGGTGTGCAGTCGGCGGTGAGGACCGCGAGCGGCACTCCGCGCCTGGCGGTCACCACCGCGTCCACGGCGGGGATGCCGGAGGCCTCGCCCCAGGGCCCCTCGACCACGGCCACGTCGCGCCCGTGCACCTGGTTCATCCAGACGACCCCGGCCGGGTCAAGGCCGAGGGCGCCGGCCGCGCGTGCCCGGTTCGTGGAGACAGCGGCGGGGTCGTCACCGACCGCGCCGCCGAGGTTGAGCTCCTCGTACGGAACGGCGCTCACCCCGCCCCACCTGTCGGTGAAGGCGAAATGGGCGCCGCCCGCCGAAGACTCCGCGGCCGGGGCCGCGTGCTGCGGACCTATCACTTCAAGAAGTCCGGTACGTCCAGCTCTTCGGCCTGGTTGTCCTGGTAGGGACGGGCCGTCGGGACGTGCGGCGGGGTGACGGGCGGGAGCGAGGTCTCGTTCGCCACAGGTGCCGGCTCGGCCGGCGCCTGGGGCTCCTCGCGCGGGGGCACGGAGCCCAGTCCGCCGGTCTGGCGCACCGGCTCGGCGGCCCGGGCCGGCGGGGCCGGCTCCTCGCGCTTCCCGGCGTTCGCCCCGAGGACGTTCTCCCGGCGGGCCGGGGGCTGTCCGCCGTCGAAGCCCGCGGCGATGACGGTGACCCGGACCTCGTCGCCCAGCGCGTCGTCGATGACCGCGCCGAAGATGATGTTCGCCTCCGGGTGGGCCGCCTCGCTCACCAGCTGCGCGGCCTCGTTGATCTCGAAGAGACCGAGGTCGCTGCCGCCGGAGATGGAGAGCAGGACACCACGGGCGCCGTCGATGGACGCCTCCAGGAGCGGCGAGGAGATCGCCATCTCCGCCGCCGCGACCGCGCGGTCGTCGCCGCGGGCGGAACCGATGCCCATGAGCGCCGATCCGGCCTCGGACATGACCGACTTGACGTCGGCGAAGTCGAGGTTGATCAGACCCGGGGTCGTGATGAGGTCGGTGATGCCCTGGACGCCCGAGAGCAGCACCTGGTCGGCCGACTTGAACGCGTCGAGCACACTGACCTGGCGGTCCGAGATGGACAGCAGCCGGTCGTTGGGGATGACGATGAGGGTGTCGACCTCTTCGCGGAGCTCGGCGATGCCGTCCTCCGCCTGGTTGGCGCGCCGCCGGCCCTCGAAGGTGAACGGGCGGGTGACCACGCCGATCGTCAGGGCGCCCAGCGAGCGGGCGATGTTGGCGACGACGGGTGCGCCGCCGGTGCCGGTGCCGCCGCCCTCTCCGGCGGTGACGAAGACCATGTCGGCCCCCTTGAGGACCTCCTCGATCTCCTCACGGTGGTCCTCTGCCGCCTTGCGACCGACGGCCGGGTTCGCCCCGGCCCCGAGGCCACGGGTGAGTTCACGGCCGACGTCGAGCTTGACGTCGGCGTCGCTCATCAACAGCGCTTGCGCGTCGGTGTTGATCGCGATGAACTCGACGCCCTTGAGGCCGACCTCGATCATTCGGTTGATGGCATTGACACCACCGCCGCCGACACCGATGACCTTGATGACTGCGAGGTAGTTCTGCGGTGCTGCCACGTCGAAGGCCTCTCGCCTCGAGTTACGTGTCGTCGCTTCGCGGTAGTCCCGCCGCGACGACGGATGCCGATTGGGTCGGTCCGAACGCCGACCCAAACCCTAACCTTGAAGTTTAGGGTTACCAGTGTGTCTGCTTCATGGACTCTTCCGAACAGGACACTAAGTCGACAAGTGGCGCACGTTCAACGAACACGCCGAACCTCCCGTTTTTCTTTTCACCCTATGTGATCACCCGTAGCGCTGACCAACCAGGGGGCTGGCCAGGCCAAACGTGCGTCAACTCTTCGACACCGCAGGGGCGGTGGGGGCACTCACGTCGAAGTGTCCCGCTTTGGGAGACGCTTTCATGAGAGCGGTGAGCACCCGCGCCTTCACGGGCCCTTCCTCGCTACTGCCCCACATCACGGTGCGACCACGGGTCAGTTCCAGGACGGCGGAGTCGTACGAGGTGATCCGTACGGTCTCGGTCTCCCCGGCCACCTTCCCAGGAAGGTCACCCGCGACGCGAACCGCTTCCCGCACGAGCCGGTCACTGCCGAAGCGGCGCAGGCTCGCGGATTGATCGGGCATCAGTTCCAACAGCGGTACATGCCCGGGGGCTTTGTCCACGGTTGCGAAGCGCACACCCTTTGCGTCCACTTCGATGAACTTATGACCCTTTTCGATCAGCAGGACCGGTTTCCGTTCGGTCACTTTAAGGCCGATACCGTGCGGCCATGACCGTACGACATCCACGGAGTCGATACGAGGCAACGTCTGGCGCAATCTGTCTGCGATCACACCGGTGTCCACCGAAATGAGCGGATCTCCGACCGGGGCGTTCGCGGCGGCCTCCACCTCGGCCCTGGTCAGGACGTCGGTGCCGGCGATCGTCACCTTCTCCAGCCGCAGCCAGGATGATCCGTAGAGCACCCAGACCGTGGCCCCGGCGGTCAGCACCAGGCCAATTCCGGCCAGAAGCAGACGCATACGGCCGTTCAGCCGGGGCTTCTGCGGGCCGATGTGCGGCGGGCGGGCCGGGGTGTCGGCTCGTTCGGCCCCACCGCGCTGGGCAGTCGTCGGTCCGGCCACGCTCGCTCCTTCGCCGGACCCGGGGCGCACGCCCCGGGTCCGCACCGCCTCACGCCTGGCGGCGTGCGGCAATCGCCTCGTACACCATGCCGACGAGCAGGTCGTCGGCGTCCCGTCGCCCGAACTCCGCCGCGGCACGGGACATCTCGTACAGCCGGTGCGGATCCGAGAGCACCGGAAGGACGTTGCCCTGCACCCATTCCGGGGTGAGCGCCGCGTCGTCCACCAGCAGACCGCCGCCGGCGTTGACCACCGGCTGGGCGTTGAGCCGCTGTTCGCCGTTGCCGATCGGCAGCGGGACGTAGGCGGCGGGGAGCCCGACGGCGGAGAGTTCGGCGACGGTCATCGCGCCCGCGCGGCAGAGCATCATGTCGGCCGCGGCGTACGCGAGGTCCATCCGGTCCACGTACGGTACCGGGATGTAGGGCGGCATCCCGGGCATGTTGTCGATGCGCGGCAATTCGTTCTTCGGGCCGACCACATGGAGGATCTGGATTCCGGACCGCTGGAGCAGCGGCGCGATCCGGGTGACCACCTCGTTGAGGTGGCGGGCGCCCTGCGAGCCGCCGGAGACCAGCAGCGTCGGCAGGTTGGGGTCGAGCCCGAAGGCGGCACGCGCCTCGGGGCGGACCCTGGCCCGGTCGAGGGTGGCGATGGTGCGGCGCAGCGGAATGCCGATGTAGCGGGCGCCGCGCAGCTTGCTGTCCGGGGTGGAGACGGCGACCCCGTGGGCGTAGCGCGAACCGATCTTGTTGGCCAGGCCGGGCCGCGCGTTGGCCTCATGGACGACGATCGGGACTCCGGCGCGCTTGGCGGCGAGATAGCCGGGCAGGGCGACGTAGCCGCCGAAGCCGACCACGCAGTCGGCCTTGGTGCGCTCCAGGATCTGCTCGGCGGCCTTGATGGTGCCGCGCAGCCGTCCCGGGACGGTGATCAGCTCGGGTGTGGGCTTGCGCGGCAGCGGTACGGCAGGGATCAGTGCCAGGTCGTACCCCCGCTCGGGTACGAGCCTGGTCTCAAGTCCGCGTTCCGTGCCGAGGGCAGTGATTCCCACGGTCGGGTCCTGCCTCCGCAGGGCGTCTGCGAGGGCAAGCGCGGGCTCGATGTGCCCGGCGGTCCCCCCGCCGGCGAGTACGACATGCACCGAAATTCACCGCTCTCCGGACGGACGCTTCGTGACGCGCCGTCTCATCGTCTTCCATCTGACCCCGGGCCTCCGCATGGCCAGGGCCGCTCTCGCCGCAGGGTCCTCTCGCGCGAAGGCGATCATGAGCCCGACAGCGAACATGGTCGGCAGCAGGGCCGAGCCCCCGTAGGAGAACAGCGGCAGCGGGACACCGGCGATCGGCAACAGGCCGAGCACCGCACCGATGTTGATCACGGCCTGCGCCGTGATCCAGGTGGTCACGCCTCCCGCTGCGTACCTCACGAAGGGGTCCTCCGTGCGTCCGGCCACGCGGATACCCGCATAGCCTAGAGCCGCGAAGAGGGCCAGTACCGACAGCGTCCCCGCCAGACCCAGTTCCTCCCCGGTGATGGCGAAGATGAAGTCGGTGTGCGGTTCAGGCAGTTGACCCCATTTTTCCACACTCGCGCCGAGCCCGGAACCGAACCATCCGCCGGACGCCAGAGCGTAGATTCCGTGCACCGCCTGCCAGCACGAGTCCCCGGGCCCCGGCTCGGACGCTCCGATGCAGCCGAGCCTGGACATCCGGTTGGGGCTGGTCTTGATGAGCAGGAAGCCGATGAGGCCGGCGAAGGCGAGCACTCCGGCGAAGAGCCGGGTGGGGGCGCCGGCCAGCCAGAGCAGCCCGAAGAGGATCGCCGTGAGAATGATCGCGGTGCCCATGTCGCCGCCGAGCATGATCAGCCCGAGCAGCATGAAGGCGACGGGGACGAGCGGCACGAGCATGTGCTTCCACTGGGCCAGCAGCCGTTTGTCCTGTTTGCGCGCGAGCAGGTCGGCGCCCCACAGGATGAGTGCGAGCTTGCCGAACTCGCTGGGCTGGAGCTGGAAGGGGCCGCCGAGGTAGATCCAGTTCTGGTTGCCGTTGACCGACATCCCTATCCCCGGCACCTGCACCAGGACCATCAGGAAGACCGTGCCCATGAGCAGCGGATAGGCCAGTGCCCGGTGGAGTTTGACGGGCATCCTGGAGGCCAGCAGCATCAGCGCGGCGCCGATCACGGCGGCGAGGAACTGCTTGCGGAAGAAGTACGTACCGGGCCTGGCGAGTTCCAGCGCCTTGATCATCGAGGCGGAGTAGACCATCACGAGGCCGAGCACGGTGATCAGCAGGCTGGACCCGAGAATCAGGTAGTACGCGGTCAGAGGGCGGTCCCAGGCCCGTCGTGCCCGCTCGTACGTCCGCCGTACCCCGGCGCCCCTGCGCGGCCCGGACGGTGTGCCGGCCCCACGGGCGCCTCCGCGCGGCGTGGAGGGCCGCCGGGGACCCGCGGCGGGCCGGCTCCGCAGGACGAGCCCGGCAGGGAGTCCCGGGCCGGCGGGCAGGGGCGGGGTGAGCGCCCGGCTGATCGCCGGGGCCGCTCGTGGGCGGTCGGCTCGGCGCGCGGCTGCGCTCTCGTCGGCCGGCATTGTCGCTGTCCCCTCCACTGCTCGTGCCCGGGGCTGTCACCGGGCGCCGGGGCCCGTGGCCGCGCTGCTCGCGCCGGGTCCCCGGGCGCCGGCTCTCCGGACAGTACGACGCGGAGGCCGGGTCCGTCAGGCGCTCTCGCCGGCGAGCCCGCGGACCGCGTCCGCGAACGCCTCGCCCCGCTTGTTGTAGTTGACGAACATGTCCATCGAGGCACAGGCCGGGGCCAGCAGTACGGTGTCGCCCGGCCGGGCCAGCCGTGCCGCTTCGCGGACGGCTTCGGACATCGCCCCAGTGTCGGTCCGGTCGAGGTCGACCACCGGTACCTCGGGGGCGTGTCGCGCCAGGGCTTCACTGATCAGCGCCCGGTCGGCGCCCATCAGCACGACACCCCTCAGCCGCTTCGCGGCCCCGGTCACCAGCTCGTCGAACGTGGCGCCCTTGGCCAGGCCGCCGGCGATCCAGACGATGGGCTCGTAGGCCGCCAGGGAGGCTTCGGCGGCGTGGGTGTTGGTGGCCTTGGAGTCGTCGATGTACGTCACGCCGTCCACGTCGGCGACGTGTTCGATGCGGTGGGCATCGGGGCGGAAGGCCCTCAGCCCGTCGCGCACGGCGGCGGGCTCGACGCCGAAGGCGCGGGCGAGTGCCGCCGCGGCCAGGGCGTTGGCGATGTTGTGCGGGGCCGGCGGGTTCACGTCGCCGACCTCGGCGAGCTCCTGCGCCTGCTTCTGCCGGTCGGCCACGAACGCCCGGTCGACGAGGATGCCGTCGACCACCCCGAGCTGCGAGGGCCCCGGTGCGCCGAGCGTGAACCCGATCGCCCGGCAGCCCTCCTCGACGTCGGCCTCACGCACGAGGTCCTCCGTCGCCGGGTCCTGCGCGTTGTAGACGCAGGCGACGGTGTTGCCCTCGTAGATCCGGCCCTTGTCGGCGGCGTAACCGGCCATGGAGCCGTGCCAGTCGAGGTGGTCCGGTGCGAGGTTGAGCACGGCTCCGGAGTGGGCGCGCAGCGAGGGTGCCCAGTGGAGCTGGTAGCTGGAGAGCTCGACGGCGAGGACGTCGTACGTCTCGTCGCCGAGCACCGCGTCCAGCAGGGACACGCCGATGTTCCCGACCGCGGCCGTGCGCAGCCCGGCCGCTTCGAGGATCGAGGCGAGCATCCGCACGGTCGTGGTCTTGCCGTTGGTCCCGGTGACCGCGAGCCAGGGTGCGGCATCGGGTCCCCGCAGCCGCCAGGCGAGTTCGACGTCGCCCCAGACGGGGACGTCCGCCTCGGCGGCTGCCTGGAAGAGCGGCTTGCCGGGTTTCCAGCCGGGAGCCGTGACGACGAGTTCGGTGGACTCGGGCAGGGTGTCGCCGTCACCGAGGCGCACGGTGATGCCGAGCGCCTCCAGTTCGGCGGCCTGTGCGCGGGAGCGCTCGTCGTCGCCGTCGTTGACGACGGTGACGAGAGCCCCCCGCTCGTGCAGGGCGCGGGCCGCGGGGATGCCGCTGACGCCGAGCCCGGCCACCGTGACGTGCTTGCCCTGCCAGTCCACGTTGCTCACTTCTTGGCTGCCCATCCGGCGTAGAAGAGGCCCAGTCCGACGATCACGCACATGCCCTGGATGATCCAGAAGCGGACCACGACAAGGACTTCGGACCACCCCTTGAGTTCGAAGTGGTGCTGGAGCGGGGCCATGCGGAAGACCCGCTTGCCGGTCATCTTGAAGGAGCCGACCTGGATGACCACCGACATGGTGATCATCACGAAGAGGCCGCCGAGGATGGCCATCAGGAACTCGGTACGGGAGCAGATCGCGAGGCCGGCGAGCGCGCCGCCGAGGGCCAGCGAACCGGTGTCGCCCATGAAGATCTTCGCGGGCGAGGTGTTCCACCACAGGAAGCCGAAGCAGGCGCCCATCAGGGCGGAGGCGACGACCGCGAGGTCGAGCGGATCGCGTACCTCGAAGCAGGCGCTGGGGTTGGTCAGCGTCTCCGCGTTGGCGCAGGACTCCTGGAACTGCCAGAGACCGATGAAGGTGTAGGCACCGAAGACCATCACCGAGGCGCCGGTGGCCAGTCCGTCCAGACCGTCCGTCAGGTTCACGCCGTTGGACATGGCGAGGATCATGAACAGCGCCCAGACGCAGAACAGCACGGGGCCGATCGACCAGCCGAAGTCCTCGACGAAGGAGAGCCGGGTGGAGGCCGGGGTGTTCCCCTGGGCGTCCGCGAACTGGAGCGAGAGCACCGCGAAGGCGATGCCGACGATCAGCTGGCCGGCCATCTTGGCCTTGGCCCGCAGCCCCAGCGAGCGCTGCTTCACGATCTTGATGTAGTCGTCGAGGAAGCCGACGAGGCCCATCCCGGTCATCAGGAACAGGACGAGCACCCCGGAGAACCGCATCTCCTCGCCGGTGATCACCTTCGCCAGTACGTAGGCGATGATCGTGGCCAGGATGAAGGCGATACCACCCATGGTGGGCGTGCCCTTTTTGCTGCCGTGGGTACGCGGGCCGTCGTCCCGGATGAACTGCCCGTAGCCCTTGCGGGCCAGAAGTTTGATCAGCAGCGGGGTGCCGACCAGCGTCAGGAAGAGCCCTATGGCCCCCGCGAAGAGGATCTGTCTCATCGGACGGCGACCTCGCCCTCGGTCGTCTCCAGCAGTGACAGGGCGACCTTCTCCAGGCCGACCGACCGGGACGCCTTCACCAGCACGACGTCTCCCGGGCGCAGTTCACTGCGCAACAGGTCGACGGCCGCCTGTGCGTCGGACACGTGCACCGACTCCTCACCCCACGAACCCTCGTTATATGCGCCCAGTTGCAGCCAGGAGGCTTCTGTTCCTCCGACAGCGACGAGCTTGCTGACGTTGAGCCGGACGGCGAGCCGTCCGACAGCGTCGTGCTCGGCGAGCGATGCGTCACCGAGCTCGGCCATCTGACCGAGCACCGCCCACGTGCGCCCCCCGGCTGCCTGTCGGGCCTTGCCCATGGCGGCCAGCGCACGGAGTGCGGCCTTCATGGATTCGGGGTTCGCGTTGTAGGCGTCATTGACGACCGTCACACCGTCCGGACGCTCGGTGACCTCCATGCGCCAGCGGGAGAGGGTGCCCGCCCCGGAGAGCGCATCGGCGATCTCGGTCACGGACATGCCCAACTCATGGGCGACGGCGGCCGCGGCGAGCGCGTTCGACACGTGGTGCTCACCGTACAGGCGCAAGGTCACGTCGCTGCACCCGGTGGGTGTGTGGAGCGCGAACGCGGGGCGGCCGTCGTCCGTGAGCCGCACGTTCTCTCCCCGTACGTCCGCATCCGGGGCCTCTCCGAAGAGGAGCACCCGGGCTTCTGTGCGGGACGACATGGCCCGCACGAGCGGGTCGTCGGCGTTGAGCACGGCGCAGCCGTCCCCGGGGAGGGACTCGACGAGCTCGCCCTTGGCCTGGGCGATCGCCTCCCGGCTGCCGAACTCGCCGATGTGGGCGCTGCCGACGTTGAGGACCAGGCCGATCTTCGGCGGCGTCAGATTGGTGAGGTAGCTGATGTGGCCGATGCCGCGCGCGCCCATCTCCAGCACGAGATGGCGCGTTTCCGCCGTTGCGCGCAGCGCCGTGAGCGGCAGGCCGATCTCGTTGTTGAGGGATCCCGGCGTCCAGACGGTGGGCGCCTTGCGCTCCAGCAGCTGGGCGATCAGGTCCTTGGTGGACGTCTTGCCCGCCGAGCCGGTGAGCGCGACGACGGTGGTGCCGAGGCGCTCGACGACGGAGCGGGCGAGGGCGCCGAGCGCCTCCACGACGTCGTCCACGACGATCGCCGGGACACCGACGGGGCGGGCGGCGAGCACTGCTGCCGCTCCTGCCTCGACGGCACGCTGCGCGTAGTCGTGGCCGTCGACCCGCTCGCCCGCGAACGCGGCGAACAGGGAGCCCTGCCGCACCTCCCGGGAGTCGATGACGACGGGGCCGGTGACGGTGACGGACGGGTCCGGTACGTCGTGCGGCTGCCCGCCGACGATTCCGGCGATCTCGGCGAGGGAAAGGGCGATCACTTGGTCATCCCTGACTGTTGTTCTCGTGGGTGTGTACGCGGTCCTGGGGGGCTTGTGCGGCGGTCGCGCGCTCCAGGGAGCGCTCGATGGCCTCGCGCAGGACCTTGCGGTCGTCGAAGGCGCGTACCACTCCGTGGACGTCCTGGCCCTGCTCGTGTCCCTTTCCGGCCACCAGCACGGTGTCGCCGGGCTCGGCCCGGGCGACCGCGGCGGCGATGGCCGCGGCCCGGTCGGCGTCGACGAGCACGTCGCCGCGCTCGTGGACGGGCACCTCGGCGGCGCCGGCGAGCATCGCGGCGAGGATCGCGAGGGGGTCCTCGGAGCGGGGGTTGTCAGAGGTCAGTACGGCGGTGTCGGCGAGCCGGGCCGCCGCGGCGCCCATCGGGCCGCGCTTGGTGGTGTCGCGGTCGCCGCCGCAGCCGAGCACGATGTGCACCCGGCCCTCGGTGACCTTCTGCAGGGAGCGCAGGACGGATTCGACGGCGTCGGTCTTGTGCGCGTAGTCCACGACCGCGAGGTAGGGCTGTCCGGCGTCGACGCGTTCCAGCCGGCCGGGGACACCGGGGACGGCGGCGACGCCGTCCGCGGCGGTCTGCGGGTCGACGCCCGCGACGGCCAGGGTGACGATCGCCGCGAGGGTGTTGGCCACGTTGAAGGGGCCGGGCAGCGGCGCCCTGGCGGTGATCCGCTCGCCCTTGGGGCCCCTCACGGTGAACGTGCTGTCCTGGGGGCCGACTTCGACGTCCTCGGCACGCCACTCGGCGTCCGGGTGGCCCTCGGCGGAGAAGGTGACGACCGGAACGGACGCCTCCTTGACCAGCCTGCGGCCGTACTCGTCGTCGAAGTTGACGACGCCGAGCTTGCTGCGCTCGGGGGTGAACAGCTGCGCCTTGGCCTGGAAGTAGTCCTCCATGCCGGAGTGGAACTCCATGTGCTCGGGGCTGAGGTTGTTGAAGACGGCGACGTCGAACACACAGCCGTCGACCCGCCCGAGCACCAGGGCGTGGCTGGAGACCTCCATGGCGACCGCCTCGACACCTCGTTCGCGCATGACGGCGAACAGGGCCTGGAGGTCGGTGGCTTCGGGGGTGGTGCGCTCCGACTTGATGCGCTCGTCGCCGATCCGCATCTCGACGGTGCCGATCAGCCCGGTGCTGCGTCCGGCACCGCGCAGTCCGCCCTCGACGAGGTACGCCGTGGTGGTCTTGCCGGACGTTCCGGTGATGCCGATCTGGAGGAGACCGGTGCCCGGCCGTCCGTAGATCTCTGCGGCGAGGTCGCCCATCCGGCCGCGTGGGTCCTCGGTGACGAGGACCGGGAGGCCGGTGCCGGCGGCGCGCTCGGCGCCCGCCGGGTCGGTGAGGATCGCGGCGGCGCCGAGGCCCGCGGCCTGGGCGGCGAAGTCGGCGCCGTGGAAGCGGGCACCGGGCAGGGCCGCGTACACGTCTCCGGGGCGCACGGCCCGGGAGTCGTGCGTGATGCCGGTGACCTCACCGGAATCCTGCGGTCCGGCACCGAGCCGGGCTGCCAGCTCTCCGAGGGACGTCGGCCTGAGCCGGTCCGGTCGGGGCGCTCCCGGGTAGTTCACAGGCGCGTCCTTCTGAGTGGTTTGGCACTGATCAGGGTGGGGCACGGCGGTGAGCGTACCGGGCGGACCGGGCCTCTCGCGAAGTGAGGGGGCGGGGTTGCGGTACTTCTCGTTCCGGTTCCCGGGATCAGGGGTGATGGTCGTCACTGAGGGTTCCCCCGAGTTACTCGCCGGGCTTGAAGGACACCGGCAGACGGGCGGGGCCGCTGCCGGAGGGTGGGATCTGGAGGGTCTTCAGGGCGAACTCCATGACCTTCTTGTAGATCGGGCCGCAGATCTGGCCGCCGAAGTAGGAGCCCTCGGTGGGGTTCTGGATCGCGCAGTAGACGGTGATCTGCGGGTCGTCGGCCGGGGCGAAGCCCGCGAAGGACGAGGTGTAGCCCTTGTAGACGCCGCGTACGGGGTCGACGCGGTTGGCCGTCCCCGTCTTGCCCGCGACCCGGTACCCCTCGATGTGGGCCTTGGTTCCAGTGCCCTCCCGGTCGTCGACCACGGACTCCAGCATCTTCGCCAGGGTCTTGGCGGTCTTCTCGCTGACCACCCGGGTGCGCTCGGGGGCTTCGGACGCGGCGTAGTTGCCGTCCGCGTCCTTCGTTCCCCGGACCAGGGTCGGCTCGATCCGGACCCCGCCGTTGGCGATCGTCGAGTAGACCGACGCGGCCTGCATGGCGTTGAGGGAGAGCCCCTGGCCGAACGGGATCGTGTACTGCTGCGAGGTCGACCAGTCCTGGGGCTTGGCGAGGATGCCCGGCGACTCTCCCGGGTAGTCGAGCCCCGTGGTGCTGCCGAGGCCGAATTTGCGCAGGTAGGAGTGCAGGACCTTGTTGGCCTCCGCCTGTGTCCTGCCGAGCTGCCCGGTGGCCAGGATGGTGCCGATGTTGCTCGATTTGGCGAGGACGCCGTTGAGCGTGAGGTACCAGGTGGGGTGGTCGATGTCGTCCCGGAAGAGCCGGTCGCCCCGGTGCAGCCGGTTGGGCACGGTGACATGGGTGCCGGGCGTGGCGACCCCCTCCTCCAGCACGGCGGCCATCGACATGACCTTGCTGGTGGAGCCGGGTTCGTACACGTCCTGGAGCGCGGCGTTGCCCAGGGCCGCCCCGTCGCTCCGCGCGATGTCGTTCGGGTCGTAGCCGGGGGCGTTGGCCATGGCCAGGACCTCGCCGGTCCTGGTGTTCTGCACGACGACGTAGCCGCGGTCCGCCTTGGACTTCTCGACCTGGTCGGCGATGGCGCGCTGGGCCGCCCACTGGATGTCGCGGTCGATCGTCAGCTCGACGTCGGTGCCCGGGACGGCCGGGATCTCCGTGGAGCCCGCGGTCGGCACCGGACGGCCGCCCGCCTGGGCGTACCGGATCTTGCCGTCCTCGCCCTGGAGCTCCCCGTTCAGCTGGGCCTCCAGGCCGCCGCCGCCCTTGCCCTCGGCGTTGACGAACCCCAGTATCCCGGCGGCGAGACCGCCGTTCGGATAGACCCGCTTGGTGGTGGGCTCCTGGAGGACTCCGGCCAGCACGTTGGCCCCGGGGCCGCCGGCGGCCTTGTCCTCCGCCGCCTTCTCGGCGAAGACGGACTTGAGGTCCTTGATCTGCTTCCAGACCTGGGGGGTCTGGCGGCGCGCCAGCACCGTGTAGCGGCTCTTGGGCGTCGAGAGCTTCTTCGCCAGCTCCGCCTCGTCCGCGCCGAGGATCGGCGCGAGCAGGGCCGCCGCCTGCTGCGGCGCGTCGGGGGCCTTGCTGTCCTCGGGGGTGAACAGCTTCGGGTCGGCCGTGATGTCGTGCGCGTCGACGCTGGTGGCCAGGGCGATGCCGCTGCGGTCGGTGATCTCGCCGCGCTCGGCGGCGATCGTGTATTCGAGGTAGCGGTTCTTCTCGGCCTTCGCGGCGTACGCGCTGGCGTCGACGGCCTGCACCTGGAGGAGGCGTACGACGAAGGCCAGCATGACGAGCGTCAGACAGAGGCTGATCAGGCGGAGCCGGGGGCGCGGGCTGCCCAGGCGGATGGACTGCTGGGAGCCGCCGCGCCGCTTCCTGGCAGCGGCCGGGGGCCGGGGGCGCCGGGTCTCGGGACGGGCGGCGGGCCGGGGGCGCCCCGATCCGCTCGCCCCGTTGCGGGGACGCGCGGGGCCGGGTACGCGGCGGCGCGGCGGTTCCTTGGACGGCACTGCGTCACCTGCCGGGGCTCGTCGAGGGAGATGAGGGAGCTGTCGGGGCCGAGGGGGCCGGGGTCGCGGAGGCCGGGTCGGTGGAGGTCGCGGTGGCGGAGGGCGAACCGGACGGCGACGCGGAGCCGGACGGCGAGGCCGGGGCGGAGGGCTCGGGGGTGGCCGTGGGGGACGGTTCGGCGGTGGCCCGCTCGGGCACGCCGCGGACGGTGCCGTCCGGGTTCAGGAAGGCGGGGCTGCCGCCGGGCACCATGCCGAGCTCCCTGGCCCTGCGTTCCAGCGCGTCGGGCTCGGAGTAGCTGTCCACGTCCCGTTGCAGGGCCTGCTGCTCGTCGGTGAGCTCGGTGGTCTCCCGCTCCAGCTTGCTCAGCCTGAACGATCCTTCGTTGAGCGCCGAGTTCAGCAGCAGGAGCGAGATCAGGCCACCGGCGAGCAGCAGCACGACCAGCAGGACGAAGGGGGTACGGGCAGCGGTGCTCGGCCCCGACGGCATCAGCCGGGCGAGGCGGCCGGCCCGCCCCTTCATCTGCTCGGCCGTCCTGGTCACCGCGGCGCCACCGTCCTCACCGGCGTCCGGCCGGACCGGCGGGGCGCGCTCATCGCTCCTCCTCGCGGATCCGCTGGGCGCCGCGCAGCCGGGCGGGTGCGGCGCGCCGGTTCTCGGCGACCTCTTCCTCGGTGGGCAGTTCGGCGCCGCGGGTCAGGAGTTTCAGCCGGGGCTGGTAGCGCTCGGGGACGACGGGCAGTCCCGGCGGGGCGGTGTTGGCCGCACCGGCCGCGAAGACCTGCTTGACGAGCCGGTCCTCCAGCGAGTGGTAGGAGAGGACGGCGATACGGCCGCCGACGGCGAGGCTCTGCACGGCGGCCGGAACGGCCCGCTCCAGGACGGTGAGTTCGCCGTTGACCTCGATGCGCAGGGCCTGGAAGGTGCGCTTGGCCGGATTGCCACCGGTGCGCTTGGCGGCCTGCGGCAGGGAGTCGCGGATCAGTTCGACGAGTCGGGCGCTGTTGGTGAAGGGCTCCTTCTCCCGTTCGCGCACGATGGCCGAGACGATGCGCTTGGCCTGCTTCTCCTCGCCGTACGCGCGCAGGATCCGCACGAGTTCGCCCGGCGGGTAGGTGTTGAGGACCTCGGCCGCGCCGATGCCGGTCGTCTGGTCCATGCGCATGTCGAGCGGCGCGTCCTGGGCGTAGGCGAAGCCGCGGTCGGCCTCGTCCAGCTGCATGGAGGAGACGCCGAGGTCGAACAGGACACCCTGGACCTTGGCGATTCCCAGCCTTTCGAGGACCTCGGGCAGTTCGTCGTAGACGGCGTGCACCAGGGTGGCCCGGTCGCCGTAGGGGGCGAGGCGCTCCCCGGAGAGGCGCAGCGCCTCCTTGTCACGGTCGAGGGCGACGAGTCTCGCCTCGGGGAAGGCGGCGAGCAGGGCCTCGCTGTGCCCGCCGAGCCCGAGGGTGCAGTCCACGACCACGGGGGGCTGCGGTCCCGTCGCCTCCAGAGCCGGGGCCAACAGGTCCAGGCATCGCTGGAGCATCACCGGGACATGTCGGGTCTGGCTCAAAGCGCCCTCTCAGGCTCTGTCCCGTGATGGCCGCACGTGCGGTCTGGTCCCCGCCCGCTCGGAAGGGGAGGTCCGCCGGCGCCGGGGAAGGAGGCGTCGGCCGACCGGCGAGCGGGAGAGGGCCGGGCCGCATGTACGCCGCACATCACGGGAGCTCGAAACATATAAAAATATGCAGTATGTGCAGGCGTGTCGGTAACTTCGCGTCACTTTAGTCCACCCTGCCATTCGATCCATTCCCGATCAACGAACCGCGCAGCGCGTCGGACGGTCGCTCCGCACCGGGAACCTCACCCGATCGGATGTATGGGTGTGAGGCTTGTGGGTTACCTCACACGAAGCCTTGTTGACGTTCTTTGTCCCCTCCCGCACCCCGCCGGGAGAGGCGGCGGCGGATAACGTCGTGGCCATGTCGACTTCTGCGCAGCCTTCCGCCGGGACCGGTTCCGCCACTGCCCCCGGTGCCTCCTCCGGCGAAACGGTCACCGACCGCCTGGTCGGCCTGAACACGCGTTACGCGGAGGCGTTCACCGACCCCGGCATGGACGCCCGGCCCGTACTGAAGGTCGCCATCGTCGCCTGCATGGACGCCCGCCTCGACCTCCACCGGGCACTGGGCCTGGAGCTGGGCGACTGTCACACCATCCGCAACGCGGGCGGCGTGGTCACCGACGACGTACTCCGGTCGCTGACCATCAGTCAGCGTGCGCTCGGCACCCGCAGCGTCGTCCTCATCCACCACACCAACTGCGGCATGGAGTCCCTCACCGAGGGCTTCAGGCAGGAGCTGGAGCTCGAGGTCGGACAGCGCCCGGCGTGGGCCGTGGAGGCCTACTCGGACGCCGACCAGGACGTCCGCCAGTCGATGCAGCGCGTGCGCACCTCCCCCTTCCTCCTGCACACGGACGACATCCGCGGATTCGTCTTCGACGTGACCACGGGCAAGCTGCGGGAGATCCTCCCCGCCTCCTGATCCGCCGACATACGGACTACATCCGGCATTTCACCCCTGGTTGTCCACAGGCGAGTGACACGAAGCGGTAACGGCAACAAGAATGCGGGTGTGACATCTCTCCGGGTCCTCCGGAGAGTGTCCGTATATCGGAGCGGGCCGGGCGGCTTTGTGCGTCCGCCCGTGCACAACGGGGCCGAGGAGGGCCGGGTGACGACCTATGACGATCGAGCGAGCCTCACAGATCTGACCACCACAGCCGAGCGGGTACGCAGGTCGGTCGAGGGTGTGATCGAGGGCAAGCCTGAGGTCGTACGGCTCTCGCTGACCGTGCTGCTCGCCGAGGGACACCTCCTCATCGAGGATGTGCCCGGGGTCGGCAAGACGATGCTGGCCAAGGCGCTGGCACGGTCCATCGACTGTTCGGTGCGACGCATCCAGTTCACGCCGGACCTGCTGCCGTCGGACATCACCGGGGTGTCGATCTTCGACCAGCAGCAGCGGGACTTCGAGTTCAAGCCCGGTGCGATCTTCGCCCAGATCGTGATCGGCGACGAGATCAACCGTGCGTCGCCCAAGACCCAGTCGGCACTGCTGGAGTCGATGGAGGAGCGCCAGGTCACCATCGACGGCCAGACCTACGAGCTGCCCGACCCCTTCATGGTCGTCGCCACCCAGAACCCGGTGGAGATGGAGGGCACCTATCCGCTGCCCGAGGCCCAGCGCGACCGCTTCATGGCACGTGTGTCGATCGGCTACCCCAGCGCGGAGGCCGAGCTCCAGATGCTCGACGTGCACGGCGGGGCCTCGCCGCTGGACGACCTCCAGCCGGTGGCCCACGCCCACGACATCGTGAAGCTGATCGACGCGGTCCGTAACGTCCACGTGGCCGAGTCCGTCCGGCGGTACGCCGTGGATCTGGTGGGCGCGACCCGCCAGCACCCGGATCTCAGACTCGGGGCCTCACCACGCGCGACCCTGCATCTGCTCCGCGCGGCCAAGGCGTCGGCGGCCCTCGCCGGGCGGGACTACGCCCTGCCGGACGACGTCCAGGCACTCGCGGTCGCGGTGCTCGCGCACCGGCTGCTGCCCACGGCGCAGGCGCAACTCAACCGGCGCACCTCCGAGCAGGTCGTGCTGGACATCCTGCAGCGCACGCCTGTGCCGACCTCGGGCGGTACGGCCACCCCGGCACAGCCCCAGCACCGGCCCGGCAGCCCGGTGTACGGCCGGCAGCCCGGCGTCCGGCCGCTGTGATGACGGCCGGAGTGCCCGGCCCCGTGGACAACGGCGACAACAAGGGGGGCCTGCGGGCCGCTCTGAGCGGGCTGACGACGCGGGGCCGGTCCTTCCTGGCCGCCGGTGTCGCGGCCGCGGTCTGCGCCTATGTCCTCGGCCAGGGCGATCTGCTACGGGTCGGCCTGCTGCTGGCGGTGCTGCCGCTGGTCTGCGTCATCGTGCTCTACCGCACCCGCTACCGCGTGGCGGGCAGTCGCCGGCTCTCCCCGTCCCGGGTGCCCGCGGGCGAGGAGGCACGGGTCCATCTCCGTATGGACAACGTGTCCCGGATGCCCACGGGGCTGCTCATGCTCCAGGACCGCGTCCCGTACGTCCTCGGGCCCCGGCCCCGGTTCGTGCTGGACCGGGTGGAGGCGGGGGGCGTCCGGGAGGTGTCCTACCGGGTCCGGTCCGATCTGCGCGGGCGCTATCCGCTGGGGCCGCTGCAGCTGCGGCTGAGCGACCCGTTCGGGATGTGCGAGCTGACGCGCTCCTTCAGCGCCTACGACACCCTCGTGGTCATCCCCCGTACCGAGCCGCTTCCGGCGCTTCGGCTGGCCGGAGAGGCCTCCGGCTACGGCGACGGCAGGCAGCGTTCGCTGGCTCTGGCGGGCGAGGACGACACGATCCCGCGCGGCTACCGCCACGGTGACGACCTGCGGCGGGTGCACTGGCGTTCCACCGCGCGCTACGGCGAGCTGATGGTGCGCCGGGAGGAGCAGCCGCAGCGGGCCAGGTGCACGGTGCTCCTGGACACCCGGCGGATCGCCTACCAGGGCGCAGGGCCGGGATCCGCCTTCGAGTGGGCGGTCTCCGGGGCCGCGTCCGTGATGGTCCACATGCTGGAGCGGGGCTTCGCGGTGCGGCTGCTCATGGACGACGGGAGCACCGTGCCGGGCGAGAGCGGCGACGGTTTCTCCGGTTCCGCCCATGACTCCGCGGACTCGGCGGGTCTGATGATGGACACCCTCGCGGTCGTCGACCATTCCGACGGGGGCGGCCTCTCCCGGGCCTACGACGTGCTGCGCGGGAACAACGAGGGGCTGCTCGTGGCGTTCTTCGGCGATCTCGACGAGGAACAGACCGCGGTGGCCGCCCGGATGCGTCAGCGCAGCCGCGGGGCCGTCGCGTTCGTGCTCGGCAGTGAGGACTGGGCGCGCGGCAGGGAGGCAGGGGCGTCCGCGTCCATGTCCCCCGGGTCGCCCGCGCCTTCCGCCGACGGTCTGCGGCTGCTGCGCGAAGCGGGTTGGACGGCGGTCAAGGTGCCACCCGGGACGGAGCTCGCCCGGCTGTGGCGGCAGGCGGGCGAGGAGCGCTCCGGCGCCGGTTCGACGACAGGGTTCTCCGGGGGATGGTCATGAGCGGGCGTACCCGACTCGCACTGTGCGCCTTCGCGGCCACGATGCTGGCGGCAGGGGCGCTTCTGCCCCTCGTCGAGACGTCGAAATGGGTGCTGCAGGCGGGCTTCCTGCTGGCGGTCCAGACCGGTGTGGGCGCGCTCGCCCGCCGGATGCGGCTCGTCCGTGTCCTGACGGTCTCCCTCCAGGTGCTCGCCACCCTTCTGACGCTGACCGTGGCGTTCGCCAGGGAGCACGCCCTGTTCGGTGTGCTGCCCGGCCCCCAGGCGGTCCAGCACCTCGCGGAGCTGCTGACCACCGGCGCCGACGACGTCAACAGATATGCCATCCCGGCACCGGCGACCGAGGGCATCCGGCTGATGCTGATCGGCGGGGTTCTGCTCATCGGGCTCGCCGTGGACGTCCTCGCGGTGACCTTCCGAACCGCCGCTCCGGCCGGTCTGCCGCTGCTCGCGCTCTACTCGGTCGCGGCAGGACTCTCCGACGGCGGTGCGGGGTGGCTGTGGTTCCTGCTCGCCGCGTGCGGGTATCTGCTGCTCCTGCTGGCCGAGGGCCGGGACCGGCTCTCCCAGTGGGGCCGGGTGTTCGGTGGTGTGTCCCGCACCTCGGGCGGTCTGTCGGCAGGCCTGGACGGGTCGTCCGGGCGTGCCATGGCCCCGGTCCGTACGGGACGGCGCATCGGCGCGGTGGCGCTGGGCATCGCCCTGGTCGTGCCCGCGGCCCTGCCCGCGCTGGACGGCGGGCTCCTGTCCGGCACGGGCGGCGGGACAGGCAGGGGCGGAGGCGGGGGCACGATCTCCGCGGTGAACCCGCTGGTCTCGCTGCAGAACAATCTGAACCAGCCGGAGAACCGGGAGGTGATGACGTATCGCACCAGCTCCGGGAGCCCGCAGGACTTCTATCTGCGCATCCTGGCGCTCGACCAGTTCAGCGGGGGCGAATGGCGTCCGTCGACCCGCCGGCTGAGCGATGTGCCGGACCGGCTTCCGCAGCCTGCGGGGCTGGCCGGGGACATCGCGGTCACCGAGGTCCGGACGAACATCTCGGCCGCGCGCTCGTACCAGCAGACGTATCTGCCGCTCCCCTATCCGGCGAGCCAGGTGAACATCCAGGGCCGCTGGCGGTACGAGCCGGAGGGCCGCACCCTCGTCGGCGACGACGGCCAGACGACGGGCGGCGCCCGCTACCAGGTCAGCAGCCTGGAGGTGACACCCACGGCCTCGCAGCTGGGCGGGGCGATGCAGCCTCGCGGGGACCTGTCCCGCGAGTACACCCGTCTTCCCTCGTCCCTGCCGGATGTCGTCGAGGAGACGGCCGAACGGGTGACCAGGGACGCGGCGAACGACTACGAGCGAGCGGTGAAGCTCCAGAACTGGTTCGCGTCGGAGGGCGGTTTCCGTTACGACACGACGGTGACCTCGGGGACCGGCACCTCGGCGATCGAGCGCTTCCTGAAGGACAAGGAAGGCTTCTGCGTCCACTTCTCCTCCACGATGGCGGCGATGGCCAGAACGCTGGGGATACCGGCCAGGGTCGCGGTGGGCTTCACCCCGGGCACGGCCCAGGCGGACGGTTCGGTGTCGGTGGGGCTGCGGGACGCGCACGCCTGGCCCGAGCTGTACTTCGAGGGCGTGGGATGGACCCGCTTCGAACCGACTCCGTCCCGGGGAAGCACCCCCTCCTACACGCTGCCGGACGTGCCCTCGCAGGACGCGACCGATCCCGCGCTGCCGACGGACGGCGCCTCCGCCGAGCCCACCGCGGCCCCGTCCTCGTCGGAGACCTGCCCGGCGCAGGAGCGTCAGCAGGGCCAGTGCGGTGCGTCCGCGGCTCCGGGCGCGGTGGACTCCGCCGGCCCGGGGACACCGCTGAGAACGTGGGCGCTGTGGGTGCTGGGTGCCGTGGTGGTGCTGGCACTGCCGTTGCTGCCGATGCTGTGGCGGCAGCGGGCCCGTGCCCGGCGGCTCGGTTGCTCCCAAGGACGCACACCGGCTGATGCCACCGCCCGGGTGATGGCCGCCTGGCGGGAGCTGACCGATACGGCTTGGGACCACGGCATTGCTCCGGACGAGTCACAGACCCCCCGCAAGGCCGCGGCCCGGGTCGTCCGGCTGGGCGGCCTCGACGGCTCGGCCGCGGCTGCGGCCCACCGGGTGGCGGGTGCGGTGGAGCAGGTGCTGTACGCACCGGAGCCCCGCGCGGCCACGGCGCCCGCCGAGGATGTACGGGCGGTTCGGGGGGGACTGTGGGCCTCGGCCGGCCGCTGGGCAAGGGTGCGTGCCACGCTCGCGCCACGTTCCGCCGTTCGGGTGATGTGGGCGGTCTCGGAACGCCGGGCGGAACTCGGCCGCACCTGGTCGGGCCGCCTGGGCCGCGCCCGCTGGCCGGCCCGCCTGCGCCGCCCGTCACGCCAGCAGGGCTGATCTCCTGCCTCTCCGCCTCTCTGCCCGCTCCGGCCGAAGCGGGCAGAGAGGCGGGGACGCCGGGCCGGGAGGGCCGGGGGCCGGGCCGGGAGGGCCGGGGGCCGGGCCAGGAGGCCGGGGCCGGGCCAGGAGGCCGGGGCCGGGCCAGGCCGGCCCAGGAGGCGGGGCCGCCGGGCCGGGAGGCCGGCCGGGGCCGGGCCAGGCAGAGGCGGGCGCGCAGGTACTCAGCCGGGACTAATGCCGGGCTGGGCCCAGTCGCGCCGGGCGGAGCTCAACCGGGACCGGGCCGGGAGGCCAGGGCGGGCCGGGCCAGGAGACCGGGCCGCCGGACAAGGCAGAAGCGGGCGCAGGTAGTCAGCCGGGACTGATGCTGGGCGGGACCCAGGACCAGGGCTGGGCCGAGCTGCGGCCGGGCCGGCGCACGGACCTGGACCGGGAACGGTATCGACCGGGAACGGTATCGACCGGGAACGGTATCCAGCCGGGAGCGGTATCCGCCCGGGACCGTGCCCGGGCACGGTCCCGGGCACACGTGAGGGGCGGTCGCTGCGAGGCGACCGCCCCTCACCTGTGAGGTCCAGCGTCACGTGCTCGGTGTGCGCGGACCACGTCCAGGACCGGCGACTGCGTGCCGGCCATGGAGCGGAAAGCTCACTGGCCCTGTTCGTCGCGGCGGCGCTGCCACCGCTGCTCGATCCGGTTCATCATCGACCGGCGCTGCCTGGGGTGTCGGCGTTCGCCTCCGCCCCCGCTCGCACTCCCGGCCGGCTGCTGCTCACCGGGCTTGGGCGCCTTGCGCCACCCGGTGACCGCCAGCACGGCGCAGCCCAGCATGACGAGGAATCCCGCCACGCTGACCCATGTCTGCTGGAAAACCATTCCGGCCATGAGGAGCGCGATACCCACCAGAAAACCGGCCACCGCCTGGTAGACCCGTCGCCGGGTGTACCTGCGCAGCCCGCTTCCCTCAAGCGCTGTAGCGAACTTGGGATCTTCGGCGTACAGCGCTCGCTCCATCTGCTCGAGCATTCGCTGCTCGTGCTCCGAGAGCGGCACGGAGTCCTCCTCGTCGTCGGCCGCGGGGGCGACCGGTATGCGGCCCTTCCAGGATAGGCAGGGATTCGCCCCCGTGAAACCCGCCCTCTAGCCATAGCCAGTCCGGACCGCCATGTCGGCTCGGCTGCTGAGGCGTAGATTCCCCGACCTCCGATCCGTCATGCCGGATGGTGTCACCCGATCATACGGGGCTCGCGGCCCGATCGGGTGTTCTGGGCAGTACTCCGTCTGCAGCTGCGTTGCTGATCAGCCGTGCTCCGGTCACTCCGCGTCCATGCTCGTGCGGGCTCCGCGTCACGGCTCAGGCGCGCTTCTCTCCCAGAACGTGCAGCTGGGTCGCCACGGAGTGGAAGGCCGGCAGTTCGGCGACGGCCGCCTCCAGCCTGAGGAGCTCCTCCATCGCACCCGGCTCGGTGTCCACGAGAACGCCGGGCACGAGGTCGGCGAAGACCCGCACCCCGTGCACCGCGCCGACCTCGACACCGGCGTCGGTGACGAGCGCCGACAGCTGGCCGGCGGTGAACCTGCGGGGCACGGGGTCGCCGCCGCCCCACCGCCCGTCGGGGTCCGTCAGCGCCTGCCGGGCCTCGGCGAAGTGTCCCGCGAGTGCCCTGGCCAGGACGGCACCGCCGAGTCCCGCACCGAGCAGGCTGAGCGCACCGGAGGGGCGGAGGGCGTCGACCGCGTTCCGCACTCCTTCGGCGGGGTCGTCCACGTACTCCAGAACGCCGTGGCACAGCACCGCGTCGTAGGCGTCACGCTCCACCACGTCGAACAGGCCGAGGATGTCGCCCTGGACACCGCGGACCCGGTCGGCGACCCCGGCCTCATCGGCACGGCGCTCCAGCGCGAACAGGGCGTTGGGGCTGGGGTCGACGACGGTGACCCGGTGGCCGAGGCGGGCGACGGGCACCGCGAAATTGCCGGTACCCCCGCCGGTGTCCAGCACGTCCAGGGCTTCCCTGCCGGTCGCCTTGACCCGGCGCTCGAGGGCGTCCTTGAGAACCTCCCAGACCACAGCGGTACGGAGGGAGGCGCGGGGGCGCAGCTGGTCCGACACGGCGATTGACTCCTCGGCGCGGTACCGCCACGGACGGCGGGGCGTGAACGGTGCAGGTGATACGGGTCCTCTCCACCCTATTGCCTCGCACCGCCCTCCCGGTCACTCCCCGTCGCACCGCCGGTCCTGTCCGTCCCGCCGGGGTTGCGGAAGGACGGGCTGGAGGACCAGCAGCCGCTCGACCAGGCGCAGGAACATGGCCGCGTCGCGCAGCAGGTCGTCCGCGTCCCGGCTGCTGGCGGCGCCGGGTATGCCCGCCTCCGCACGCGCCCTCCGCCGGGCTCCGGAGGCGAACAGGGCGCTCCATTCGGTGAGTTCGGGAGCGATGTCGGGCAACACCTCCCAGGCGCTGCGAATCCGCTCCCTGCGGCGTTTGTTCGTCTCGGGCCGGCCACGGGCGGCGAGGACGGCCGCCGCGGTGCGCAGCGCGGCGAGATGTGCGGTGGCGTACCGCTCGTTGGGCACGTCGAGCACGGCGGCCTCGTCCAGCCCCGCGTGGGCCTGGGCGAGCAGATCGAGGGCGGCGGGCGGCGCCGTGGCGCGGCGGAGCACGGGGTGGACGTCGGTTGCCGGACCGGTCAGTGAGGGGGCAGGGCTGCCTGCGCGGCGCCGCGGGGCGGCGGCTGCGGACGAGCTGGCCATGACGAACCTCCTGTCGTCGTGTGACGGCTCTGTGGCCGTCTGTATCCATCGTGACGGCCCCCACTGACAATTCCCCGGAATCCTCCTCCGACCTGGCACTTTGCCTCGAGTGCGAGTTCGGGTTAGCTTTTTGCACTGACCGGTCAGTGCAAACAATGGGGGTGGGGTCGTGGACAGCCCGCAGGGGGCGGCGCTGAGCGCCGAGGACTTCGGACTGAAGGGGCCGCGAGGCTGGGCCTTCCGGGATGTGGGGTTCACCGCGGATCCCGGATCGCTCGTCGCGGTCGAGGGGCCGTCCGGCTCCGGCCGCACGTGCCTGCTGCTCGCGCTCACCGGCAGGATGCGCGCCACCCGGGGCCACGCCGAGGTCGGTGGTGAGCGCCTCCCCGGCCGGCTCGCCGCCGTACGCCGGTTCAGCGCGCTGGGCCCCGTCCCGGGGGTCAGCGAGCTGGACCCCTCGTTCACCGTCGCCGAGCACCTGCGGGAACGCGCCCTGCTCCAGCGCCGTTTCGACTCCTCGCCCCGCGCCCTGCTGCGCTCCCGCGCCCAGCGCACCGCCACGACCCGGTCGTTGATCGACACCGCCCTGGAGGCTGCCGAACTGGACCCCGCGGCCCTGCCCAAGGCCGAGCGGACCTCCGTGCGCGACCTGGAGCGCATCGAGGCGCTGCGTCTGTCCGTCGCCCTCGCCCTGATGGGCCGTCCGAAGCTCCTCGCGGTGGACGACACCGACCTCAAGCTCTCCGCGGCGGACCGTTCGCGGGCCTGGGAGCTGCTGCGCACCCTCGCGGACGGCGGCACCACGGTGCTGGCCGTGTGCAGCGAGGCGCCCGAGGACGCGCTGACCGTGCGCACCCGCCCGGCGGACGGGGCCGGGACGCCCACCGGCGACACGGCCCGCGGGGCCACCGAGGAGACGACCACGGAGAAGGAGTCGGCCGATGCGATCGCCGAAGCTGGCCGCGCTTGAGCTGCGGAGGTTCGGCAGGGGCCGGATGCCGCGTGCCGCACTCGTGGCACTCCTCCTGCTGCCGCTGCTCTACGGGGCCCTCTACCTCTGGTCGTTCTGGGACCCGTACGGCCGGCTCGACCGCATCCCCGTCGCCCTGGTCAACGACGACAAGGGCACACGGACCGGGGGCGAACACCTCGCCGCGGGGGACGAGATCGCCGGCCGGCTCCTCGACTCCGAGGTCTTCGACTGGCACGAGGTCGGCTCCGCCGAGGCCGAGCGGGGCCTGGAGGACGGGACGTACTACCTCTCGCTGACCGTGCCCGCGGACTTCAGCGAGCGGATCGCGTCGAGCGCCGGGGACGCCCCGGAGACCGGCGCCCTCCAGGTCCGAACGAACGATGCCAACAACTACATCGTCGGCCAGATCTCCAGGACGGTGTTCGCCGAGGTCCGCAGCGCCGCGTCCACGAAGGCCTCACGCGGCTTCCTCGACCGGATCTTCATCGACTTCTCCGGCCTGCACGACGCGACGGCGAAGGCGGCCAAGGGGGCCGACGACCTCGAAAGCGGCATCAAGAAGGCGAAGGAGGGCTCCAAGGAGCTCGCGGCCGGCCTGAAGGACGCCACGTCGGGAAGCGGCAGGCTCTCCACGGGCATCACCCGGCTCGACAAGGGCGCGGGCGACCTGGAGACGGGTTCCCGGCAGGTGGCCGTCGGCACCCAGCTGCTCGCCGACGGGGTGAACAAGGCCGCCACCGACATACGCCCCTTCCTCAAGGACAACGGCAAGGCCATCGGTGACACGGCCCGGCTGGTCGCCGACTCGTCGAAGGCCGTACGGGACAACCTCGACCTGCTGGTGGAGACGGCGCCCACCGCCTCGGCCGCCGCCCACACGGCCTCCGGCGAACTGGCCGAGGTGTACCGCGCGCGCTGCGAGGAGCAGCCCCTGCCCGATCCCGGGGTCTGCCCGCAGCTGAAGCGGGCCAGTACCGCGGCGGCGGACGTCGCCGATGTCGCCGACGACGTGAACGCCCTGGTCACGAACCAGAAGGGCGACCTCGCCGAGCTGCGCACCCGGCTGGCCACCCTGGAGAAGCAGGCGGACGCGCTCGCCAAGCGCTCGCCGCACCTCGACACGGACCTGGAGTCGGCCGTCGCGAGGATCAACAAGCTCAACACCGGGGCGCACAAGGTCGCCTCGGGCGCCGACGCGCTCCACACCGGACTGGGCACCGCCAGGACGGGCGCGGGCGATCTGGACGCCGGGGTCAAGAAGCTCAAGACGGGCGCGGCCGGCCTGAAGAGCGGGCTGTACCGGCTCGGCGACGGCTCCGCGACGCTCGCCCAAGGCCTGAACGACGGCGTCGGCAGGATCCCCGACTACGACGAGGAGGACCGCGACGCCCGGACCGGTGTCATGGCGGACCCCGTTCAGCTGGCCTCCTCCTCGCTGCACGCGGCGCCCAACTACGGCACCGGCTTCGCCCCGTACTTCATCCCGCTCTCGCTGTGGGTGGGGGCGATGGTGGCCTACATGCTGATCCAGCCGCTCAACCGGCGGGCGCTGTCGGCCGGGGCCCCGGCGTGGCGCATCGCCTTCGCGGGCTGGCTGCCGGTCGCCGCGATCGGGCTGCTCCAGGTCGCGGCCCTGATGTCCGTGCTGCACTGGCGGCTCGGGCTGCAGATGACGCACGCC
Source organism: Streptomyces sp. NPDC002125 (assembly GCF_053593715.1). NCBI lineage: Bacteria > Bacillati > Actinomycetota > Actinomycetes > Kitasatosporales > Streptomycetaceae > Streptomyces > Streptomyces sp. NPDC002125. The sequence goes on along the minus strand of NZ_JBSFDD010000010.1, from coordinate 54,421 downwards.
GCCGGGACGCTCGGCTTCCTGGCCCTGGTCACCTGCTGCTTCGCCGCGATCGTGCAGTGGCTGAACGCCCGCTTCGGCGCCGCGGGACGGATCCTCGTCCTGGCGGTCCTGATGCTCCAGCTGACCTCGGCCGGAGGCACCTACCCCGTCCAGACCAGCCCGGGGTTCTTCGGGGCGATCCACCCCTATCTGCCGATGACCTATGTCGTGGAGGGGCTGCGCCGGCTGATCACGGGCGGCGGACTCGGCCCCGTCTGGCAGGGCTGCGCGGTCCTGCTGGCCTTCACCGCGGGCGCCTTGGCGCTGACCGCGCTGTCCGCCCGCCGCAAGCAGGTGTGGACCCTGGACCGGCTCCACCCGGAGCTGAGTCTGTGACGGCGCCGGGACCTGTGAGAATCGTGCGTATGGACAGCAGTAGCACCACACGCCGCCAGATCACCCGGCAGAAGCTCTACGAGGCGGCGGTCACCCTCATCGCGGAGAAGGGCTTCTCCGCGACCACGGTGGACGAGATCGCGGAGCGGGCCGGGGTCGCCAAGGGCACGGTCTACTACAACTTCAAGAGCAAGACCGAGCTCTTCGAGGAGCTGCTGCGGCACGGCGTCGGACTGCTCACGCAGTCGCTGCGCACCGCCGCCGACGGGACGGACGCACGCGGCGGCACCCGCGTGGAGGCGCTGGACGCGATGATCAGGGCGGGCCTGGTCTTCATCGACCGCTACCCGGCCTTCACCCAGCTGTACGTCGCGGAGCTCTGGCGCACCAACCGCGCATGGCAGTCGACCCTTCTCGTGCTGCGCCAGCAGGCGGTCGCCGTCGTCGAGGGCGTACTCCGGGAGGGCGTCGCCAACGGCGAGCTCAGCGAGGAGATCGACGTACAGCTGACGGCCGCGGCCCTGGTGGGGATGGTGCTCGTGGCGGCCCTCGACTGGCAGGCGTTCCAGCCGGAGCGGACGCTCGACGACGTGCACTCCGCCCTGTCCCTGCTGCTGCACGGACGCGTCAGCGGGCACTGAGGCCCCAGGGCTCCCGGCACGCGGAGAAGCGCCGGCCCGGTGGAATTCGATCCCCCCGAATTCCACCGGACCGGCGCCCGGTACCGCCGCGGAGCCCTCCCCCGTGACCTCGTTCCCCCGTGGTCCCGGAGCTCCGCGTCGTGTGCCCCCGTTGCTTCCGGGGTGCGGCTCCGTTCCGCCGCCCCGTGTCGGCGGTCCGGGCGCCGTGCCCCTTCCGTGGTCTCCACTCTTCCGTCCGCGCAGGTCAGGGCCTATCCGCATCCCTACTCATCTCGCGCACTAGGTAGAGATACTCAGGCCTGTGTGGCAGCGCCCACCCCGGCAGCGGCCCCACTGGCTACGATCGCGTCCGTGTCCGTACTCCCCTTGGTGTTCACCAGCGGCTGGGCGAGCGGGATCAACGCCTACGCGGTGGTCCTCCTCCTCGGCGTCTTCGGCGCGACCGGACTCACCGACGAGGTGCCCGCGTCGCTCCAGCGCACGGATGTGCTCGTGGTCGCCGGGGTGCTCTTCCTCTGCGAGGCGGTCGCCGACAAGATCCCTTACGTCGACTCGGCCTGGGACACGGTCCACACGGTGATCCGTCCCGTGGCCGGGGCGGTCGTCGCCGCGCTGCTGGCCGGCGAGAGCGGCTCCCTGCCGGAACTGGCGGCCGGAGCCGTCGGGGGTTCCACCGCGCTGATGAGCCATCTGGTGAAGGCCGGCACCAGGATGGCGGTCAACACCTCCCCCGAGCCGTTCAGCAACATCGGGGTCAGCGTCGCGGAGGATCTCGGCGTCGCCGGGATCATCACCTTCGCGGTCTTCAACCCGGTGGCCGCGGCCGTCGTCGCCGCCGTCCTGCTCCTGCTCGGCCTGGTGACACTGCTCTTCCTGGCCTCCCGCATCCGCCGGTTCCTGCGCCGCAGGGCGCAGCGCCGCGAGGAGAGGAACCTGGCCGGAGCGGGCGGTCACCGGCCTCCCGGATGATCTGTCGGTGGCACCCCTTAAGGTCACTGACATGGCACGAATTGCGGTGATCGGCGCCGGGACGGGCGCGATGGCGGCGGCCGCCCGGCTCGCCGTGGCAGGCCACCGGGTGACGGTGTACGAGCGGTCAGGGACCCATGGCGGCTCGCTCGGCCGGTATGCCCGGGACGGCTTCGTCTTCGACACCGGCCCCGGACTGCTGCACCTGCCCGCGGTCTATCGCGACCTGTTCGTGAAGACGGGTAAGGAGCCGCTGGAGCAGTGCGTCACGCTGACGCAGGTGGACCCGGCGAGCCGTCATCTCTTCGCCGACGGCACCGCGGTGTCGCTGCCCAACGCCTCACGGGCGGGGGTGGTGGGCGCGCTGGACCAGGCCCTCGGGGCGGGGGCGGGCGCCCGCTGGGGAGATTTCCTGGACCGTGCGGGGACCGCCTGGGACCGGTCGCGCAGACCGCTGCTGGAGGAGCCGCTGCGCGAGGACCGGGAGGTGCTGGCCCGCGACCCCTATCCCTCGGTGCGTGTGCGCAGGCTGCTGCGGTCCCCCCGGCGGGCGGGGACGGTGGAGGAGATCGGCGCCTGGGAGCTGGCCGACCCCCGGCTGGCCGCCCTCCTCGACGGATACGCCCTGTCCTACGGCCTCGACCCCCGCCGCGCCCCGGCCGCCGCCGCTCTCCTGCCGTACATGGAGGAGACCTTCGGCAGCTGGTACGTCGCCGGAGGCATGCGTGCGCTGGCCGACGCGGTGTACGAGCGGTGCCTGGCCCGCAAGGTGGAGTTCGTCTTCGGCGCCGAGGTGGTCCGGGTCACCGAGAAGGACGGCCGGGCCGCCGGGGTCGAGCTGGCGGACGGCCGGAGTGTGGAGGCCGACCACGTGGTCCTGGGTGCGCAGCCCGCGCCCGGGCTCCTGCCGGTCCGGGAGGCGGCGCCCGCCGGGCAGCGTGAGGCGCCGGTGCCGGGCCGCTTCGTCGTCATGCTGTCGCTGAGTGGCGCCCGCGAGCGGGGCGCCGTGCACCGGACGGTGGTGCATGCCGGAGACCCGGCCGCGGAGCAGGAGGCGGTGTTCGGCGGCCGGACGGCCGAGCGGCCCACGGTCACAGTGTTGCGGCCCGACGACCCGGCCACCCGCCCCGACGAGGAGCACGAGGCGGTGACCCTCGTGGTGACGGTGGCCCCTCAGGGACGCGTCGACTGGACGGACCCGGCGCTGCGCGCACGGTTCACGGACTCGGTGGTCGACCGGGCGGCCGAGGCGGTCCCCGGCCTGCGCGAGCGGATACTCCACACGGAGGTGCGCACTCCCGCCGAGACCTCGGCCGACACCGGAGCGGAGGGCGGTTCGGTGCCGGCTCCGGCCCTGGCCGGGGCGGCGGGCGGGTATCTGCACGCGGGGAACCGCACCCCGCTGCCGGGCCTCTATCTGGCGGGCGGCTGGTCCCACCCCGGCGGCGGGCTGGCGCACGCCGGCATGTCGGGGGCCCTGGTCGCCGGTCTCGTCGTGGAGGGGGACGGCTTCCGCGGCTCCCAGTGAGCCGCGGCCGGCCCGTCGTTCCCCGCGCGGCCTCCACGGCCGCCACGACGAGGCACGCCGGTCAGTAGCGGTACTGCTCGTTCTGCCCGGTGTCGTATCCGTTCCCGTACGGGGCGGGCTGGACGGGGGCTTCCGGCGGCAGCGGGGGGTACTGCTCGCTCTCGCGCTGCTGCGGCACCCACACGCCGCCGGGCGGGGTGTCGGAGGCGTACTGCCCGGCGTAGGGGTCGGCGGGCTGCTGTCCGCCGCTGTAGGTGTCGTAGCCGTTGCCGTAGCTGTCGTACGAGGCGTACTGCCCGGTGCTCGCGGCTCCTCCGGTGCCGATGTACGGGTCGGAGTAGGCGGGGTAGCCCGTCGGGTCCGTGCCGTAGTCGTACTGACCGGTGTAGGTGCCCTGGCCCTGATAGGTGTCCTGGGCCGGGTAGCCGCCCTGGCCGTACGGGTCCTGGGCCTGCTGCCCGTAACCGGCGTACGGGTCGTGGGCGGCGTACTGCGGCTGCGGTTCCCCGTGCTGGTCGTGCCCATGCTGGCCTTGGCGGTCGCCGCCGTTGCCCGTGGAGGAGTCGCTGTAGATGCCGTACTGCCCGGTGTCGTCCGGCATCGGCTGGGGTTCGTAGACCGCCGAGTGGGTGGTCTCCGCCTCGGGGGCGCCCTGGTACTCCAGATCGGAGACCTCGAGGGTGGGCTTCTGCGCGCCTTGGTCGCCGCCCCCGCGGCGACGGCGGCTCTCACCGGGGCTGCCGCCTATGGCCCATCCCGTCGAGAAGCCCCGCCGGAAGGAGAGCGTCACATAGGTCTGCCCCGTCGCGAAGGCGATCGCCCCGACGGCGATCACCAGCACGGACGGGATGAGCACACCGAGGACCACGCCGAGGAAGCCGGCGAAGGCGAGCAGACGCCAGCGCAGGCGCGCCTTGTACTGCAGCAGCACCTCGCCCAGCAGCCACAGCGCCACTATGCCGAATGCGATGTAGAGGACCGTCCAGCCCACGCCCGCCCCCTCCTGCGGCCACCGCCCCGGTTGGTGGCGGGTACGGCCGGTCAGGACTGCTTGTGCAGTCCGAGATTCTCGTAGATCTCGAGTGTCGCCGTCGAGTTGTTGAGCGTGATGAAGTGCAGCCCCGGGACACCCTCGGAGAGCAGCTTCGCGCAGAACTCCGTGGCGAACTCGATGCCAATGGAGCGTACAGCCGCCGGGTCGGCCTTGGCGGCGAGGATGCGTTCTTTCAGTGAGGAAGGCAGCGACGCGTTGCTGAGCTGCGCGAATCTCTCCAGCTGTTTCACGCTGGTGAGCGGCATCACCTCGGGAATGACCGGGGTGTCGCAACCCGCGGCGACCACACGGTCACGCATCTGGAGATAGCTCTCCGGATCGAAGAACATCTGGGTGATCGCGTAGTCGGCACCGGCCCGGCACTTGTCGACGAAATGACCGATGTCGGAGTCCCAGTCGGAGGACCGGGGGTGCATCTCGGGAAAGGCCGCGACGCCGACGCAGAAGTCACCGGCCTCCTTGATGAGCCGGACGAGGTCGGCCGCGTAGCGCACGCCCTGCGGGTGCTCGATCCACTCGCCCATCGGGTCGCCCGGCGGGTCTCCGCGCACCGCGAGGATGTTGCGGATGCCGGCGTCGGCGTACTGCCCGACCATGTTGCGCAGCTCGGCCACGGAGTGGTCGACGGCGGTGAGGTGGGCGACCGGGGTGAGCGTGGAGTCCGCGGCGATCTGCTGGGTCGCGCGCACGGTCCCGGCCCGGGTCGAACCACCGGCCCCGTACGTCACGGAGACGAAGCTCGGTCCCACCGCCTCGACCCGGCGCAGCGCGTTCCAGAGATTCCGCTCGCCCTTCTCCGTCTTGGGCGCCCAGAACTCGAACGAGTACGACATCTCGCCGGTCGCGAGGAGCTCACGCACGGTGCGTGCGTGATCCGTCCTGGTGGAAGGTGTACCAAGGGCCATACCCGGAGGTTAACCAGGGCCCGGCGGTACCCCAACCAGAGGGACCGATTTGACCGGAATGAGGCGGATTTTGTCCACCCCTCGGACAGCCTCCACGGACGCCCCCCTCGGACACCTGCCCAGGGCCCCTGGCCGGCCCCTGTTCCCGACTCTTCCCCGAGCGCCCTCTCCGCCGGCCCTCCCGGCCGGTACGGCCCGCTTCAGAGGGAACGGGCCCGGATGCGCCGCGCGAGGGACTCGGACGCCGCTGCCGGATCCGGTGCCTCCGTGATGGCGCGCACGACGACGACGCGGCGGGCCCCGGCGTCGAGCACCTCGTCCAAATTCCCGGCGTCGATCCCGCCGATGGCGAACCACGGCCGCGCCGTGCCGAGCGAGGCGGCGTAGCGCACGAGGCCGAGGCCGGGGGCGTGCCGGCCGGGCTTGGTCGGCGTGGGCCAGCAGGGGCCCGTGCAGAAGTAGTCGACGCCCGCCTCGGCGACGGCGGCGTCGACCTCGGACTCGGCATGGGTGGACCGGCCGATCAGGGCCTCCTGGCCGATGACGGCGCGGGCGGCGGGCACGGGCAGGTCGCCCTGGCCGAGATGCAGCACGTCGGAGCCGATGGCGTGGGCGACGTCGGCCCGGTCGTTGACCGCGAGGAGCGCGCCGTGGCGCTTGCAGGCGTCGGCGAACACCGCGAGGTGTTCGAGCTCCTCGGCCGCCTCCATGCCCTTGTCGCGCAGCTGGACGATGTCCACACCACTGGACAGCACCGCGTCGAGGAACTCGGGGAGATCACCCTGCCGCTTGCGGGCATCGGTGCACAGGTAGAGCCGGGCGCCGGACAGCTGGGAGCGAGGCGTGGACATGGTGATTCCCCCGTCGGTGCGTCGATGGATCTCTGGTACGTCGATGGACGGCCGTGCCGTAACGCGGAGTGCGGGCCGCGTGTGTCACGGGGCCCGCACTCCACTCACGGTCGTCCGGTCAGACGGCGAGCGCCTGGGCCCGGCGCTTCACCTCCGTACCGCGATTCTCGCTCAGGGCCTGCGCCGGGGTTCCGGGCAGGGTCGGGTCGGGGGTGAAGAGCCAGTCCAGCATCTCTTCGTCGTTGTAGCCGTCGTCCCTCAGGAGCGTCAGGGTCCCTGCGAGGCCCTTGACCACCTTGTTGCCGTCGATGAAGGCGGCAGGCACCTGGAGCGTCCGGTTCTCACCACGTCGTACGGCGATGAGCTGGCCTTCCTTGACCAGCTGCCGCACGCGCGTCACCTCGACATCGAGCATTTCCGCGATGTCGGGAAGGTGGAGCCAGGCGGGGACGAGAGCATCGATCTTTGCGTCAATCTCGGTCACAAGGACAAGCGTGCCATCCCGGACCGACAGCCGGTAGCCGGGCCGGGCGTACGGGGCCGCGTCCGGCGCTAGAGCGCCGACAATTTCAGCGGGACGGAGGAGTCGGCGGCCCGCACCGGATCGATCCGGGCGCCGGCCTCGACGAGCTTGCGCCCCTGCGCCAGATCACGCGGCCGGCTGACGGCCAGCACGGCGACCAGGATCCCTTCGCGCAGCCAGCAGACCGTCCAGGCGGGGTTACCCGGGTCGCCCCGCCACAGCAGCGTGTCGGCGTCGGCGTGGTGCCCGGCGTACTGCACGAAGCGGCCGAACTGCTCGGACCAGAAGTAGGGCACGGGGTCGTACGTCCTGGCCACACCGTCCGCGAGGGCGGCGGCGACCGTCCGGGGCCCCTGGAGGGCGTTGTCCCAGTGGTGCACCAGCAGCCGTGTCCCGTAGCGGGCGGAGGGGAAGGACGCGCAGTCGCCCACCGCGTGGACGTCGGGCAGCGAGGTGCGCAGCGAGCTGTCCGCGGTGACCGATCCGTCCGGGCCGAGCGCGATGCCCGAGTCCGCCAGCCAGCCCGTGGCGGGCCGTGCGCCGATGCCGACCACCACCGCGCCCGCGGGGATCACCCGGCCGTCCGCCAGGTGGACGGCGCCCGGTTCGACGCGTGAGACCAGGGCTCCGGTGAGGAGTTCGGTTCCGCTCTCGGCGTACCAGCCGGCCATCGGAGCGGCGACCTCGGCGGGCATCGTGCCCGCGAGGGGGCGGTCCGCCGCCTCCACGACGGTGACCGCGCAGCCGGCGGCGCGGGCCGCGGTGGCGAACTCCGCGCCGATCCAGCCCGCTCCGACGACGACCACGTCGTGCTGCCGGTCCAGGACGGGCCGCAGCCTGGCGGCGTCGTCGAGGGTGCGCAGCAGATGGACTCCGGGCACGCCCTCGGAACCGGGCAGTACGACGGGTTCGGCCCCGGTGGCGAGGACGAGCGCGTCGTAGGCGACGGGCCCCTCGGGGGTGTCCAGTTCGTGCGCGTCGGCCCGCAGGCCGGTCACGTCGAGGCCGAGGCGCAGCGTGATGTCCAGGGCCTCGAAGTCGACGTCGAACGCGGAGTCCTCGGCCTTGCCGAGCAGGACCGCCTTGGACAGCGGCGGGCGGTCGTAGGGCTGGTGCGGTTCGGCGCCGATGAGGGTGACCGGGCCGGTGAAGCCCTGTTCGCGCAGGGCCACGGCCGTCTGCACTCCGGCCATGCCGGCCCCCACGATCACGACGTCACGTGGCCGCCGTCCCGCTGCCGGGTCCTGTGTCTGCTCACTCACCCGTCCCACCCTAATCACCTGATGCCCCGTCAGTCCGCGAGCTCCTCCACCACACTCGTCCCGCTGCCCTCCTGCGACTCCCACTCCCACGTCTCGTCCAGGCGGACCCGGCCGTCGGGAAGGTCCGTGACGGTCGAGACGCAGTGCCCGGAAGAAGTCGTTCCGTCCTGCTTCAACTGGACGTAGCGGAAGTCCAGCACGTCCGCCTCCCGGGTGCCGACGAGGTGGCCGCGGACGACGTCGCCGCCCGCGTAGTCGGCCCAGATCCGGCCGCCCCGCTCGTGGTACGTGAAGCGGGTCCGGGTGCCGACCTGGCCGGGGGCCTGGTCCGCGACGGGTGAGAGGACGAGTCCGTCGAGCGAACGGGCCACGGGTACTGCTCCCTTACTGCCTGTGGGTGGTGGGGTCTAGGCTGGCCACCGTAAGGCACTCGCGGGAGTCCGGACGTACCGGGCTGAGAGGGAGGCTGGCCGGCCTCCGACCGTACGAACCTGATCCGGGTCATGCCGGCGAAGGGAGGGGCTGGACGCCCATGCGTATCTCCGCACACGGTTCGGACGTTCTGGTCGTGGGGGGCGGCATCATCGGGCTGGTGACCGCCTGGCGGTCGGCCCAGCACGGTCTGCGCACCGCGCTGGCGGACCCGGAGCCGGGAGGCGGGGCCGCCCAGGTCGCCGCCGGGATGCTCGCCGCCGTCACCGAGCTCCACTACGGCGAGCAGATGCTGCTCGGCCTCAATCTGGCCTCCGCGGCCCGGTATCCGGCGTTCGTGGCCGAGCTGGAGGAGGCGAGCGGGCAGGAGACCGGCTTCCGCGCCTGCGGCACCCTCGCGGTCGCCCTGGACTCCGACGACCGGGCCCATCTGCGGGAGCTGCACGCGCTGCAGCAGCGTTCGGGGCTGGAGTCGGAGTGGCTCAACGGCCGCGAGTGCCGCCGTCTGGAGCCGATGCTCGCCCCGGGTGTGCGCGGCGGGCTGCGGGTCGACGGCGACCACCAGGTGGACCCGAGACGGCTGGCCTCCGCGCTGGTCACGGCGTGCGAGCGGGCCGGGGTGGTCTTCCACCGGGACCGGGTGCAGCGGCTGTCCGTGACCGGCGGCCGTGCGGCGGGGGCGGTTCTCGCGGACGGTACGGAGCTGGCGGCGGACCAGGTCGTACTGGCGGGAGGAAGCCTCAGCGGCCGGCTCGCGGGGCTTCCCGAGGCGGTCGTGCCGCCGGTGCGTCCGGTCAAGGGGCAGGTGCTCCGGCTGACCGTTCCGCCGGCCTACGCCCCCTTCCTCAGCAGGACGGTGCGGGCCGTGGTGCGCGGCAGCCAGGTCTATCTCGTACCGCGTGCCAACGGTGAGCTGGTGGTCGGCGCGACCACCGAGGAGATGGGCTGGGACACCACGGTCACGGCGGGCGGGGTCTACGAACTGCTGCGTGACGCCCACGAGCTGGTGCCGGGCATCACCGAGCTGCCACTGACCGAGACCCGGGCCGGTCTGCGGCCCGCCTCGCCCGACAACGCGCCGCTGCTGGGTCCGACGGCGCTGCCCGGGCTGCACCTCGCCACCGGCCACCACCGCAACGGTGTGCTGCTGACCCCCGTGACCGGCGAGGTGATGGCCCATGTGCTGACCACCGGCGAACTGCCCGAGGTCGGCCGTCCCTTCGCGCCGAACCGTTTCGGCCACTCGTCCGGCATCGCGTCCCCCGAAGCCCTCGCGCCGCAGGAGCAGCCCGTATGAACCAGCCCGTGCCCGACCCCGCGTCCGGTTCCACTTCCTCCACCGTTACCGATCGCTCCCCCACCACGGTTTCCGTCTCCGTCAACGGGGAACGGCGCGACATCCCCGCCGGGACCGCGCTGGACGTCCTGGTCGCAACGCTGACCGCGGCACGTTCCGGGGTCGCGGCGGCGGTCAACGAGGCGGTCGTCCCGCGCGGCGAGTGGTCCGCCACGCTGCTCGCGGACGGCGACCGCGTCGAGGTGCTCACCGCGGTCCAGGGAGGCTGACCATGTCCGACGACCTCTTCGCTCTCGGCCCCGCCTCCTTCTCCTCGCGGCTGATCATGGGCACCGGCGGGGCACCCAGCCTCGACGTGCTGGAACGCTCCCTGATCGCCTCCGGCACCGAGCTGACCACCGTCGCGATGCGGCGGCTCGACCCGACCGTGCGGGGTTCGGTGCTCTCCGTCCTGGAGCGCCTCTCCATCCGGGTCCTGCCGAACACCGCGGGCTGTTTCACCGCTGGGGAGGCGGTGCTGACCGCCCGGCTGGCGAGGGAGGCGCTGGGCACCGACTGGATCAAACTGGAGGTCGTGGCCGACGAGCGGACCCTGCTGCCCGACCCGATCGAGCTGCTGGACGCCGCGGAGATCCTGGTCGACGACGGTTTCACGGTCCTGCCGTACACCAACGACGACCCGGTCCTGGCCCGCAAGCTCCAGGACGTGGGGTGCGCGGCGGTCATGCCGCTCGGCTCCCCCATCGGTTCCGGCCTGGGCATCCGCAACCCGCACAACTTCCAGCTGATCGTCGAGCAGTCCGAGGTCCCGGTGATCCTGGACGCCGGGGCGGGGACCGCGTCGGACGCGGCGCTGGCGATGGAGCTGGGGTGCGCCGCTGTGATGCTCGCCTCGGCGGTGACCCGGGCGCAGGAGCCGGAGCTGATGGCCGCCGCGATGCGGCACGCGGTGGACGGCGGGCGCCTGGCGTACCGGGCGGGGCGCATCCCGCGCCGCCATTTCGCACAGGCGTCCTCGCCGGCGGAGGGCCGCGCGGCGCTGGATCCCGAGCGCCCGGCCTTCTGAGGCCCGGATCCCGAGCGCCCGGCCTTCCGAGGCCCGCTCCCCGGGGAACCCCTCCTGGTCACGACACGTGCATGCCCCTGTCACGGCTCGGCTCCAGAACGGCCCCGGGGAGTCCCGGGCCGACCCGCCGTGTCGGTGGCAGCTCGTAGACTCGCCCCGTGGACACGACCCTTCAGGACCCGCTTGTCGGGCAGCTGCTCGACGGCCGCTATCGCATCGACGCGCGCATCGCCGTCGGCGGTATGGCCACGGTCTACCGGGCCATGGACACCCGGCTCGACCGTGTGCTCGCCCTCAAGGTGATGCACCCGGCGCTGGCGACGGACGCCTCGTTCGTCGAGCGCTTCATCCGCGAGGCGAAGTCCGTCGCCCGGCTCGCCCATCCCAATGTGGTGGGGGTCTTCGACCAGGGCGCCCAGGGGGCGTACGTCTACCTGGCGATGGAGTACGTCGCGGGGTGCACCCTGCGTGACGTGCTGCGCGAGCGCGGCGCCCTGCAGCCCCGGGCCGCGCTGGACATCCTGGAGCCGGTCCTCGCCGCGCTCGGCGCCGCTCACCGCGCCGGCTTCGTCCACCGCGACATGAAGCCGGAGAACGTCCTCATAGGGGACGACGGCCGGGTGAAGGTCGCCGACTTCGGTCTCGTGCGCGCCGTGGGCACCGCCACGGACACCACCGGCTCGCTCCTCGGGACGGTCTCCTACCTCGCCCCCGAGCAGATCGAGCAGGGCACCGCCGACACCCGGTCCGACGTGTACGCCTGCGGTGTCGTGCTGTACGAGATGCTCACCGGCGGCAAACCGCACACCGGCGACAACGCGGCCCAGGTCATCTACCAGCACCTCAACGAGGACGTCCCACCCCCGTCCGCCGCCGTTCCCGGTCTGGCCGTCGGGCTGGACGAGCTGGTCGCGACGGCCACCGCCCGCAATCCCGAGGTGCGTCCGCACGACGCGGTGGCCCTCCTCGCCCTGTCCCGGGAGGCCCGGAGCGCGCTCAGCGAGCAGCAGCTCGACGCGGTGCCCCCGCAGGCCCTCGCGGAGGCGCACGACGCCGCCGAGGACCGTACGAGCGTGATCCCCCGAGTGATCCCCGCAGGCCAGGGCACCGCTCATCACACCAGTCGGCTGGAGATGCCCGCCGCTCTGCCGCCCCGGCAGGGCGGAGTCCGCCGCAGGCCCTTCGCGGGTGGCGGCCGTCGCGGGATATACGCGGCGCTGGTCGCCGTGCTGCTGGTGCTGGGGACCAGTGCGGGTGTCTGGTACATCAACTCGGGCCAGTTCACCCGGGTCCCCTCGCTGCTGGGCCAGACCCAGAGCGCCGCGGAGAAGCGCCTCTCGGACGCCGGTCTGGACATGAAGGGCGTCGACCGCGCCTACAGCGACACGGTGAAGCGCGGCACGGTGATCAGCAGTGACCCCGGCTCGGGTGAGCGCATCCGGAAGAACGACGCAGTGAAGCTTGTGGTCTCGCGCGGTCCCGAGATCGTGAAGGTCCCCGATGTGGAGGGCCTCTCGCTCGGCGACGCCCGGCGCGAGCTGAAGAAGACCGGGCTGGCCCCCGGGATGGTGACCCGGGAGTTCAGCGAGGACATCGCCCGCGGCGAGGTGATCCGTACGGATCCGGCCATGGGCACCGAGCGCCACCCGGACTCGGCGGTCGCCCTGGTCGTCAGCAAGGGCAGCCCCGTCGACGTACCGGACGTCACGGGCATGGGCACCGAGGACGCCACCGCCGCACTCCAGGAGGCGGGGCTCAAGGCGAAGGTGCTGCCCGAGCGCGTCAACTCCCCGGAGGCCGACGGCGACATCGCCCGGCAGGCCCCCGGCAGCGGTGCGGAGGCCGCCGAGGGCGACACCGTGGAGCTGACGGTCTCCAAGGGCCCGCGCATGCTGGAAGTCCCCGATGTCACGGGGATGGACGTCGACGAGGCCCGGAGCACACTGGAGGACGCGGGGTTCGAGGTCGAGGTCGACCGTCCGCTCCTCTCGTTCAGCGACACGATCGGGAAGCAGTCGGTCGAGGGCGGGGAGAAGGCCGCCGAAGGCTCCACGATCACCATCAGGACCAAGGCTCTTTAGATCACCGAGGACTGGCAGCACATGCGCAACCCCATAGGCGGACACGTTCCTGTGGCCGGCGGACTCGCCAAGGTCGGCCTCGGCTACGCCCGCGAGCTGGCGGCGGAGACCGTTCAGGTCTTCGTGGCCAATCCGCGCGGCTGGGCGACTCCTCCCGGGAATCCGGCGCAGGACGAGCTGTTCCGCTCGGAGTGCGCCGCCGAGTCGATTCCCGCGTACGTCCACGCTCCGTATCTGATCAACTTCGGCTCGCACACCGAGGCCACCGTCGAGCGGTCCGTCCTGTCGCTGCGCCACTCGCTGCGCCGGGCCAGGGAGATCGGCGCACTGGGTGTGGTGGTGCACACCGGGTCGGCGACCGGCGGGCGGCCTCGCGAGGAGGCCCTCGCCCAGGTGCGGACGCACATGCTCCCGCTGCTGGACGAGCTGACCCGTGACGACGATCCGTTCCTGCTTCTGGAGTCGACCGCGGGGCAGGGCTCCTCGCTCTGTTCACGGACGTGGGACTTCGGGCCGTACTTCGAGGCGCTGGACTCCCACCCGAAGCTGGGCGTCTGTCTGGACACCTGCCACATCTACGCGGCGGGGCACGACCTGACCGGCCCCGCGGGGATGCGGCAGACCCTCGACCTGCTGGTCGGCACGGTCGGCGAGGGCCGGCTGAAGCTGATCCACGCCAATGACTCCAAGGACGTGGTGGGGGCGCACAAGGACCGGCACGAGAACATCGGGGCGGGCCACATCGGCGCCGAGCCGTTCCGCGAACTGCTCGCGCACCCGGCGACCGAGGGCGTTCCCCTGATCATCGAGACTCCTGGCGGCAAGGAGGGCCATGCGGCGGACGTGGCACGGCTGAAGGAACTCCGAGGAACCCGCTGACGACGAGCAGGAATACCCCGGGGGGTATATGGGTTCCATGGATCACCAGGAACCTCGACCCGGCTCTGGGGGCTTCTCATGCAGCACGAGGCGCACGGCACGCACCAGGGGCACCATGGCACCCACCACAACCATGGCGGCGGCGCGAGCTGGAGCATGGCCGCACGCGCGACCCTGCACTGCCTCACCGGCTGCGCGATCGGCGAGGTCCTCGGGATGGCGATCGGCACCGCGCTCGGCTGGGGCAACGTCCAGACCCTGGTACTCGCGATCGTCCTGGCGTTCTTCTTCGGCTACGCGCTGACCCTGCGCTCGGTGCTGGGCGCCGGCGTCGGTCTCCGCACGGCCGTCCGGATCGCGCTGGCCGCCGACACCGTGTCGATCGCCGTGATGGAGCTCATCGACAACTCGGTGATCGCGCTCTGGCCCGGAGCCATGGACGCCGGCCTCGGGGACGCGAAGTTCTGGAGCGTCCTGGCCCTCGCACTGGTGGCGGCCTTCGTCGTCACGACACCGGTCAACAAGTGGATGATCGGCCGCGGCAAGGGGCACGCCGTGGTGCACACCCACCACTGACCGGCCGGCACGGGAGCGTCAGAGCTCGGGGCCGTCCCCGGGCTCCTCCTGGTAGGAGTAGCGCTGCTCGCTCCAGGGGTCGCCGATGTTGTGGTAGCCCCGCTCCTCCCAGAAGCCCCTGCGGTCGGCGGTCATGTACTCGATGCCCCGGACCCATTTCGGGCCCTTCCAGGCATACAGATGCGGCACGATCAGACGCAGCGGGAATCCGTGTTCCGCGGTGAGCAGTTCGCCGTCCTTATGGGTGGCGAACAGCGTCCGGTCCGACGCGAAGTCGTCCAGTCGCAGATTCGAGCTGAATCCGTATTCGGCCCAGACCATCACGTGCGTGACATGGGGCGAGGGCGGCGCCAGTTCCACGATCTCGCGGGCCAGGATTCCACCCCATTCGGCGCCCAGCATGCTGAATTTCGTCACGCAGTGGAGGTCCGCCACGACGGACGAGAAGGGCAGCGCCGAGAATTCCTGGTGATTCCAGCAGTGCTTGTCACCGTCGGCCGTCGCTCCGAAGACCCGGAACTCCCAGCGGTCCGGCTTGAACTTGGGCACCGGCCCGTAATGGGTGACCGGCCAGCCGCGTTGCAGCCGCTGACCCGGTGGAAGCCCGGACTGCTCTGCTGTGCCGCGTTCCCGGCTTTCCGGCTGACCCATGCCTCCATGGTGACAGACAGGCAGGGGTGGTCATGACCAGGGGAGAGTCGATTCGGGCAACTCATACTAAGCATGCACTTACTGGACGGCCGCGTGGCGCGATGCGAGGATGCGCGCACACATACCCAGTTCACCGGTGGAAGGAGCCTCTGCGATGCAGGGCGACCCCGAGGTCCTCGAGTTCCTGAACGAACAGCTGACCGCCGAATTGACTGCCATCAATCAGTACTTCCTGCACGCGAAGATGCAGGACAACTTCGGCTGGACGAAGCTCGCGAAGTACACCCGGGCCGAATCGTTCGACGAGATGAAGCACGCGGAGATCCTGACCGACCGGATCCTGTTCCTCGACGGACTGCCCAACTATCAGCGGCTGTTCCATGTGCGCGTCGGCCAGACGGTCACCGAGATGTTCCAGGCCGACCGCCAGGTCGAGGTGGAGGCGATCGACCGCCTCAAGCGGGGAATCGAGGTCATGCGCGGCAAGGGCGACATCACCTCGGCGAACATCTTCGAGTCCATCCTGGAGGACGAGGAGCACCACATCGACTATCTCGACACCCAGCTGGAACTGGTCGAGAAGCTCGGTGAGCCCCTCTACATCGCCCAGCTCATCGAGCAGCCGGAGAGCTGATCCGGCAACGGCACTACGGGAGCGCTCGCGGGGCGCTCAGGCGGCGTCGGAGAGCCTGCCGTCCGGTGCCGCGCCGAAGGTGACGGGCGCACCTGCCGGGGCGCCCGTCGACGCCGTACGTCCTTCGAGGAGCTCGCGGCGCGGACAGTCACCGCGGCCCAGAAGCGCCTGGATCCTGCGGACGCAGCCGCCGCAGTCGGTACCGGCCTTGCAGGCGGAAGCGATCTGGCGGGGTGTGCACGCTCCGCCGTCCGCATGCTGCTTGACCTGGTCCTCGGTGATGCCGAAGCAGGAGCAGACGTACATGCGGTTCACCTCCCGACGGGTCGATCGCTGCGCCGTCCCGATATCTCGGTGAGGCTAACCTAACCTTACCCGGGAGGCCTCTCCCGCAAAAGCCCCGGTACGACCGTGGGGCACGGATCACATGGATCCGTGCCCCACAGGTGTAACCAGGAGTGATTCCTACTGGTCGCGGTACATCTCGGCGACGAGGAAGGCCAGGTCCAGGGACTGGCTGCGGTTGAGCCGCGGGTCGCAGGCCGTCTCGTAGCGCTGGTGCAGATCGTCCACGAAGATCTCGTGGCCGCCGCCGACGCACTCGGTGACGTCGTCGCCGGTGAGCTCGACGTGGATGCCACCGGGGTGCGTCCCGAGCTGCTTGTGCACCTCGAAGAAGCCCTTGACCTCGTCCAGGACGTCGTCGAAGCGGCGCGTCTTGTGGCCGGAGGCCGCCTCGAAGGTGTTGCCGTGCATCGGGTCGGTCACCCACACCACGGCGGCACCGGAGGCGGTGACCTTCTCGACCAGCTCGGGGAGCTTGTCGCGGACCTTGTCGGCGCCCATGCGGACGATGAAGGTCAGCCGTCCCGGCTCGCGCTCGGGGTCGAGGCGGTCGATGTAGCCGAGCGCCTCGTCGACGGTGGTCGTCGGGCCGAGCTTGATCCCGATGGGGTTGCGGATCTTCGAGGCGAACTCGATGTGCGCCCCGTCCATCTGGCGGGTGCGCTCACCGACCCAGACCATGTGGCCCGAGGTGTCGTAGAGCTGACCGGTGCGCGAGTCGGTGCGGGTCAGCGAGGACTCGTAGTCGAGCAGCAGCGCCTCGTGCGAGGCGTAGAACTCGACGGCCTTGAACTCCGCCGGGTCCGTGCCGCACGCCTTCATGAAGTTCAGCGCGTTGTCGATCTCACGGGCCAGGGCCTCGTAACGCTGCCCGGACGGCGAGGACTTCACGAAGTCCTGGTTCCAGGCGTGCACCTGGCGCAGG
Source organism: Streptomyces sp. NPDC002125 (assembly GCF_053593715.1). Classification (NCBI taxonomy): domain Bacteria; kingdom Bacillati; phylum Actinomycetota; class Actinomycetes; order Kitasatosporales; family Streptomycetaceae; genus Streptomyces; species Streptomyces sp. NPDC002125. The sequence continues at coordinate 37,427 of NZ_JBSFDD010000010.1, read as the reverse complement.
TCGGCGTAACCACCGGTGGTGAACGCGCGGACCAGGTTCAGCGTGGAGGCGGACGCGTGGTACATCTGCTTCAGCCGCTGGGGGTCCGGGACTCGGGCGGCCTCGGTGAATTCGAAGCCGTTGACGGAGTCGCCGCGGTAGGTCGGCAGCGTCACGCCGTCGCGGGTCTCGGTCGGCTTGGAGCGCGGCTTGGAGTACTGCCCCGCGATCCGGCCGATCTTCACGACCGGCACGGACGCCGCGTACGTGAGGACGGCGCTCATCTGGAGCAGCGTCTTCAGCTTGGCCCGGATGTGCTCGGCCGACACGGCGTCGAAGGCCTCGGCGCAGTCGCCGCCCTGCAACAGGAACGCCTCGCCCTTGGCGACGGCTCCCAGTCGGGCGCGCAGCTGGTCGCACTCGCCCGCGAAGACGAGCGGCGGATACGACTCGAGGTCCGCGAGTGCTTCGCGCAGGGCCTCGGCATCGGGGTACTCGGGCTGCTGCGCCGCGGGAAGGTCTCGCCAGGTGTGGCCACCGGCGACGGAGGTATTGGCGTTCACGGTCACCTTCACAACATTACGGGGTCGCGGGGCGCGTCCATCCATGCGCTCAACAATTGAGACGCGCGCTCGTTTGTCCGCGGCATCCGCTATGGTTCGTGGCATGTTCGCGCAGACGACCCAGAACTGGTGGTGGACCGCTCATCCGGCGGCCCGCTGAATCATCGCGCGTACAGACTTCGCGAAGGCCGCCCGGGGGGGCGGCCTTCTCTGCGTTTCGGAGCCGGGAGCCGTTCCTCCATCAGGAAGGAACGCCCATGCCCGACCGCTCCGTCGACCTCCTCTCCGCCCTGCTCAGGGACGACGCCCCGCCTTTCGCCCTGCTGCGCAGACGTACGCCGGGCCGGGACCACGACACCGTCGAGGTCCTGACCGGCGAGGTGCGGGAGGTCGAACAGCTCGCCGGCATCCCTGTCGGCCCGCTGCCCACACTGGCCCTGGTGCCGTTCCGGCAGATCGCCGAGCGTGGTTTCGACGTGCGCGACGACGGCACCCCGCTGGCCGTGCTGGTCGCCGACGAGGCGTACGAACTGCCGCTGGCCGAGGTGCTCGCACAGCTGCCCGGCCATGACGTGCGGGTCGAGGGCGGCGCCTTCGACGTTCCCGACGAGGAGTACGCGGACATCGTCCGGCGGGTCATCGAGGACGAGATCGGGCAGGGCGAGGGCGCGAACTTCGTGATCCGGCGGACCTTCGGCGGTGAGATCCCCGGCTTCGGCCGTGCCGACGCGCTGGCGCTGTTCCGCCGGCTGCTGGCCGGTGAGCGCGGGGCGTACTGGACGTTCGTGGTGCACACCGGGGAGCGGACCCTGGTCGGCGCCAGCCCCGAGGTGCATGTGCGGATGTCCGGCGGGACGGTCGTGATGAACCCGATCAGCGGGACCTACCGCTACCCGGACCAGGGGCCGACCGCCGAGAGCCTGCTCGCCTTCCTCGGGGACCGCAAGGAGACGGAGGAGCTCTCCATGGTGGTCGACGAGGAGCTGAAGATGATGTGCACCGTCGGGGACATGGGCGGCGTGGTCATCGGGCCCCGGCTGAAGGAGATGGCCCACCTCGCGCACACGGAGTACGAGTTGCGCGGGCGTTCCTCGCTGGATGTGCGGGAGGTCCTGAAGGAGACCATGTTCGCGGCGACGGTCACCGGCTCCCCCGTGCAGAACGCCTGCCGGGTGATCGAGCGGTACGAGCCGGGAGGCCGCGGCTACTACGCGGGCGCCCTGGCCCTGCTGCGCCAGGAGCCCGGCGGCTCTCAGACCCTGGACTCGCCGATCCTGATCCGCACGGCGGACATCTCGGCCGCGGGCCGGCTGAGCGTGCCGGTCGGGGCGACGCTCGTACGCCACTCCGACCCGGCGGGCGAGGTCGCCGAGACCCATGCGAAGGCGGCGGGGGTGCTCACCGCGCTGGGCGTCCGGCCCGGCAGGCCGGAGGCGGAGGCGAGCCGTCCGCGGCTGGCCTCCGATCCGCGGGTGCAGGCGGCCCTGGACGACCGGCGCGGTGGGCTCGCCCCCTTCTGGCTGCGGATGCAGGAGCGCACACGGGACCTGTCCGGCCATGCGCTGGTGGTGGACGGCGAGGACACCTTCACGGCGATGCTGGCGCATCTGCTGCGCTCCTCGGGCCTCACCGTGTCGGTGCACCGCTACGACGAGCCGGGACTGCGCGAGACCGTGCGGGCGCACGAGGGCCCCGTGGTGCTGGGGCCCGGTCCCGGCGATCCCGGGGACGCCTCGGACCCGAAGATGCGCCTGCTGAGGGAGCTGGCCGCCGAGCTCGTGCGGGAGCACCGGCACGGGCTGCTGGGCGTCTGCCTCGGTCATGAGCTGATCGCGGCGGAGCTGGGCCTCGAGATCGTGCGGAAGGCGGTGCCGTACCAGGGGGCGCAGACCCGGATCGATCTGTTCGGCAGGCCCGAGACCGTCGGGTTCTACAACAGCTTCACCGCGCGTTGCGACGACGCCGCGGCCGCCGAGCTGGGTGCGCACGGCATCGAGGTGAGCCGGGAGGCCGCCTCCGGCGAGCTTCACGCACTGCGGGGCGAGGGCTTCGCCTCGGTGCAGTTCCACCCGGAGTCGGTGCTGACCCTGCGCGGCGCGACGATCGTGACCGAGCTGCTGGCGGCGCTGCCGGTGCTCAGCTGAGAGCCGGGGACGACCTGGATTGGCATATGCCAGTTGACAACTTTGGTTGCCGTTCGTGGGTGCGGTAACTAAAGTTGTCGTCATGACACGGAGCGAGGTTACACACACGGAACTGACCGCACTCGAGAAGTCCCTCTGCGACGCCCTGGACCCGCTCGCGTCGGCCTTGCGCGCCCGGAGTTCAGGGCTCCCCGAGGACCGGATGTGGGCGGCGGACCCGATCGAGGTGTCGCTGTCGGTCCTCGAGGGCTGGAAGGTGGTGGACTCGGCGGTCGCGCGGCTGACGGAACAGGCCGCGCGGACCGCCGGCTCCTACGGGGCGAGTTACGAACAGCTGGGGGCGGCCTGGGGCATAACCCGGCAGGGCGCCCGCAAGAAGTGGCCCGATGCGGTGAGCAGACCGGCCGCGGGGGCCGAGCCGGGCAGGGTCGAGCTGTTCGGGGGCACGGCCGAGCTCTTCCGGGAGCCGTCGTCCGGTGGCTGGCGGTGGACGGGGCAGGGTGCGGACGGCACGCGGGGCGCGGCGGACGGCGCTCTCCACTGCGGCACGAAGGAGGAGGCCGCCGCCTACGCGGGCGCGTTCCTGAAGGAACACGCGGGCGACGCGGCGGGCTAAGGCGTGGGGAGGGCGGGGACGAGGACGTTGTCGCTGCGGCGTCCCGCCAGGTAGTCGGTGACGTTCCGCACGGTGGCTTCGATGATCTGCCCCACGGCGTCCCGCGTGTAGTACGCCTGGTGCGAGGTCACGATGACGTTGGGAAAGGTGACAAGCCTGGCGAGGGTGTCGTCGTCGATGCCTTCCACGGACTTGTCCATGTAGAAGAGCCCCGCCTCCGCCTCGTACACATCGAGCCCGACACCGGTGAAACGGCCGGCCCGCAGTTCGGTGACGAGTGCGTGGGTGTCGATAAGTCCGCCGCGGCTGGAATTGACGAGGATCGCGTCGTCCTTCATCAGGGACAGTGCCTCCTTGCCGATGATGTGCTCGGTGGCCGGCAGCAGCGGCACGTGGAGGCTGATCAGGTCGGCCTCGGCGAAGAGCTGCTCCTTGTCGACATAGGTCATGCCGAGCGCGGTGCAGGCGGGGTTCTCGGCGACATCCCAGCCGAGGAGATTCATGCCGAATCCGTGCGCGATCCGGGTGAACGCCTCGCCGATCTTCCCGGTGCCCACCACACCGGCCGTGCGGCCGTGCATGTCCCGCCCGAGGAGTCCGTCGAGCCGGAAGTCGAAGTCCCGGGTGCGGCTCACCGCGCGGACGATGCGGCGGTTGACGGCCATGGCCAGGGTCCAGGCGAATTCCGCGACCGAGTAGGGGGAGTAGTACGACACCCGGGCGACGCGCAGGGCGAGCCGTTCGGCGACGTCGAGATCGATGTTGTTGAAGCCGGTGGAGCGCTGGGCGATCATCTGCGTCCCGCCCGCCGCGAGGGTCTGCAGGACGGGACCGCCGAGGTCGGCGTTGACGCTGGTGGAGATGATCTCGTAGCCCGCGGCGATGGGAGCGGTGTCCGCGGTCAGGAAGACGTCCAGGCAGCGGACGTCGTGCAGGCCGGCGAAGGCCTTCTCGATCAGGGGCTTCTCGTCGGACTGCACGCCGAATGCCAGGATTTCCACGACGTCTCCCAGGTGGAGGGGTGGGGCCGGTCCCCGCGAAATATACGGCCCGCACCCGCCGCACGCCGCTCGGCCGGACGGGTCGGCCGGGCGGCGGGGCTCAGCCCTGCCGAGCGCGGGGCTCAGCCGAAGAAGACCCCCGCTTCCGCGTAGAGAGCGGGGTCCACCGTCTTGAGGCGGGCCGTCGCCTCGGCGATGGGCACCCGCGTGATGTCCGTTCCTTGAAGCGCGACCATGACGCCGAAGTCGCCTTCGTGGACGGCGTCGATGGCGTGCAGCCCGAAGCGGGTGGCGAGCCAGCGGTCGAAGGCGCTCGGCGTGCCGCCCCGCTGGACATGGCCGAGGACCGTGGTCCTGGCTTCCTTGCCCGTGCGCCGCTCTATCTCCTTGGCCAGCCATTCACCGACACCGGAGAGCCTGACATGACCGAACGAGTCGTGGGAGTCGTCCTTGAGGATCATCTCGCCGTGCGCGGGCGCCGCACCCTCGGCGACCACCACGATCGGCGCGTAGCTCGCCCTGAAGCGGGAGGTGACCCATTCGCAGACCTGGTCGGTGTCGAAGCGCTGCTCCGGGATGAGGATGACGTTGGCCCCGCCGGCCAGTCCGGAGTGGAGCGCGATCCACCCGGCGTGCCGCCCCATCACCTCCACGACGAGGACCCTCATATGGGATTCGGCCGTGGTGTGGAGCCGGTCGATGGCCTCGGTCGCGATGCCGACGGCCGTGTCGAAGCCGAAGGTGTAGTCGGTCGCCGAGAGGTCGTTGTCGATGGTCTTGGGAACGCCGACGCACTTGATGCCGTACTCGTCGGACAGCCTCGCCGCGACACCGAGCGTGTCCTCACCGCCGATCGTGATCAGGGAGTCGACCTCGTGCTTGACGAGGCTCTCCCTGATCCGGCGGACGCCCTGGCCGGCGTACTCGGGGTCGAAGGGGTTGGTCCGGGAGGAGCCGAGGATGGTGCCGCCGCGCGGCAGGATGCCGCGCACCGCCGGTATGGACAGCGGCACGGTCTCGCCCTCCAGGGGCCCGCGCCATCCGTCCCGGAAGCCGGTGAAGTCGTAGCCGTACTCCTGCACGCCCTTGCGGACGATGGCGCGGATGACCGCGTTGAGACCGGGGCAGTCGCCGCCCCCGGTCAGTACTCCGACCCGCATTGGAAGCATCCCTTCGCCGAAGTGAGCTCGCTACGGGCCACGCTAATGGTGACCCAGGTCACTCCGGGATGGGTCGTACGGTCAATTCCGCGGCGGTTCGCGGCGGTTGTCCCGTCACACGTCGTCGAGGCCGGCCTCGATCGCGTACCGGACGAGCTCCACCCTGTTGTGCAGCTGGAGCTTGCCCAGGGTGTTCTGGACGTGGTTCTGCACCGTGCGGTGGGAGATGACCAGGCGCTCGGCGATCTGCTTGTACGAGAGCCCCTTGGCGACCAGCCGCAGGACCTCCGTCTCGCGGTCCGTGAGCTGCGGGACCTTCGGACGGTCGGGGGCCGCGGGGGCGGGGTCGGAGGCGAGCCTGCGGTATTCGCCGAGGACCAGTCCGGCCAGACCCGGCGTGAAGACCGGGTCGCCCGCCGCGGTGGCCCGCACGGCGTCGGTCAGCTCCTGGGTGCTGGCGGACTTGAGCAGGTAGCCGGTGGCTCCCGACTTCACGGCCTCCAGGACGTCGGCGTGCTCACCACTGGCGGAGAGCACCAGCACCCGCAGCCCCGGGTTGGAACCGACGAGCTCCTTGCAGACCTGGACTCCGGGCATCCCCGGCAGGTTCAGGTCGAGCACCAGGACGTCCGGGGCCGCGGCCCTGGCCCGTCGCACGGCGCCCGGACCGTCACCGGCGGTCGCGACGACGTCGAAACCGGACTCGGCCAGGTCGCGGGCGACGGCGTCGCGCCACATCGGGTGGTCGTCGACCACCATCACCTTGATGGGCCGTTCCTCGGATGCCTGCGTGTTCTCGGATGCCTGCGTGTTCGGTGTACTCATCGGGCCGATCCTGCCTTCCCCCGTGAAACCTTCGGAACCTTCAACTCGACCTCGGTGCCCTGCCCGGGCACCGAGATCAGCTCTGCCGTACCGCCCAGATCGCGCAGCCGGCCGCGGATGGAGAGGGCGACGCCGAGCCGGCCCTCGCCCTCCGCCTGGTCCAGCCGCCCTTCCGGGATGCCGGGGCCGTCGTCCCGGACAGTGACGACGACCGCGTCGGGCTCGTCCTCGACCAGGATCCAGGCCTGGGCGTCCGTCCCGGCGTGGACCCGTACGTTGTCCAGCGCGGCACTCACCGCGGCGGCGAGCTCACGCGCGGCGCCCGCCGGGAGCAGCACCGGGGCGCCCGGCTCCGCGAAGCTGACCCGGGAGCCGGCGTGAACGGCGAGCAGGGTGCGCAGATCGCACTCGGCGTCCTCGGCGTCCTCGGTGTTCTCGTCGGCCTCGCCGCTCTCGCCGGCCACCACCCGGACCACCGCTCCCTCGGCGCTGTCCTCGGAGACCCGGGTCGTGGGCACCAGGCCGCTGGAGACCAGGGTGCGCAGGGCGATCTCCTGTTCCCCGGCCATCCGGCCGAGTTCGGCCGCCTCGCCGCCCAGTGCCGTGCCGCGTCGCTGGACCATGGCCAGTACCTGGAGGACGCTGTCGTGGATGTCGCGGGCCAGCCGCTCCCGCTCGCGGGTCGCCGCCTCGATCTCCAGGGCGCGCGCCAGGGTGCGTTCACTGGCGCGGGCGACCTCGACGACGTATCCGATGGCGATGGAAGCGACCCACACCAGCAGGACGTTGTGGAAGGTGTCCTCGCTGGGCTCGCCGCGCTCGACGATGTTGGCGGCGGCCACCAGGGTGGAGGCGAAGGCGGCCCAGCGCCAGCCGCCCTTGAGCGCGAAGGCCAGGACGGAGCCCGCCGTCCAGATCGACGGGAGCGTCGGGCCGTCGATGTGCTGGGCGTCGAGGTCGGCGAGCGGGGTCAGCAGGATGCCGGTGAGGGCGACGACGAGGTCCAGGCCGAGGAAGCGCTTGGTGCAGCTCGCCGCGTTGGCCACCCTGGGCAGCGTGACGAGCGTCCAGAGGGCGAGGAACGCCAGGAAGGCGACGGCCACCCAGGGCCGCTCGAACGTCGCGCGGCCGAAGCCCGCGAGCAGCGCCGCGTAGACCAGGGTCAGCACGCGGTACGCGGTCAGCGCACGCCACAGCGGCTGCTCGACCGACATCCTCACGACCCGTTCACGCCCGGCCATGTCCCCTCCCCCGGTTCCCGCCCCTGCCATGCTGCCCGCCCCGGAGGGCCGATGGCGCGTCTACGCGCCGGGCCGTTCCGTTCCCTTGTTCTTCGCTTCGAGCTTCGCGTCCTCGGCGATCTGCCGCTTGGCCGCCGTCGCGTAGATGTCCACGTACTCCTGGCCCGAGAGCTTCATGATCTCGTACATGACCTCGTCGGTCACCGAGCGCAGGATGAAACGGTCGCCGTCCATGCCCTGGTAGCGGCTGAAGTCGAGCGGTTCGCCGATCCTGATGCCCGGGCGCATCAGCTTGGGCACCAGCTGTCCCGGGGGCTGGATCTTCTCCGTGTCGATCATGGCCACCGGGATGACGGGCGCGCCGGTGGCGAGGGCCACCCGGGCGAGGCCGCCGGGCTTGCCCCGGTAGAGCCTTCCGTCGGGCGACCTGGTGCCCTCGGGATAGATACCGAAGAGCCCGCCGCTCTCGACGACCTGGATACCCGCTCTGATGGCCGCCTCCCCGGCGCCCCGGGCACCGGAGCGGTCCACCGGGAGCTGCCCCACGCCCTTGAAGAAGGCGGCGGTGAGCTTGCCCTTGACCCCGGGTGCGGTGAAGTACTCCGCCTTGGCGATGAAGGTCACCTTGCGGTCGAGGACGGCCGGCAGGAAGAAGGAGTCGGAGAACGAGAGGTGGTTGCTCGCGAGGATCGCCGGCCCCCGTGCGGGGATGTTCTCCAGGCCCTCCACCCACGGCCTGAAGGCGAGCTTCAGGGACCCGCCGATGGAGAACTTCATTGCGCCGTAGATCAACTCGGGTGCCTCCTGTGTGCTGTCCGACAGACCTTAACCTGTGGCGCCGCGGCCCCTCCCGCCCGGCACGGGAGGCCGGGCCCCCGCAGGCGTACCCGGCAGCTGACGTCCGGTCGGGCGGTGACGGCCCTGGTCGGTGTCGGCCCGGTCGCGTACGGTGAAGTAATCCTTTTGCACACCCCCCGCACCCCCGCCCGCTTCATGAACAGGAGACCCCGGTGCCGGTCCTCCCTGGAGCCGAGCCGTTCCGCCACGAGGGCGGAGAGGTCGGCGTCCTCCTCTGTCACGGATTCACGGGTTCGCCGCAGTCGCTGCGCCCCTGGGCCGACTATCTGGCGGAGCGCGGGCTCACCGTGTCCCTCCCGCTGCTGCCCGGACACGGCACGCGCTGGGAGGACATGGCGGTCACCGGCTGGCAGGACTGGTACGCCGAGGTCGACCGGGAGCTGCGGGCCCTGCGGGAGCGGTGCTCGCGGGTCTTCGTCTTCGGCCTGTCCATGGGGGGGGCCCTGGCGCTGCGCCTCGCCGCGAAGCACGGGGACGAGATCGCGGGCCTGGTGCTGGTGAATCCGGCGAACAAGGTGCACGGCCTGTCCGCGTACGCCCTGCCGGTCGCCCGTCATCTGGTGCGGACGACGAAGGGGCTGACGAGCGACATCGCCCTGGAGGGCTCCGAGGAGGTCGGCTACGACAGGGTGCCGCTGCACTCCGCGCACTCGGTCCGGGCGTTCTTCCGGCTGGTCGACGCCGATCTTCCCCAGGTGACCCAGCCTCTCGTGCTGCTGCACAGTCGGCGGGACCATGTCGTCCCGCCGGCCGACTCGGCCCGGATCCTCAGCCGCGTCTCGTCCCGGGACGTCGAGGAGATCCTGTTGGAACAGAGCTACCACGTGGCGACGTTGGACCACGATGCGGAGCGGATCTTCGACGAGAGCTTCCGGTTCATCGGCCGCCTCGCACCCGATGCCGGCAAGAAGGGGAGCACGTCCGGTGGCTGAGCACGACGCGGAGCGCGCGGGCAGTGACGAGGAGCGCGAACCGCGCCCCACGGAGGGGACGGCCGTCCCCGAGGGTACGGAGGGGGCCCGGCCGATCGACGAGGCCGCCGCCTGGGAGGCGATCGTCGCGGGGTACGGCGAGGAGCCGCCGGACCCGCCGGGGGCCAAGCCCTTCAAGTCCATCGAGGACCTGGCCCTGCTGGAGAACGACCAGCTCAATGTCCTTGATCCCGCTCCCGACTCCGGCGCGGGCGAGGACCCGGACAAGGGCACGGGCGGCAAGGCGTCCGGCGGACCGCCGGAGAGGAAGCCGCTCGGCGGTTCGGTCGTCTTCGCGCCGGGGGTCGCCGGTCCGCGTGACTACGGCCTGGCGGAGCCCACCGAGGGCGACATCGAGGACCCGGACGACAGCGAGGAGGGACACTTCGTCCCGCCGGAGCCGCCGCCGCTTCCCGAGGCCGATGTGGCGGCGAAGTTCGCCTGGCTCGCGGTCGTCGGCGGACCGGTGCTGATGCTGATCGCCGTGCTGATGCAGTGGGACATGACGTGGTGGCTCACCACGCTCTCCATCGGCGGCTTCCTGGGCGGCTTCGCCACGCTGGTGGCACGCATGCCCCACGACGACGAAGAGGACGACGACCCGGGCCGCGGCGCGGTCGTCTGACCCCGGGACGGCCCGGCAGCCGGGCAGGGACGGAGGGTCACCCAGCCCCCTCGCCCTGCCCGGGTGCCAGCGCCCTGCCCAAGTACCGGAGCTCTGCCGGGCGCGCCGCACGGGCCGCCAAGCCCCTCGCTCCACCGGGCCCCCCTCGCCCCGCCGGATGCTGGCGCCCCGCCCGGCCCTGGAGCCCCGCCGGATGCTGGCGCCCCGCCCGGCCCCGGAGCCCCGCCGGACGCCGGAGCCCCGCCCGGCGCCGGAGCCCCGCCCGGCGCCGGAGCCCCGCCCGGCGCCGGACGCCGGGCGCCGCCAGGCGTCAGGTTGCCCGGCGCCCGGGTCCTGCCCGGCGCGTGGCGGAACGAGGCGGGACCGGACCGCCGCCCCCGGCCGTTCACTCCCCCGCCGGTACCCGCAGGGCGGCCAGTACGGGCAGGTGGTCCGTGGCCGCCCGCAGGTCGGTGGCCGTGATGCCCGGCAGCTCGGCGGGAACGCCGCAGCCGAGCACCTCGATGCCGTCGGTCGCGAACACCGCGTCGATCCGCTTGCGCGGCGCGTCGGGCGGGAAGGTGTTCTCGCCGCCCCACGGCCGCACCGTCCGGCAGTCCTGGAGCCGCCCGGCGAGCCGCCGGAACGCGTTCCCCTCCGGTACGTCGTTGAGGTCGCCCGCCACCACGGCGTGCCGGACACCCATCGCCTCGACCCGGTCCAGCAGCATCCCCGCCTGAGCCCGCCGTTCCTCACGCTGGAGGCTCAGATGGCAGCTCACGACACCGAGCCGCGCCCCCGCGATCCGTACCACCGCCGTGGCCAGACCGCGCCGGTGCTGCCCAGGGGTGAGCGGCAGCAGGACGTCCTCGGTCCGCTCCACCGTGGCGCGCAGCGAGCAGAGCAGCATCGGCCCGGCCGCGGTGGCACCGCCGCTGAGCATCACCAGGTCGGTCATCGCGGCGAGCCGGGCCGCCGCCTTGCGCCAGCGGAAGAAGCGCGGCGCCTCCTGGACGCACACCAGGTCGGGGGCGCAGGCGCTGATGACGCGGGCCAGAGCCTCGGTGTCGTCGCGCAGCGAGCGGACGTTGTAGCTGAGCACCCGGATGACGGCCGAACCGTCCGGCTCGGTACGGGAGTCGGGCAGCGGCATAGGCATGGTGACCATGGAAGGCACGATACGACGGACGCCCGCCGCTCCCCGGAGGGCGCGACGGGCGTCGGACATGCCGTGGTGGAGGTCAGCCCTGGCGCGCCAGGTCCGCCGCGCCCACGAGACCGGCCTTGCCGCCCAGCTGGGCGGCGAGGACCTGGGCGTGCGGCCGCCATTCGCCGCCGATCAGCCAGCGCCGGAACGACTTGCGGATCGGGTCGAGGACCAGCTCGCCCTCGTCCGACACGCCGCCGCCGACGATGAAGGCGGACGGGTCGAAGAGCGAGGCGAGGTCGGCCAGTCCGGCTCCGGCCCAGCGGGCCAGCTCACGGAACGAGTCGACGGCCACCGGGCAGCCCTGCCGGGCGGCCTCGCTGATGTGCTTGCCCTCGATGCCCTCCACGGAGCCGTCGCCGAGTCCCAGCAGGATCACGGCGTTCTCCGGGGTGGCGTTGGCGCGCTGCTTCGCGTACCTCACGAGCGCGCGCCCTGAGGCGTACTGCTCCCAGCAGCCCTGGCTGCCGCAGCCGCAGAGCAGCCCGTCCGGGACGACCCGGATATGACCGAATTCCGCCGCCACACCGAAGCGTCCCCGGCGCAGCTTGTTGCCGATGATGATGCCGCCGCCCAGGCCGGTGCCGAGCGTGATGCAGATGACGTCGTCGTGGCCCTGGCCGGCGCCGAAGCGGTATTCGCCCCAGGCCGCCGCGTTGGCGTCGTTCTCGACGACGACGGGAAGGCCGACGCGCTGCTCGACCTTGTCCTTGAGCGGCTCGTGGCGCCAGTTGATGTTCGGTGCGAACAGCACGGTGGCGCGCTTGTCGTCGACATATCCGGCCGCGCCGATGCCGACCGCCTCGACGTCGTGTCCCTCGCTCGCTCCGGCCACGGCAGCGCTGATCGCGTCCACGATGCCTTCGGCCGTCGGCGGGGTCGATACCTTGAACGTCGAGAGGATCCGGCCCTCTTCGTCGACCACTCCAGCCGCGATCTTCGTGCCGCCGATATCGACGCCGATGGTGAGTCCCATGAATCCCTCAGTTTCGGTCGAGCCCCGCTACGGCCAACCGTACCCGAGCCGGGGACGGGTATTTCCTGTCCCGGGTCAGTCCAGGTCGATGTGTTCGCTGCCGCCGGTGCCCTCGTCGCGCGGGTCCGAGGGGTCTTCGGCCGCCTTCTTCGTGGAACCGGGGGTGCTTCCGGTGCCTCCGGCGCCTTCGGTCCCCCGGGTCCAGCGGCCTTCCTGGCCCTCGACGGCGGAGCGGTAGGCGGCCAGGAGCTCGTTCCCGGCGGCGGCGAGATGGTCGAAGAGTTCGGGGTTGCGCTCGATGACGGGCTCGACCGCCGACTTGGCCTGACGGATCACCTGCCGCACGGTGCCCTGGGCGGCCATGCCGAGCAGCGGCGACTGGAGCGAGGAGACCTTGTCGGCCACCGCGTCGATCAGCTTGCGCAGCTCCTCGGCGGCGGAACCCGGCTGCTGTCCGTACTCCGCCCGCCGGCGGGCCTTCTCCGCTTCGAGGTCCTCGGCGCAGGCCTCCGCCCACGCGTCGTCGTCGACGGGACGATCGGTGGCTTCACTCATGGCGGACTCCTGCGGCGCGGTTGTCTGCGTGGCCGTGGGGGCCACGTACTACCGACGTTACCCGAACGGTGGTACCCCGTTCATTGTGTCCGGGGCCAGAGCGCGGGATCAGGTGTGAACCGGACACGCAGAACGCCGTCGGTGAGTGCCGCCCCGGAGACGGTGCAGCGGCGCAGCGCCGACTCCAGGCGCAGGATCCGGTGGAACGGACCTGCGGTGAGGAGCAGTTCGTCGCCGCGCCGGACGAGCCTGAGGTCCTCCTTGGCGGCCCCGGGCAGCGGCAGGCACCAGGCGATCACACCGTCCCCCGCGTCCTCGGTCCACCAGGGGTCCTCGGCGCGGCCGGGCGCCCGGTCGTCGGGGGCACGGCCGTCCGCGAGAAGTGCCAGGTCGTCGAGGGTGCGCGGCTCCCGGCCGAGGTGGGCGCTCTCGTGTACGGGGGTGCCGGGCGCCCACTCCTGGTGCCAGTGGTCCAGGGTCTTCTCCTGCCGGGCGGCGAGATCGGCGAACCAGGGGTCGGCGGAGTGGCGGGGCAGGACCCGGGAGGCCACGACGGCGTCGGTGCGCAGTCCGTACAGGGCGAGCCCGGTGCGGGCCGCGCTCAGGGCCTCCTCACCGGCAGGTCCCGGCTCGGCGACCAGCCGCACGGTGGTCGCGCCGTCCTCGATCAGGGCCTCGACGCTGGCCAGTTCGGCATCCTTGCGCGCGGCGGCCTCGTACAGCCACTGGGCGGGCATGGGGACCCCGGCCAGCTGGGCGAGGACGGGGCGCAGGGCGCGGGCGGCCTGGCGTTCCCTGGGCAGGAGGCGGCGCAGATAGCGGCGCAGCTGTGCCGGCAGTGTGAGCAGGGCGAGAGCCTCGGTCAGCGGGGGCAGGTCGACGACGAGGACCTCGTAGCCCTCCCGCGCCCAGTCCCCGTCGGCCGCCCGGCGCAGGGTGTGCAGGAGGGCGAGCTGCGCGCTGCCCGGCAGTTCGGTGAGCTCCTCGCCGTCCAGCCGGTTGGCGCCGAGCAGGTCGAGCACCCCGGACGCCCGGTCCTGGAGCTCGATGAGTTCGGCGCGGAAGTGTGCGGCGGAGTCGACCCGGGCGTAGGAGAGCCGCTCGGTGACCTCCGCGGGTCCCGGACCCGCGGGGAAACCGGGTACGGCATCGGCGGAGACCAGGAGTGTGCGCCGGCCGCCGCGGGCCGAGTCGAGCGCGGTCGCCGCGGCGACGGTGGTACGGCCCGCGCCGCCGGGGCCGGTGACGAGGACCGTACGCACGCGGTCAGGCCTTCGGGACGGACTCGACGCGCTTCTTCAGACCGGCGAGGGCGCGGTCGATGATGACCTTCTCGGCCTTGCGCTTGATCATGCCGAGGAGCGGGATCTTGACGTCGACGGCGAGCCGGTAGGTGACCTCGGTGCGGTCACCGTCGCCCAGCGGCGCCAGCGCGTAACTGCCGTCGAGCGCGCGCAGCATCTGGGACTTGACGAGGGTCCAGCCGACTTCGTACGGGCTGTTCCAGGTGTACGCGAGGACGTGGTCGTCCTTGATCGCTCCGGCGTCCAGGACGAGGCGGACCTGCTCGGCGCGTCCCTGGTCGTCGGTGGCCAGGATCTCGGCCTCCTTCACCTCGCCCGTCCACTCCGGATAGCGGGCGAAGTCGGCGATCACTCCCATGACGTCGGCCGGTGCCGCCTCGATCGTGATGCTCGAGCTGGTGTGTTCAGCCATCGCCGTGGCCCTCCAGTGCGGTGTACCGGTCGCGTTCGGCAGAGGCCTGCCGTGTGCAGGCTATCGCGTGTCCACCGCCGCCCCGCCCGCGCCCCGGCCCCTGGCCGGTGGCCGTGTCGCTCACCACTCCAGGACCCAGGGCCGCCCTGTCGAGGCGAAGTGTCCGACGTTGACGCACTCGGTGACACCGATGCGCATCCGGCGGACCAACGGCTGGTGGACGTGGCCGAAAATCGCGTAGCGGGGACGGGTGCGGCGGATGGCTTCCAGGAGCGCGCGGCTGCCACGCTCGAAGCGCCGCGCGACGGTGTCGTAGGTCAGTTCCGGGACCTCGGGCGGGATGTGCGAGCAGAGGACGTCCACCGGTCCGAGCGCCTCGACCTTGGCGGCGTACTCCTCGTCGCTGATCTCGTACGGGGTGTTCATCGGCGTCCTGAGGCCGCCTCCGACGAACCCGAAGACCCGGCCGCCGATCTCCGCACGCTCTCCGTCCAGCACGGTCGTACCGGCATGGGCGTACTCGGGCCAGAGCGCGGGCACGTCGACGTTGCCGTAGGTGGCGTAGGTGGGGGTGGGCATGGCCGCGAACATCTCGGCGTACTGCTTGCGTACGGCGGACAGGATCGCGGCATTACGGTCCCGGCCCGCCCAGAGCTCACGTCCGAAGGCCCGCGCCTCCTCGAACCGCCGCGCGGTGCGCAGCTCGACGATGCGGTCCGCGTTCTCCCTGCCGAAGAGATCGGGGAAGATCCCGCGCGAATGGTCTGCGTAGTCGAGGAAGAGGACCAGGTCGCCCAGACAGATCAGCGCGTCCGCGCCGTCCCCGGCGCGCGCCAGCGCGTCCGTGTTGCCGTGCACGTCGCTGACGACGTGGACGCGTGTCCGTCGAGTGGTGATTGTGTGTGGATCGCGCGGTTCGCCGGCTCGCATGCGGATCACCCTAGGTCGCCGGGCGGCGCTCTGGGTAGAGGCCGCCGGACCTGCGGTTACTTCCGGATCGGGACACGGGTGGACTAATGTGCGCCGAAGGACCGCCGATATGTGTGATGCATGAGACATCTGGCCGGAACCCCCTTTCGGGAACCGTCTACCGGTGGGTAACGTCCCGCCAGTCCAGTCGTGCTCACCCCACTGAGCATCTGCCAGTCTTGGACCTATCCGGTGCGTCGCACAGAGCCGTGGAACCGGAGCCCGATGAGGAGCAGCAGTCTTGCGCGAGTTCAGCCTTCCGGCCCTGTACGAGGTCCCTACGGACGGCAACCTGACGGATCTCATCCGCCGCAACGCCGCTCAGCATCCCGACGTCGCGGTGATGAGCCGGAAGGTGGCCGGCGTCTGGACCGACGTCACGGCGACCCAGTTCCTCGCTGAGGTCAGGGACACCGCCAGAGGCCTCATCGCCTCGGGCATCCAGCCCGGCGACCGGGTCGCGCTCATGTCCCGCACCCGTTTCGAGTGGGTCCTGCTGGACTTCGCCATCTGGAGCGCGGGCGCGGTGACCGTGCCGGTCTACGAGACCAGCTCCCCCGAGCAGGTCCAGTGGATACTCGGCGACTCGGGCGCCGTCGCGGTCGTCGTCGAGAGCGACACCCACGCACGGTCCGTCGCCTCCGTGCGCGACCGGCTCCCCGCCCTCCAGCACGTCTGGGAGATCGAGCGGGGCGCGGTCGGCGAGCTGGTGGCGGCCGGCAACGGAGTCTCCGACGAGACGCTGGACCTGCGCATGGTGAGTGCCAAGGCCGACGACCCGGCGACCATCGTCTACACCTCGGGCACCACCGGCCGCCCCAAGGGCTGTGTGCTGACGCACCGCAGCTTCTTCGCGGAGTGCGGCAACATCGTGGAGCGGCTGAAGCCCCTCTTCCGTACCGGCGAGTGCTCCGTCCTGCTCTTCCTGCCCACCGCGCACGTCTTCGGACGGCTGGTCGAGGTCGCCTCCGTGATGGCCCCGATCAAGCTCGGCTGTGTGCCGGACATCAAGAACCTCACCGATGAGCTGGCATCCTTCCGGCCGACGCTGATCCTCGGGGTGCCCCGGGTGTTCGAGAAGGTCTACAACTCGGCGCGCGCCAAGGCGCAGGGCGACGGCAAGGGCAAGATCTTCGACCGCGCCGCCGACACGGCGATCGCCTACAGCCGCGCGCTCGGCACGCCGCAGGGCCCCTCGGTGGGCCTGAAGGTCAAGCACAAGGTCTTCGACAAGCTGGTGTTCAGCAAGCTGCGGGCCGTGCTCGGCGGTCGCGGCGAGTACGCGATCTCCGGCGGCGCGCCGCTGGGCGAGCGGCTCGGTCACTTCTTCCGCGGCATCGGCTTCACGGTGCTGGAGGGCTACGGCCTCACCGAGAGCTGCGCCGCCACCGCCTTCAACCCGTGGGACCGCCAGAAGATCGGCACTGTCGGCCAGCCGCTGCCGGGTTCGGTGGTGCGGATCGCCGACGACGGCGAGGTGCTGCTGCACGGCGAGCACCTGTTCACCGGTTACTGGCAGAACGAGGCGGCGACGGCCGAGGCGCTCGCGGACGGCTGGTTCCACACGGGTGACATCGGCACGCTCGACGAGGACGGCTACCTCGCGATCACGGGCCGCAAGAAGGAGATCATCGTGACGGCGGGCGGCAAGAACGTCGCCCCCGCGGTGATCGAGGACCGGATCCGCGCGCACGCGCTGGTCGCCGAGTGCATGGTGGTCGGCGACGGGCGTCCGTTCGTCGGCGCGCTGCTCACCCTCGACGAGGAGTTCCTCTCCCGCTGGGCCGAGGAGAACGGCAAGCCCGCCGGGTCGACCGCGGTGTCGCTGCGCGAGGACCCCGACCTGCTGGCCGAGGTGCAGCGGGCCGTGGACGACGGCAACGCGGCGGTCTCCAAGGCGGAGTCGGTACGCAAGTTCCGCATCCTGGCCGCACAGTTCACCGAGGAGGCGGGCCACATCACCCCCTCGCTGAAGCTGAAGCGCAACGTCGTGGCGAAGGACTTCGCGGACGAGGTCGAGTCGATCTACCGCGGCTGAGCCCGCACCCGCCTGACGAGGAGGGGGCCCGTACCTGACCAGGTACGGGCCCCCTCCTCGTGGTCGTCCGAGCCGCTTCCCCGGCCCGTGCCGAGATGTCAGAGCAGCGTCCTGAGCTTCTCGGCGAGCAGGTCCCAGCGCCACTTCTCCTCGACCCACTCCCGGCCCCGTTCCCCCATCCGGCGACGCAGCTCGGGGTCCTGGAGCAGGGTGACGATCCGGTCGGCGGACTCCTCGGCGGAGCCGCCCCGCACCACCCATCCGGTCTCGCCGTCGAGCACGGCGTCGGGCGCTCCGCCGGAGTCGCCCGCGACGACGGGCAGCCCGGTCGCCGACGCCTCCAGGTAGACGATGCCGAGGCCCTCCACGTCGAGTCCGCCGCGCCGGGTGCGGCAGGGCATGGCGAACACGTCGCCCGCGCCGTAGTGCGCGGGCAGCTCCTCCCAGGGCACCGGCCCGGTGAAGCGGACGGAGTCCTGGACGCCGGTCTCGGCGGCCAGCTTCTTCAGCTGCCCGGCGTAGGGGCCGCCGCCCACGATCAGCAGGACGGCGTCCGGCACCCGGGCCAGGACGGCCGGCATGGCGAGGATGAGGGTGTCCTGGCCCTTGCGCGGGACGAGCCGTGACACGCACACGATGACGGGCCGGTCGGCGAGTCCGAGCCCGGCCCTGATCCGGTCCCCGCCCGAGGCCGGGTGGAAGGTCTTCTCGTCGACGCCGGGCGGCAGCTGGACCATCCGGTCCGCGGCCTCCGGGGTGAGCGCGGCAGCGATCCTGGAGCGGGTGTACTCGCCGAGATAGGTGAGGGTGTCCGTGCCCTCGCCGATGCGGCGCAGCAGCTGCCGGGACGCGGGCAGCTGGGCCCAGCCGGCCTCGTGGCCGTGCGTGGTGGCCACGATCCGGCGGGCGCCCGCTCTGCGCAGCGCGGGCGCCATGAGCCCGAGCGGTGCGGCGGCGCCGAACCACACGGAGGAGCATCCGTGCTCGCGCAGCAGCCGGACCGCCTGCCGGGTCACCCGGGGGGTCGGCAGCAGCATCGTCGTACGGTCGCGTACGACGGTGAAGGGCTGTTCCGCGTCGAAGGCGGCGGTGGCCTCCGCGCCCTCCGCACCGCGCTTCCAGGTCGACGCGTACACGACGAGCTGCTCGGGGTCCATGCGCAGCGCCATGTTGTGCAGGAAGGCCTGGATGCCGCCGGGGCGGGGCGGGAAGTCGTTCGTCACGATCAGGGTCTTGTCCATCGCCGCCGACAGTACCGGGCGCCTCGACGGCCCTGCCTGACGGCTCCCGCACAGCCTGGACCTGCATCATGGCCTGCATGACGGTCAGGACGGGCAGGGGTGGCCAGGGGGGCCGGATTCTGTCCCTCGCCGTGTGGGGCCTGACCCGGGCGGTGCTGCTGCTCTGCGTCTTCAAGGTGTTCACGGTGCCGGGCCCGGATGTCACCAGCGATGTCTCGGTGATCTATCACGGCTGGTACGAGGTGTTCCGCGCAGGTTCGTATCCGCTGGACGACGTCACCTGGCAGTACCCGCCTGCCGCGGCGCTCGCGATGCTCTCGCCGGATCTGCTGCCCTTCCTGGAGTACGCCTCCGCCTTCTTCGTCCTCGTGCTGCTCTGCGACGCGCTGGTCCTGGGGCTGCTGCTGTACGCGGGCAGCCGGCCCGGTGCCCGGAACGCCGGCGCCTGGCTGTGGGTGGCGGGTGTGCCGCTGCTCGGGCCGACGGTCTACGCCCGGTACGACCTGATGGTGACGGCCGTCGCGGTGACCGCGCTGCTCGCGGGCGTGCGGCACCCCAGGGTGATGGGGGCGCTGGCCGCCTTCGGCGCGCTGCTGAAGGTGTGGCCGGTGCTGGTGCTGGTGGGCACGGCCCGCGGGCGGGCGACGCGGCGGTCCTGGGGTGCCGCGGCGGTGACGGCCGCCGTGCTGGTCCTGGCCTCGGCGGTGGTGGTGCCGGGCGCGTTCGCGTTCCTGACGTTCCAGCGCGACCGGGGGCTGGAGATCGAGTCGCTGGGCGCGCTGGTCTTCCATGTGGCGCGGCAGTTCGGCTGGGAGGGCCGGGTGGAGCTGCGGTACGGCTCGATGGAGTTCGCCGGTCCGCATGTCGCGCTGGTGAGCACCCTGGCCCTGGCGCTGAGCGTGCTCGCGTTCGGCTGGCTGCTGATGTGGCGGCTGCGGGCCCGTACGTTCGCGGTCCACACCTCGGCGGACGCGGCGTTCACCGCGGTGCTGCTGTTCACGGTGACCAGCCGCGTCATCAGCCCCCAGTACATGGTGTGGCCGCTCGGCGTCGGCGCGGTGTGCCTGGTGTTCCGGGGCAGCCGGATGGCGCTGCCCGCGTGCCTGGTCCTGGTGGCCACCGGGGTCACCCTGCTGGAGTTCCCGCTGGGCTTCGCGCACGTGGTGGCGAGCGACGCGGAGGGCGTGGCGCTCATGGCCGTACGCAACGGTCTGCTGGTCGCCGCGACGCTGATCGCCGGGCTCCGGCTGTGGCGGGAGACCGTGCCGGGGGCGCGAGCGGAGCCCGCCTCCCCGGATCCGGTCAGCCGAGCCGGTCGCTCAGATACTCCCGCCAGCGCGCCGTGAAGTCCTGGGGTGTGGTGCCCAGCACCGACTGCATGGCGTGCTCCACCGCCCCGTCCCGCTCGGAACGGCTCCCCACGGCCTTGTAGAAGGCGACCAGCGCCTCGTCGCCCCAGTCCCGCGCTATCAGCTCACAGGCCAGCCAGCCGCTCTCGTACGCCCGCGAGAGCCCTTCCGCGTCGCCGCCGAAGCCGAAGTCCTCGTCGGCGGGCAGCTCCGCGGGCAGGTCGCCGCTCCTGACCGCCTCGGTGAGCTCCGGTGCGATCTCCTGGGCGGTGCGGCTCTCCTGGCGGTAGGCGGCGAGGTCGGCGAAGCCCTCGGAGAGCCAGACCGGGGTGGCGGCCGACGTGTGGGCCCGGGTCGCCACATGGGTGCTCTCGTGGGTGAGGACGACCCGCTGCCCGAAGTCGCCGAGCATGCCGTAGGCCTGCGGATTGACGATCACCCGGTCCGCGGGCGCCCGGCCGCCGCCTCCCACCTCGCCCGTGGTGACGGCGGCTATGCCCCGGTAGCTGGCCGTCGGGGAGTCGAGGAGCCCCGCCATGTCCTCGACGGTCTCCGGGACGAGCACCACCACCCGTTCCGTCCAGGGCTCGGGCCAGGCCTCGTCGACGGCCGGTACGGCGCCGTCGGCGGTGTCCGCGATCCGGCGCAGCTCCGCCGGCCGGCGGCCGACCCCCAGGACCAGGCTGTGGGTGCCGCGTACGACCTCGACGTCGCCCTGCTGCCAGAGCTGCTCCGGGCTGCCGTCGGCGGCCCGGTCGGCGGATATGTACCAGCTCCCGCCGTCGCCCCGGCGGACCAGCTCCACCGTGCGGGACGAGGACATGGGCTCCTTGTCGTACCCCTTGAAGCGGTAGCGCAGTTCGACCTGCGCGGTGACCCGGCCGGCCCCCTCGCCGCTCACGCCCTTCACCTCGTACGCCCATGACTCCAGCGGTACGTCGGCGAGGTTGCGCAGCTCGGTGCGCTGGGCCGCCCTGAAGGACGTGGCCCGGGGGTCGAGCGCGGCCAGGTAGGCGGCGGTGTCGTGCTCCATGAGCGCGGTGGCGCGGCGGTCCAGGGCGGCGCCGACCTCCTGGACGGTGAGGCCGGTCGCGGTGTCCCCGGGGGCGGCGCAGGCGGGCGCGAGCAGCAGGGCGGCGAGCACGGCACCCGCCGTGCGCCGTCCGCGGGTACGCTCCCGCCGCGCGTCCTGCGTCCGAACAGCCATCCAGCCGATCGTACGGTCAGACGCGGGTGACCGAGGAGACGGGCATCATGCCGACGGGGTCGTAGCGCACCGGGGCGCCGGGATACGGAGCGTGGATGACCTGCCCGTTGCCGGCGTACATCCCGATGTGGCTCGCGTCGGCGCGGTAGGCGACGAGGTCGCCGGGTCTGGCCTGCGAGAGCGGCACCATGCGGCCCGCGTACCGCTGTGCCTGCGAGGTCCTGGGCAGACCCACCCCGGCCCGGGCGTACGCCCACTGCATCAGCCCGGAGCAGTCGAACCCGTCGGGACCGTTGGCGCCCCAGACGTACGGACGGCCCAGCGCCTGCCGGGCCGCCATGAGGGCCGCCATGGCGCGTGCGGAGCCGGCCGCGTCCGCCGGGAACTCCTGGGAGCGGCCGGAGCGCGAGGCGCGGCCGAGGGACTCCCGGTCGGCCGCGGGCAGGGCGCGGAGCAGCTGCCGCGCCCGGTCCAGCTTGCCCTCCACGGTGCGCTTGTGGCGTGCCACGGCCTCCCGGTCGCGTTCCATGGCCGCCAGGGCGGCAGCGGCCTCCGCGCGGCTCTGGGCGATCCTGCGCTGGGCCCGTTGGAGCTTGTGCAGGGTCAGCGCCCTGCGCTCGCCCGCGCGGTCCAGGGCCTCGGCCCGGTCCAGGTAGGTGTCGGGGTCCGAGGAGAGCAGCAGCGCCACCGAGGGGTCGATGCCGCCCGAGCGGTACTGCGCGCCGGCCATCGAGCCGAGCACCGCCCGCATCTCGTTGATGTCCTCCTGCGTCCTGGCCGCCGCGTCCTGGGCCCTGGCGATCCGGCCGCGCAGCGCGCCGAGGTTCTCCCGGGCCGCGTTGTACAGCTCGGTGGCGCGCTCGGCCTCCCCGTACAGCCGGTCGACGGTGGCCCTGGCCGACTCGTGGGTGTCCTCCGGCCGTGCGCTCGCCGGCGCGGTGCCGAGGGTGGCCGCCGCGGTGGCCGCGGCGGCGGACAGGACGGTGGCCCGGATGCCACGGTTGAGGCCGGGCCGGGTGGGGCGGCGATGCGAGACCACAGGAAGCCGCGCTCCCTTCCGCTGTTCGCAGATGTGCGCAGCCCCTGCCGCCCGGGGCGGGCGGACCGACGACCGGGAGCTGCGCGGCAGCGCAGACAGTAACCGGACGGCTAGATCCTGACCAAGGACCACGCCGGGAGGGGAAGGGCGCACCATACAGCTCCGCCCCGCCGGTGACCTGTGGTCTCCGGCGGGGCGGAGCGTCAGTGAGGGGTGCCGCGATTCGCCCGTTCGGGCGTCAGACGCGGACGCCGAACTGGAAGGTGCCCATGTAGTCCATCGACTCGTAGCGGACCACGGTGCCGGGCTTCGGGGCGTGCAGGATCTGGTTGTTGCCCGCGTACAGGCCGACGTGCGAGGTGTTGTTGAAGAAGACGAGGTCGCCGGGCTTTAGGGCGCTGCGGCCGATCCGGACGCCGTCGTTGATCTGGGTGTACGTGGTGCGGGTGATCTGGACGCCGGCCTGGGCGTAGGCCCACTGGGTCAGGCCCGAGCAGTCGAAGGAGTTGGGGCCGGTGCCGCCGGAGACGTAGGGCTTGCCCTGCTGCGTGGAGGCGGCCTGGAGGGCCGCGGCGCCACGGGCGGACGCGGGGACCTCGTTGCCGAGCTGGACCCGCTCACCGGCGGCGCGGCTGGCGCGCTGCTCGTCCTCGGCCATCTTGGCCCGCTCGGCGGCGGTGAGGGTGTTCAGCAGCTTCTGGGCGTCGGCCAGCTTGCCCTGGTACTTCTTCTTGTTCTCGTTCAGCGTCTCGCGGACGTCGGCGAGATCGGTGAGCTTGGCCTGCGCCTCCTTGCGCTGCTGCGCGAGGGTCCGCTGCTTCGCCTGGATCTTCTGCAGCGACTCGGCCTGCTTGGCCGTCAGCTGGTCCAGCGCGGAGGCCTGGTCGAGGAAGCTGTCCGGGTCCGAGGAGAGCAGCAGCTGGACGGACGGGTCGAGTCCGCCGGAGCGGTACTGCGCGGTGGCGAGCGAACCGAGCTCGCCGCGCAGGGTGTTGAGCTCGTCCTGGCCTCGGGCGACCTTGTCCTGGAGGGCGTCGGCCTGCTTCTTGAGCTTGTCCTGCTGCTCCTTGGCGCCGTTGGCCTTCTCCGTGGCCTCCTCGGCCTCGTGGTAGAGCTTGTCGACCTTGGCCTTGACCTCGCTCTTGGTCGGCTTGGGGTCGGCCTGGGCGGCCTGGGAGGACAGGGCCACGGCCGCGGCGGCGGTCGCGGTGAGCACGGTCACGCGGGTGCGGCTCGGCTGCTTGGGACGACGGTGGGACGCCACGAAGGCGAGCTCCTTCTTCCTCGAGCCGCCTACCGGGCTGTGGGGGATACGTCTGACTCCCCGGCTCCGTGCACGTCACGGACTCGGCGGTTCCTTCGCCGTCACCCCGGATGGGCGATCAACCGTGCGAAGGTTCGAGGCCTGACCCTAGTGACCATCTTGTGATCAGTTCAAATCCTCACGAGCAAAATCTCGTCACACCAGGCACTTCTTTACTTTCATCACACTGGGTGTAGCGATGAGTTGACGGTACGTTCCATAAATTCCGGCAAGTCGCCCATGCCACACAAGTCGCCTCAGACGCGCGAAAGGCGCTTCAGGAGCAGAGCGGACGCGACCGGCCGCGCCCCCGCCTTCGCGACGCCGTCGGCCACCTCACGGTCGGTGGAGACCACGACGACGGGTCTGCCCGGCGGTTCCGCGCGCGCCAGTTGCCTGATCAGTTCGTCGGCGGTCACGCCCGCCTTGCTGAACAGCACGCGCACTCCGCGCGGCGGTGCGAGCAGGACGGGAACGGCCAGTTCGGCACCGTCGAAGACGCAGGTCATCTCGGCGCCGGTCTGGGCGGCGAGGACCGACAGACCGCCCAGCAGGCGCAACCGCTGCTTCTCCAGCGGCATCTGCGGATAACCGGTCTTGGTGACGTTGTAGCCGTCCACGATCAGATGCGCCTGCGGAAGGGCGAGCAGCTGGTCGAGCAGCGCCGGATCGGTCTCCGAAAGGGCCCTGGCCGCAATGTCCTTGGGCGACATCCTGCCGGGCTCCACCGCGTCGACGCTGTCCGCCGGTCGGATCGACGAGGGAGGAAGGGCCAGTTCGCGGCGGAGTCCCTGGGCCGCGTCGAGCACGGTGTCCAGGAGCAGCCGCAGCCGCATGTCCTCGACCGAGCGGCCCTCCCTGGCCGCACGGCGCCCCGCCTCGACGGAGGCCTCAGCCTCGCCGAGGCGCGCCCTGAGCCTGCGGGACTCGCTCTCGGCGGCGGAGACCTGTGCCGCGGCCTCGGCCCGCACCCCGTCGGCCTCGGCGCCGGCCTTGCGCAGGGCGGCCTCGCCCCGCTTGACCTCGCTGAGGGCGCTGCGCAGCTTGCGGTGCAGGGAGTCGGCCTCCTTGCGGGCCGCCTCCAGCTCCGCGCGCAGCCGCTCGGTGTCGGCCCTGGTCTGGTCGCGGGCGTGGACGAGCTCCTCGCGCAGCCGCTCCAGCTCGCGCCGGGTCTCCTCGTCCGCCCGTTCGGCGTGAGCCCGCTGGACCTCCTCGCCGGCCGCGGCCACCAGCTTGACCCAGCCGGACGGCCGCAGCACATAGGCCGCCGCCGCCACGTCGACGGGGTCCGCCGCGGCGGGCGGCGCCCCGGACTTCAGCGCGTCCGCCAGCTCCGGCTGGGTCTGCACGACCCGTTCGCCGATGCGCCGGCGGAACACCGGGTCGCTCTCCAGGGCCGCCGCCATCGCGTTACCCGCGAACTTGGCCCGCCTGCTCGGGGTGAAGCGGGCGTACTGACGGAGCTGGGAGGGGAGTTCGCCGACGGTCAGGCCGCCGAAGGCGTCCGAGACCAGCGCCACCACCTTGCGGCGCACGCCCTCGGGCAGGGGACGGTCGAGCGACTCCGCGGTGCCGTCGGCCGAGTCGGCCGGTCCGGCGCCGCCTGTCGGCTGCTCCACCATCCATCAACCCCAATATGTCTGTCCGCGCGGCTCCGTCAGGAGTCGGCTCCCGGCCTGTCGACCAGCTCGATCTGGTCCACCGCGTTGCACCAACGGCAGCGCACGGACTCGATGGTCTCACTGACGACCTCGCGCTCCTCGACACTCGACTCCCCGGCCAGGTCGAGATGGACGTACTCCACGACCTTGGAGGAGCGCGTCACGTCGAAACGGGTGAGGTTGCCACAGAGCGTGCAGCGCCAGCGAGTCCCGTCCGTCGGCTGGGGAACCGTCGTCATCGTTGCGTCCTCTTTCATCGTTCGTCGAGTCTTGTGCGTACCCAGGTCTTCGATCTCGCGGTGCGCCGTCGAACTGCGGATGTCCTGCGGTAACCCTACGGCCTTGCGCATACCTATCGGCACGGCGAGGCGGTCTGTCCCGTTCTCGACTGGTGCGTCATGCTCTGTACGTGACCGATTGGCGGAAAGTCGACTGGCGGGAACGGGCCAGGGAGCTCGGGACCGCGGCCTCTGCGGGCGGCGCCCCCGTCACGTACGGGCTCATCGCGCTCTGCTCCGCGGTGTTCCTGATGAGCCCGCTCTCCGGCTTCAACCCCGTCTACGGCAGCAGCCCGGACTCGCTGCTCGCCGCGCAGGCCGGATACTTCGAACGCTGGGGCGTCATCCCGAGCGAACTCGCCGAGGGCTCCGCGCGGGCGCTGCTGACCCCGCTGACCGCGCTGTTCGTCCACGGCAGCTGGCTGCACCTGCTCGGCAACATGCTGTTCCTCTACGTGTTCGGCGCGATGGCCGAGGAACGCATGGGCCGGGCCGAGTTCACCTTCTTCTATCTCCTGTGCGGCTACTTCGCCCTGGTCGCCTACGCCGTGGTGCACGCGGATTCCGATCAGACACTGGTCGGCGCGTCGGGGGCCATCTCGGCGGTGCTCGGCGCGTTCCTCTATCTGTTCCCCCGGGCCAGGGTCACCAGCCTCTTCCCGTTCCTGTTCTTCCTGCCCCTGCGCTTCCCCGCCTGGATCGTCCTCGTCTTCTGGTTCGTCCTGCAGTGGCTGGCGGCGCGGAGCGCGGGCAGCGGCCCTGGCGTGGCGTACCTCGCGCACGTCGCGGGCTTCGCGGCCGGCTTCCTCTACGCCTGGGTGCGTTTCCGGGGTGGTACTAGAGTGAAGTCTCCAGCCACGGCCACTGAGGGAGAAAGCCAGCCGTGATCACCGCGATCGTTCTCATCAAAACCAGCGTGGACCGGATTCCCGAGATCGCGGAGGCCATCGCCGCGCTGGACAGCGTCAGCGAGGTCTTCTCGGTCACCGGTACGTACGACCTGATCGCCATGGTCCGGGTGGCCAGGCACGACGACCTGGCCGATGTCATCCCCGGCCGGATCAGCAAGATCCCGGGCGTCGAGGCCACCGACACCCATGTCGCGTTCCGCACGTACTCGCAGCACGACCTCGAGGCGGCCTTCGCCATCGGTCTCGACGCGTAGTACACCCCACCTCGTACGGCATACGGCTCCGGCCGGGTGCGGGAGCCGTCTCCCGCGCCCGGC
The DNA here is from genome assembly GCF_053593715.1 of Streptomyces sp. NPDC002125. Classification (NCBI taxonomy): domain Bacteria; kingdom Bacillati; phylum Actinomycetota; class Actinomycetes; order Kitasatosporales; family Streptomycetaceae; genus Streptomyces; species Streptomyces sp. NPDC002125. The sequence continues at coordinate 10,698 of NZ_JBSFDD010000010.1, read as the reverse complement.
CGGAGCCGTATCGCTGTCGTCAGACCTGGGCCGCGCCCCGGTCGGGGACGCAGCGGCCGTCCTCCGTGCGGTAGGTCCAGCGGGCGCCCGTGGCCACCAGCTCGCGGACCGCGCCGAGGAAGCGGTCGATGTGCTCGTCCGGCGTACCGGCGCCGAAACTCACCCGGATGGCGTTGAGGGACCTCTCCCCCGGCGCGGCCTCGGGCGCGCCGCACTCGCCCGGGTCCTGCGGCTCGCTGCCGAGCAGGGTCCGCACCAGCGGGTGGGCGCAGAAGAGGCCGTCGCGCACCCCGATGCCGTACTCGGCGGAGAGGGCCGCCGCGAAGTGCGAGCTGTTCCAGCCCTCGACCACGAAGGAGATGACACCCACCCGGGGGGCGTCGTCGCCGAACAGCGAGAGCACCTTGACCTCGGGGACGTCCGCGAGGCCCTCACGGACCCGGGTGACCAGCTGCTGCTCCCGCGCGACCAGGCGGTCGAAGCCGGCCTCGGTCAGGGCCTTGCAGGCGGCGGCGATGGAGTAGACGCCGATGACGTTGGGCGAGCCGGCCTCGTGCCGGGCCGCGTTGGTGTGCCACTCGACGTCCACGCCGCCGTCGGCGCGCCGGGCGACCTTGCGGGAGGCGCCGCCGCCCGCGAGGTAGGGCTCGGCGTCCCGCAGCCAGTCCGTACGGCCCGCGAGGACACCCGAGCCGAAGGGCGCGTACAGCTTGTGCCCGGAGAAGGCGACCCAGTCGACGTCCAGCTCCGCGATGTCCACCGGGTGGTGGGGCGCCAGCTGCGCGGCGTCGAGCACGATCCGCGCCCCGTGGGCGTGCGCGGCGGCGGCGAGCTCCTTCACCGGCCACAGCTCGCCGGTGACGTTGGACGCGCCGGTGACGCAGACCAGCGCGGGGCCGTGGGGCTCGCGGTCGGCCAGCGCGCGTTCCAGGGTCGCGACGGCCTGCTCGGGGGTCCGAGGAGCGTCCAGGTAGCTCACCCGGGCGTCCCGCCAGGGGAGCAGCGAGGCGTGGTGCTCCGTCTCGAACACGAACACCTGGCAGTCCGCGGGCAGCGCGGCGGCCAGCAGGTTGAGGGAGTCGGTCGTCGAACGGGTGAAGACCACCTGGTCGTCGGCACGGCAGCCGAGGAACTCCGCCACGGTCACGCGGCTGGCCTCGAAGAGGTCGGTGGAGAGCTGCGAGAGGTAGCCGGCGCCGCGGTGGACACTGCCGTAGTACGGGGCGTAGGCAGCCACGTCGTCCCACACCCGCTGGAGGGCCGGGGCGCTGGCCGCGTAGTCGAGTGCCGCGTAGGTGACATCTCCGCCGGTAACCAGCGGAACGGTGACATCCGCACCGAGAACCGGCAGAGGCGCACAAATGGACTGGTCGACGGCAGCGGTGGAGACAGACATGGCGAACTCCCGTAAGAGGCAGGCGAAATCCACGCACCGGCGTCGGACAGGACGCTGCGGCACGGGAAGGAAAGGAAAAAGGGTGCGCGGAGAAGGGCGTTGAGCCCTATCGCATTCGCTTGCTCACAAGAGGCTCCCTGGGACCAGGACCCCAAGGGGTGGCATCCAACGATGCCGAGGGGCCCGCGCTTGCCGCAGACCTCGCTGCCTGCGGCCTGGTCTTCACCCGGGGCACCCCGCCACGGACGGAGGGTTGCCGGACAGCGGGCCGGGGCCGTAGTCGCTGTCACTCATGACCTGCGCAGCATCTTGCCACAACGCCGCGCACACGCAAAGGGCGCAGTCCGTATCGCGGACTGCGCCCTCGCTCACACCCGGTGCGCCGTCAGGCGTTGCTGGCCGCCACCCAGCGCTCCAGCGCCTTCTTGGCGGCGCCCGAGTCGATCGACCCGGCGGCCAGGGCCATCTTGGCGGCGATCTGCTCGTTCAGCGTGGACTCGGCGGGGTCCAGCGCGACCAGCGCAGCTGCGGAGTTGAGCAGCACCGCGTCGCGCACGGGGCCGGTCTCCCCGTCGAGCAGCCGGCGGGCGACATCCGCGTTGTACGAGGCGTCGGCCCCGCGCAGCGCCTCTACGGGCACCAGGTCGAGGCCGACGTCGCGCGGGTCGAACGCCTGCTCGCGCACGGTCCCGTCCCGCACGATCCAGACCCGGGAGGTCGCGGTGGTGGTCAGCTCGTCCAGGCCGTCGTCGCCCCGGAAGACGAGCGCGGAGTTGCCCCGGCCGGCCAGGACGCCCGCGACGATGGGCGCCATCTTCACGTCGGCGACCCCGATCGCCTGGGAGCGCACCTTGGCCGGGTTGGTGAGCGGGCCGAGGATGTTGAAGGTGGTCTGCGTGCCGAGCTCCTTGCGGGCCCGCGCGGCATAGCGCAGGGCCGGGTGGAACTTCACGGCGAAGCAGAAGGTGATGCCCGCCTCCTCGGCGACGGCCACGACTCGCTGCGGGGTCAGCTCCAGATTGACGCCCAGCTTCTCCAGCACGTCCGAGGCCCCGCTCGCCGACGAGGAGGCGCGGTTGCCGTGTTTGACGACCTTCGCGCCCGTCCCCGCGACGACGATCGCCGACATGGTGGAGATGTTGACCGTCTTGGCCATGTCCCCGCCGGTCCCCACGATGTCGACCGTGTGGCCGGGCACGTCGATGGTGTGGGCGTGCTCGTACATGGCGCGGACGAGTCCCGCGACCTCGTCCACGGTCTCGCCCTTGGCCCGCAGCGCGACTGCGAAGCCCGCGATCTGGACGTCCGTGGCATCGCCGCTCATGATCCGGTCCATGGCCCACGCGGTGTCGTCCGCGCCCAGGTGCTCACCGCGCAGCAGGGGGGTCAGCACACCGGGCCAGGTACGGTCCGCCACGCTGTCGCCGCCGTCCGGGGTCACAACGTTCATGGTCCGCTCCTGGGGGTCCACAGCCGATAGAAGGATGTCTCCCACCTTATCGAGGCTCCGGGACAGCGAAGAGCCCCGTCCATCGGATGGACGGGGCTCCCGCTGTGGCGTTCAGCTCAGGTGATCAGTGGTGGCCGTGGCCGCTGGTGATCTCCTTGTACTCCTCGACAGTGGGCTTGGCGATCTGGTTGTCCTCGCCGTAGTAGCTCTGGCTGAGCCGTGCCCGCACCTTCTGGAGCGTGGAGGGCTTGCGCTCGACACCGTTCTCGTCGACCGTCGGGCCGATCTCGAGCGGCTTGTACTGCTCGTGCGCGGTGAGCGTGTGCAGCTGCTCCGGACCGAGCGGCTCGTGGATCTCCACGAACTCACCGTGCGGCAGGCGCTTGATGGTGCCGGACTCGCGCCCGTGCAGCACCTTCTCCTTGTCGCGGCGCTGGAGGCCGAGGCAGATGCGCCGGGTGGCGACGAACGCCAGGACCGGGCCGACGAAGAAGGCGATACGCACGAACCAGCTGATCGCGTTGAGCGACAGGTGGAAGTGGGTCGCCCAGATGTCGTTGCCGCCGCCGATGAGCATGACGAAGTAGATCGTCACCCAGGCGACACCGAGACCCGTACGGGTCGGGGCGTTGCGCGGGCGGTCCAGGATGTGGTGCTCGCGCTTGTCCCCGGTGATCCAGGACTCGATGAACGGGTACAGCGCCAGTGCCGCGAGGACGACGCCGAACAGGACCAGCGGGATGAGCACGCCCAGGACCAGCGTGTGGCCCCAGAGGTTGATCTCCCAGCCCGGCATCACACGGACGAAGCCTTCCGCGAAGCCCATGTACCAGTCCGGCTGGGCGCCCGTGGACACCTGGTCGGGCCGGTACGGGCCGAGCGCCCAGATCGGGTTGATCGTGGCGATCGCGGAGAGGATCGCGATGAAGCCGAAGACCAGGAAGAAGAAGCCTCCGGCCTTGGCCATGTAGACCGGCAGCAGCGGCATGCCGACGACGTTCTTGTTCGTACGCCCCGGACCCGCGAACTGCGTGTGCTTGTGGAAGAACACCAGGATGAGGTGGGCGACCACGAGCCCGAGCATGATGCCCGGCAGCAGCAGGATGTGGATCGAGTAGAACCTCGAGATGATCTCCGTCCCGGGGAACTCCCCGCCGAACAGGAACATCGAGATGTACGTACCGACGATCGGCATCGACAGGATCGCGCCCTGTGTGAACCGCACACCCGTACCGGAGAGCAGGTCGTCCGGGAGCGAGTAGCCGGTGAACCCGGTGAACATGCCGAGCACGAACAGCAGGAAACCGAAGAGCCAGTTGATCTCACGCGGCTTGCGGTACGCACCGGTGAAGAACACCCGGAACATGTGCACGAACATGCCCGCGAGGAAGATGATCGCGGCCCAGTGGTGGATCTGGCGGACCAGGAGACCACCGCGGACGTCGAAGCTGATGTCCAGCGTCGAGGCGTACGCCGCGGACATCCGGATGCCCTGCATCGGCTCGTACGAGCCGTGGTACACGACCTCGTTCATGCTCGGGTTGAAGAACAGCGTCAGATACACACCCGTGAGGATGATGATGATGAAGCTGTAGAGGCAGATCTCACCGAGCATGAAGGACCAGTGGTCCGGGAAGATCTTGCGCATGTTGGCCTTGGCCAGGCCGTAGATGCCCAGCCGGCCGTCCGCCCAGTCGGCGACCCGCTCACCGGCGGGCGCCTTGCGCTGGGTCTCTGTTTCCGTCGCAGTACTCATCCGCGCTCCCAGAAGGCAGGACCGACGGGCTCTTCGAAGTCACCGAGCGCCTCGAGGTTGCCCTCGCTGTTCACACCGATCCGCAGCTGCGGAAGGGCGTGACCGGCCGGACCGAAGATGACGCGGGCGCCGTCGGAGAGGTCGAAGGTGGACTGGTGGCACGGGCAGAGCACGTGATGCGTCTGCTGCTCGTACAGGCTGATCGGGCAGCCGACGTGGGTGCAGATCTTCGAGAAGGCCACGATTCCCTCGTGGGCCCACTCGCGCTCGCGCTTGTCCTTGATGTTGTCCGGCTCGATGCGGATGATCATCAGGGCGGCCTTGGCGATCTGCGTCTGGAAGTCGTGCGCGTCCTCCTCCAGGCCCTCGGGCATGGCGAAGGTCAGCGAACCGACGACCACGTCCTCGGGACGCAGCGGCTCCATGGTGTTCATGTTGACGAGCTGCTTGCCCTTGGCCCACAGGGTGGACCGGAGCTTCTTCTCCGGCAGCGGACCGAGGTCGCGCAGCAGCACCACGCCGGAGAGCGGCACCAGGGCCAGCGCACCGAACATCGTGTTGCGGATCAGCTTGCGGCGCCCGATCGCGGACTCCGCGGCACCGGCCGCGAAGTCGGCCATGACCTTGGCCTTGACCTCGGGCTCCGCCGAGATGGCGTGCCGGTCGTCGGCGACCTCCACGTCCGACATCAGGGTGCGCGCCCAGTGGACGGCGCCCGCGCCGATGCAGAAGAGCGCGACGCCCAGGGTCAGTCCCAGGGAGAAGTTCAACGCGCTCACATGCCCGAACGGCCAGATGTAGACGATCTTGTCGACCGGGAAGATGACGTAGGAGGCGATGAAGCCGACCGTCGCCAGCATGGACAGCGTGAACATGAACGCGACGGCGCGCTCGGAGCGCCTGGCGGCACGTTCGTCGATGTCCTGGATGCGCGGCTTGTGGGCCGGCAGTCCCGGGTTGGCGAACGGGTCGTCCGCGACCACTGCCGCGCCGTGCGCGGCGCCCTGCTCTACCGGCAGGTGCTCTTCTGGAATCTGTTGGCTACTCATGACTTCTTGGCCTTAGCGGTGTGGGCCGCGACCCAGACGGCGATGGCGATCAGGCCGCCCAGACCGAAGATCCAGCCGAAGAGACCCTCACTGACGGGGCCGAGGCCACCGAGCGAGAGGCCACCGGGGGTCTGGGACTCATCACCGTTGACGGTCTTGATGTACGCGATGATGTCTTTCTTCTCCTGCTCCGGCATGGTGCTGTCCGGGAAGGAGGGCATGCTCTGCGGGCCGGTCTGCATGGCCTCGTAGATGTGCTTCGGGCTCACGCCTTCGAGGCTCGGGGCGTACTTGCCGTTCGTCAGCGCGCCGCCCTCACCGGTGAAGTTGTGGCACTGCGCGCAGTTGGTACGGAACAGGTCACCGCCCTTGGCCACGTCGGCGCCCGAGGGGTCGACCTGGCTCTTGGTGGGCGTGATCGGACCGGCGCCCAGCGACGCGACGTACGCCGCGAGCTGGTCGATCTCGGCCTGGTTGTAGATGACCTTCTTCTTCGGCACCTGGGCGCCCGGCTGCTGGGCCGGCATGCGTCCGGTGCCGACCTGGAAGTCGACGGCGGCGGAGCCGACGCCCACGAGGGACGGCCCGTCGGTGGTGCCCTGACCGCCGGATCCGTGGCAGCTGGCACAGCCCACGGAGTAGAGCTTCTTGCCCTCGTCGATGGCGAGGGACTGGGCGGTTTCGTCGGCCTGCGCCTTACCCGCAGGCGCGAACGCGGCGTACAGCCCCCCGGTAGCCGCCAGCGCGAGGAGTAGTACGACGACGGCCGCCAGCGGATGGCGTCGTCGTGCGGAGAGCTTTTTCACGGATTACCCCGGTGTCAGGATCTTCTGCGTCGATGATGGGCGGGTGCGAGCCCGGTTACTTGATCATGTAGATCGTGGCGAACAGACCGATCCAGACGACATCGACGAAGTGCCAGTAGTAGGACACGACGATGGCCGCGGTGGCCTGTTCATGGGTGAACCTCGAGGCCGCGTATGTCCTGCCCAGAACGAGCAAGAAGGCGATGAGACCGCCTGTCACATGCAGACCGTGGAAGCCGGTCGTCAGGTAGAACACCGAGCCGTACGGGTCGGAGGACAGGGAGAGACCCGCCTCCTTGACCAGCTCGGTGTACTCGAGGACCTGGCCTCCGATGAAGATCGCACCCATCACGAACGTGATGATGAACCAGGTGCGGAGCTTCTTCACATCGCCCCGCTCCGCGGCGAAAACGCCGAGCTGGCAGGTGAGAGAGGAAAGCACCAGGATCGTGGTGTTCGTCGCCGAGAACGGGAAGTTCAGATGGTGAGCCATCTCCTTCCAGTGATCGGGTCCCATCACCGATCGCAGGGTGAAGTACATCGCGAAGAGGGCCGCGAAGAACATCAGCTCGGAACTCAACCAGATGATGGTTCCGACGCTGGTGAGGTTCGGCCGATTGACCGACGGGTGCGCGTGCCCGGTTTCTACTGTCGTTGCTGTCGCCACGACCGACATTATGTCGGTCGCTTATCCCGCCCTCACTCCGGGGGGTGCCGTTCGGTGTGTCAGCGGCGTGTGTCCTCACCGAACGGCCCATCGAATCGCTGCCTTTACCGGTGCTGACAGGCTGTCCGCCGGAGTACGATCCGCCCATCGGTTCATGCCCCGAGAGCCCCGAAGACACAGACGTCACGGAGGAACAATGCAGCCGACCGCCACGGTCCTGGTCTACAGCGACGACGCCAACACCCGTGAGCAGGTGAGGCTGGCAGCCGGGCGCAGGCCTGCCGCGGACGTGCCGCCGGTGAAGTTCCTGGAGTGCGCCACCCTGCCGGCCGTCCTGAGCGCGCTGGACCGGGGCGGTGTCGACGTCTGCGTGCTGGACGGCGAGACGGCCCCCGCGGGCGGTATGGGCGTCTGCAGGCAGATCAAGGACGAGATCTTCGACTGCCCGCCCGTGCTGCTGCTGATCGGGCGGCCCCAGGACGCCTGGCTGGCCACGTGGAGCCGTGCGGACGCCGCTGTGACGCATCCGGTCGACCCGGTCGACTTCTCGGACGCCCTGGCGTCTCTCCTGCGCCACAGGCTCTCCGTGGAGGCCTGAGGGCCCGGGGGCGAAGGGGCCCCGATCCCCTTCGCGGTGTCCTGGCGAGGCGCTGCGCACTCCGGGCCGGATCAGACCTGGGGGCGCAGCCGCGCCGTCTGGACGCCGGTGCCCGTGTCGGGCGTGCCGCCGCCGTGCAGGGCGCTGCCCTTCTGCCAGACGTCCCAGGCGAGGTTCCAGTCGCCGAAGCCGTTGTCGAACGGGGTCATCGTCTCGCCGTCGCTGCCGACGACCTTGACGATGTCCCCCTCCCGCACGGTCTCGAAGAACCACTGGGCGTCGGCGGTGCTCATGCCCGTACAGCCGTGGCTGACGTTGGCGTTGCCCTGCGAGCCCGTGGACCAGGGCGCCGCGTGGACGTACTCGCCGCTCCAGGTGACGCGGGTCGCCCAGTAGACCGGCAGGTCGTAGGACTCGGAGGAGCCGGCCGCGATGCCGATGCTCTCACCGCGCATACGTACGAACTGCTCCTTGGCCAGCACGACCTTGACGCCGTTGCGCGTGTCGAAGCCGGGCTTGCCGGTGGTGACCGGGATGGTGTTGATCACTTCGCCGTTGCGCAGCACGGTCATGGAGTGGTCGGAGGCGTCGGTGATCGCTTCTATCCGGTCGCCTGTCGTGAGTTTCAGGGGCTTCGTCTCGGCGCCGTGCAGGGCGTCGGTGACCTTGATGCCCTTGAGGTTGCTGCGGACGTCGATGGTGGCGTCGGCCGGCCAGTACTCCTTGGGCCGGTAGTGCAGCGTCTTGGCGTCGACCCAGTACCAGGAGCCGGTGACGGCGGGGGTCGACCGGACCTGGAGCCCGCGCTCCACGGTGGCCCTGGCCGCCCTGCCGTTGACCGGAGCACTGAGTTCCGCTGTGAGGGGCTGTCCGACGCCGTAGGTGCCCGCCTGAGGGCCCAGGGAGACGTTCAGGAGCTTCTTGGGCGAGTCCGTGCCGAAGGCGTAGGTACGGCTGCCGGGGGCGCCGTCGCCGTTCTCGGTGGAGATCTTGACGGTGTATCGGGTGCCGGCGGCGAGCGAGGTGGTGGAGTGCCACCGCTTCCCGTCGGCGTCGAGCTCGCCGGCCAGGTGCCGGCCCTCGGTGTCGACCGCCGTCACGTCCGTGATCTTGGCGTCGTCGTCCTTGACGGTGACTTCGAGGGGGGTGTCGGGGTCGGCCTTCTTGTTCTCGGCCGGACCGTTGAAGGAGATGAGGTCGGCCGCGTCGTAGGGCTTCAGCGACAGCGGATCACCATCGGGCTCGCCACAGGCGGTCGCACCTGCAACCAGGGTCACGACCAGCAGAGTGCAGCTCACTACGGCGCGGATGCTCGGCGTGTGGTTCATGAACCCACGCTAAGAAGATTCATCCGATCCAGCGCGTTCAGTGACTGCAAACGGGGGCCCGGTCCGCTCATTGCTGAGCGGACCGGGCCCCCGTACGGGTGCTGTGCGTCCTTGGACGGCGTGTCCTACTGGGTGCGGTTCTCGCCCCGGTAGTACTCGAAGACCCAGCCGAAGAGGCCGATCAGGAGCAGCGGCGCCGAGAAGTAGGCCAGCCACCAGCCGAAGACGACGGCCAGGAAGAGGAAGGCTCCACCGATGGCCAGCGAGAGCGGCTGCCAGCTGTGCGGGGAGAAGAAGCCCACCTCGCCGGCCTCGTCCGCGACATCGGCTTCCTTGTTGTCCTGGGCCAGCGCGTCGACCCGGTTGGCCGTGAAGGCCAGGTAGAAGCCGATCATGATGGTCAGCCCGAAGGACAGGACCAGCGCGGTGGTGCCCACAGGCTCCTTGGACCAGACGCCGTAGGTGATGGCCATGGCCAGCATGAAGACGCTGAGCCAGATGAAGAGCTTGCCCTGGATCTTCACTTGCCGTCCTCCTTGCCGCCGACGAGGACCTTGTCACCCTCGGAGAGGTGATCCAGCTGCTCGAGCGCCGCGATCTCCGGGTGGTGCAGGTCGAACGCCGGGGATTCGGAGCGGATGCGCGGCAGGCTGAGGAAGTTGTGCCGGGGCGGCGGGCAGGACGTCGCCCATTCGAGCGAACGGCCGTAGCCCCACGGGTCGTCGACCTCGATCTTCTTGCCGTACTTGGCGGTCTTCCAGACGTTGTAGAAGAACGGCAGGATCGACAGACCGAGCACGAACGAGGAGATCGTCGAGATCGTGTTCAGGGCGGTGAAGCCGTCGGCCGCGAGGTAGTCCGCGTAACGACGCGGCATGCCCTCGGCTCCGAGCCAGTGCTGCACCAGGAACGTGCCGTGGAAGCCGATGAACAGCGTCCAGAACGTCACCTTCCCCAGCCGCTCGTCCAGCATCTTGCCGGTGAACTTCGGCCACCAGAAGTGGAATCCGGCGAACATCGCGAAGACCACGGTGCCGAAGACGACGTAGTGGAAGTGCGCGACGACGAAGTACGAGTCGGAGATGTGGAAGTCCAGCGGCGGCGACGCCAGGATCACGCCGGTCAGACCACCGAAGGCGAAGGTGATCAGGAAGCCGACCGACCAGAGCATCGGTGTCTCGAAGGACAACGACCCCTTCCACATCGTGCCGATCCAGTTGAAGAACTTCACACCGGTCGGTACCGCGATGAGGAACGTCATGAAGGAGAAGAACGGCAATAGCACGCCACCGGTGACATACATGTGGTGGGCCCACACCGTCACCGAAAGACCGGCGATGGCAATCGTCGCGCTGATCAGACCGATGTAGCCGAACATCGGCTTGCGGCTGAATACCGGGATGATTTCGGAAATAATTCCGAAGAATGGTAGCGCGATGATGTACACCTCTGGATGGCCGAAGAACCAGAAGAGGTGTTGCCAGAGCAATGCGCCGCCATTGGCCGCGTCGAAGATGTGCGCACCGAATTTACGGTCCGCCTCCAGCGCGAAGAGCGCGGCGGCCAGCACCGGGAAGGCCAGCAGGACCAGGACACCGGTCAGCAGGACGTTCCAGGTGAAGATCGGCATGCGGAACATCGTCATGCC